>CAIYBH010000369.1 GCA_903924405.1 uncultured Planctomycetaceae bacterium | reverse complement strand
GACCCATGAGCCTTCTTCGGGAGTGGCGGTTTTCAGCAACTGCAGTTCTGTCCCGGGAGGCAACTGGAATTGCGGTGACCGCGGACTGGCGGCGGCGGTGGAATCGGTCCGCAACGCCTGACGCCACTGCTCGTAATTGTCAGCCGCCGACAAGTCGATCGACCGCTGCCCCGCTCCCCACAATTCCGGCAGCACTGGCCCGCGGTCCTGCAGAGTCATCGATGCGGCCTCCAGCAGACTCCATGAGTCATCCGTCAACACGGTGCGCCGCATTCCGGATTTCTCCAGCACCGTGATGGAGGCTGCGACGCCCGCGGGGCCCGGAATTGCCTCGGCTTCAATTCGAACGGTGTTGGCCCCGGCCTGCAGGACGTGCTGGATATCGAGTGACAGTGTGGGGCTGAACGGAGCACATCGCGCCACCACCTGGTCATTCACCACAACGCGAACCGTGCAGAAATCAGCCGCGAGTTTCAGCAGGCCACCGGAGCAGCCGGACGGCAGCGTGAACTGCTGCTGCACACGAAGTTCGTCCCCGCGCACATCGCCCGGGGCCAGAGTCCACAGCCAGTGTGGCGTCACCAGCGTCTCTGCGGTCGCAGCGCTGTCAGCGGGGGACACAACCGCCGGGCCCGTCGCAACCTGCTGCCCAATGGCGAATGCTGACCTGGCAATCCACAACGCCGTGAAACAGCAGCCGACCATCGCAAACCGTAACAACGACCGGCTCAAGCCAGGCGTCCAAGAGCATGCAGCGGGAATGGACACGAGCATAACATCACCACCGGAAGAAGCTGGCGCGAGCAGAATGGGCGGACTCAGATATCACAACGAACGAAGCCGCCATCAACCACGAAAATATCAACTCGGGAAACAACAAGCAAATTCAACCACCCGCCCGGATCGCGACCATGTGAACGCCAATAGGCTACGAAGATAGTTGCGGATTGGATGAGTTTCAGTTGATTCGCCTACAGGAAGAAACGACCGGACGCCCGCCGATGCCCTTCAGATTTGAATTCGCCTCCGTTTGGGGTTGCCTGAGTCGGATCGTTGATATGCTTTCCTTTCGCCGCGTTACGGTGTATCTTTTCGCGGGTGTGGGCTCTAATTTCGAGGCATCAGGGTCGGTGTTTAAAGCCAGGTGATTCGGAAACAAGCTGCCTTCTTAGCCTTCCGCCTGAACACGCCCTTCGGTAGATGCACAATGACGATTCAGCCGCCGCGCCTCATGATTCGGCTCACCCCTGGACGGCTACGGGCGAGGTGTGGAGTTTCGACATTCAATGAACTGCGAGGCGGTCCGGAGACGTTGTTATGGTGGCTGGAAACGCAGTTGGGGCTTCCATGTGTCGAAAATCATCGCGCAAGCTGCGTCTCTGAATACGCGGCGGCGCTGGATACGATCCCGGACGCTGTAATCTCGACGAGCATGGCCAATGATCGTTGGGCCACCGCATCCGAATTGCTGTCCCGACGCGATGAATTATTGATCAGTGGCTGGGACCAGACTGAGGCAGAAGGACTTCCCGATGTCGTGCGTGAAATGGCCCGCGCTGTGAAGGGACGCAGGTTGGTCTTTCCCAGTGTTTCAGAGCGAATCAGCAGAGTGGCGGAGGCTCTGGCGGATGGGCAGCGACTTCCTGATCACGTATGCATCCTGACGGACGGTGCTGACCGCTGGCCAAAGCGATGGCACGCGGTGTTCTCCCACTTGAATCTGGAGACCTTTACCAACTCTCCACCGGCCGCCGCTGATGGTACGGCCCTGTGTGCTGCACAGAGTGTCGTGCGTGGTGGGAAGGTTTCTAAGGTTGAGTCGGACTCCAGCCTGCGGTACGTCCAATCGCTCAGTCAGACAGCGGCGGTCGAATTCGTGGCCGCAACCCTCGCTCACAAACGAGATCAATTGGAACGGACTGTTATTCTTTGCGAAGACGATCAACTGGCGATGCAACTCGACGCATGCCTTCTGAGATATGGATTGCCGACAATGGGGGCATCGGCAAGCTCTCCCGCACACCCGGTCTTACAGGTTTTGCCGCTGAGTCTCACACTGTGCTGGCAGCCGGTCGATCCGCAGAGCCTGCTCGACTTTCTGACTTTGCCTGTGGGGCCGATACCGCGTCGAGCCGCGACAGCGTTGGCCAGTGCATTGACTGTGGAGCCTGGACTTGGGAGCAGTGAGTGGCAGGCCTGTTTTGAAGAACTTTGTTCGGCCGAGAATGATCCGGAGGGTAATCTCCGTGAACGGCTCAACGAATGGCTGTTCTGCACACGTGTGAACCAGAACAGCAGGATTTCCACCAAACTCGTGCGTGATCGCTGCGCGTCTGTCGCCAGGTGGGCTACTGGTCTCGCGATTGCAATGGAGGCCGACGAAGCACCTCAGGTTCCCCTGATCCGGGCTCTGCGCGTCGCCGCCGGTCAGGCCTCGCTACTGGGAGAACTCGCGGAGAGCCAGGGAAGCGAACTGGGGGAACCTCAGTTGGCGCGACTGATCGAGGAAGCGTTATCGATCGGTGTGGAAGCGGTCGGCGCTATCGAAGCGGCGGGTGGCCCGATCCGGGTACGTTCCCTCGCTGAGATCGTCGATCCCTGCTACCGAGTGATTTGGCTCGGACTCGGGACGGGCGATGCTGCCGCATGCCGGTGGTCAACCGATCAATTGGAAGCCTTGCGTAGTCGCGGAATTGACGTCGATGACGGAACCAATTCCCTCACGTCGCTCCGCACAGCGGAGGCTCGCGGGCTTTGCCTTGTCGAAAACTCACTGCTTGCCATTTCGCTGCCTTCGGATATTGAGCAGCGATGGCACCCGGTGTGGCTGGCTGTAAGAACGATTCTTGCCTTCAGGACACTGGAGCAAACTCCAGTGCTGGAAAACCTGATCAATCAGGACCTCGTCTCGTCGCTCGAACCGTTCACATTCGCGACCGAATCGACCGAAGTCGAGCCACCCCAGCCCGTTCGGCCGTTATGGTCTGTCGATCCTGCATTGCTGCGTGATCGCGACACCGTTTCGGCAACCGAGTTGGAAGACCGCCTCGCTTGTCCACTCAAGTGGGTCTTGCGACACCGAGCCAATCTTCGTCCAGGTTCAATTGCCCAGTTACCGGATGACTACCGACTGAAAGGCAACTTCTGTCACAGGATTCTGGAGTACGCCCTGAACGACGGCGGAGTGTTGCCTTCGGTCGATGAAGCCGTGGCGAGAGTTGAACAACTGTTCGACGATCGGCTTGAATTGGATGCCGCGCCGCTGGCTCAGTCAGACAGGTACCGTGAGCGACAGTCTCTTCGAAGGGAATTGGCAAATGCGACACGCGTCCTGATCAGTACGCTTGCGAGCGGCGGCTATCGCATCAAAGGCATTGAAGTCGAAATTCAGGGCGAGGCTTTGGCAAGCCTCTGGCAGGATCAATCGATTGTCTGATTGAACACGTAAACGGCAGCGAAGGGATCATTGACTTTAAGTATGGCGGTAAGAAGTATGAGCGGATGATTGCTGAAGGTACGGCCGTCCAGCTTGCGACCTATGCCTACAGCCGGTCAATCACAACGGGGCGGTTC
>CAIYBH010000368.1 GCA_903924405.1 uncultured Planctomycetaceae bacterium | reverse complement strand
GGGTGCAGGGGCATTCCATGGAGCCACGAATTCCAAATGGTTCGTAGTGCCTTTTTCGTCCGTGCCCCGTAGGTTCACGAGAAGGTCGTCTGCTGCTCGTCCAGATTCAGCGTGGTTCGATCATCGGAGACGAATTGTGATTTACCATCAAGCAGTAATATTTCGTTATGACGCCAACCGAGGTTGGATTGCCTCATCAGTCGATTGAATCGCAGGCTCTGAGCCCGGAATACCAAGCAATTCTGCTTGAAAGTGGCGATGCCGATGACCTGGGGTTGTTGGTGAGTTTGTGCGAATTCTGAGTTAGACGCCGCGAGAATTGCACTTAATCTGAATGCTTCTCACACTGCCGAGTGTGACCGCACTTGCGGCGTAGGCGGTGGTAAGACTGGTAGTGTGGGAAAGTGGCCTTCATGCAATGCTATGCGGGTGTAACGAACCGTGTGAGGCAAACATGGAGGCCGGTGATGAGCATGGCAATTGGCGTGCAACAGGGCAAGTCTGATATGTTCGTGAAATGGGCTGTGATGTTGTTTCCTCCTGCTGAGGAAGCCGTTCGGCAGGGAATGACGATGAATGAGTTCGAAAGTGAACCGTTCGGAGGTTTGCTCTGTAAGGCATGACGTATGACGAATATCTGGCAGTTGGCCTTCCGATTGCGACGGGAGTGATCGAAGGCGCCTGTCGCCATCTTGTCAAAGACCGCCTCGAACGAACCGGCATGCGCTGGTCCGCCAGTGGCGCATCAGGCGATGCTCAGTCTGAGATGTCTGAAAGCATCCAACGCCTGGGATGAATTCCAACAGCAGTTCCTCAACCCAACACCCCTCAAGGCATGAGTGCCGCAAGTGCGGTCACACTCGGGAGCAGGATTTCATGAAGAAGCCTGGCATGTACAAGGTAAGAGGCTGAGTCTCTCTGAATGCACCATTCTCCGTCGCTGAAATCGACCGAAGTGTCGAAACCCATGTTGCTGATGTGATAACCACTGTCGTTGCGGAAGCTATAAAATCGGAGCTTGTTCAAGGAAAACCGCCCTTGGACACATTCGGTAAGCCGGGCATCTGCCTCGGTCAGATAAGCGTCAGATAGACCGAAGATGGCATCGCGACATTAAATGAGCGTTTCTTTCCCGAGTTCTTGTCGCGAGCAATGTTGCTCAGTTGAGACTGAGTCGTTCTGCTCGTCATGTCGAGGTAGGAATCGTCATTGCGGCCGGCACGCTGATTTGGTTGGCGATTGGCGTGTAGAGGTCGGCTTGAACCGAGTCGGTTTCGAGGGACAGGATTAACGAGTATTCTGCCGTTCGGTTCCAGCGGTTCAGGTTGGGGCGTTCTTTCCACCAGCCGGTGACGGGGTAGACGGCGAGAACTCCAGAGGCTGCAAGTTGGGCGGCAGTGCCGGTCCAGACATCGGAATGGATGGAGCCTTTGCATCTGAGCATCGAACCGATGGTCCACGAGCGGTCGTCGGTGGAGGAACTCACCGCTTCTTCGTCTTCGTCCCACGCCGACTTGGTGATGCGTTTGAGGAAGTCCGCTTCCGTGTCGGTTGGCCGCTTGATGTCGAACCGCAGTCCGTGTGATTGGTAGCGGTGCTTGTGTTTCCAGCCTCTGCGACCGGGACTTGGCTCAACGAAATACGAGAGCGTGACTCGCAAGCGAACCGTGTCACCTCCCATTTGCTCAAGCACATCCTTCGGCCACGGAAGTACATGCATTCGCATGTCCCTGGTCTTGATCTTCTTCTTGTTCTTGTCGTTATTGAATTGGTCGAACGGTTGCAGCGAGTCTTCGATGATCAGCGTTGCGTTGTTGCCAGCGCTCCACAGCGCGCGGTTCAAGTCGGGGACACCGTAGCCGTAAACGCGGAGCCGGTTGTGCCGTTGTTCGTGAGGAAATTCGGCGAGCATCGGGGCTGTCCAACGAGCCGAATGAACGAGAAGTCCACGAACGGTTTCAGGAGATAGGTTCGGATAGCGAGACCAGATGATCGCTGCGTAGCGAGCAGCCAGGGCGGTGGCCGCGCTGGTGTCGCCAGTCGTTGTGAGCAATGCACCGGTTGGGCTTGTTCGAGTTGTCAAAAGCATCAGGTCATCAATGTAATCGGCGCGACCGGTTGTTGGGTCGATGGCAAGATTCCCACCTTCCATCACAATATCAGGCTTGATCGGCCATGATTTGTTTTCCCACACCACTGATGTGCGGCTGGCTGGGCTGAGTAGTCCGGCGTTTGCGACCGGCTTCCAACCCGCGTATTCGCTCGAATGAATTGTCGTCATTTCGGTGTAAGCCCCGACGGACACGGCGTTCCATGACTGAGCGGGATCTTCGACGCCATGCAGGAGATTTCGGCCTGGATATTCGTGTCGGTCAACATCCGGGGTGTTTCCGGCAGACACGATCATCAACCGTGACGGTCGGCCTTCGTCTTCGGCACCGGAACAAATCTGGTCGAGTGCCGCCGACCACGAAGATGGAAAGCCTTCGTCACGGCTGTCGGCCGTCGTGATGGTCAGCGCGAACGCTCGGTTTTGTCGTTCCTGAGCAACGATTTCGATTCGTGAAACGGACTGCGCCGTCACGTCGCCGTACAAGTCAGGATCGTGTTGACCGTGGTCGGGAAAAATCTTCACCGACTCCAATCGGTGCTGTAACGAAATCGTCTCCGTGCTATTCAACAATTCGGTCAGGCAACCGTAGAGCGCCAAACCCGCCATTCCGGTTCCATGCTGCTGCGGATGGCAGTCGGCGGCTGACCAGTTTGGATCAACGGCCAGCAAGTGCTCTTCCGCGAATGCCAACGCCAGCAGGAGATGGCCACGATTGACTCCCGTGTCCAGATGGCAAACGGAAGGAGCATTGAGTGGTGGCGGCTGAATTCTCCGCAATGCGTCTTCAATGAACTCCGCCTGATCGCGTGGTGGCAATTCGAGGAATTCGCCAGCAAGTATCTTCGCCGACCGTAACTCAGCGAGGATTTCGAACAGGTTCTCAATGCCGAGCAACTGGGTGACCGTGGCTCTCACCAGAACGACTCTCCGGTCCGGGAATCGAAGCGACCGCTCTGATACCATCACTCCGACGGCCTGGGCACGCTGTCGAAACACGTCAACGACATTGTGTTGGTTGGTAGCTTCAGGCAGCCAGACTTCCCACCACAGCGGTTGCCGGTCCGATGGAAACTCACCATTATCCGTCCAGAACGATTCGAGGGCTGCCAACCGAATCTGGGTGATGCTGGCAACCAGATTGTAATTCGCGGGTTTGCCGGACTGGGTTGGGTCTTTGGGCTTTGAGTCCTTTGTTGGGTCAGCAAACGCCTCAAACTTGCGGACGAACAGTCCCACTTTGCCGTTCGGAATGAACACCGCCGCGTGCATGACTCCATTGGAATCGACACGGGCGTTTCGCAGTTCGATGCCGCTCCCTTCGGACTCCAGACTTTTCAATCGAAGCTCAAAACTCGGGTCACTCTGGAATTCAAGCACGATTCCATTGGGAGCTTCAGCGGTCGGCTTTGCAGCAGCCTGAGCGGCTGCTTGTTGTTCGGCCGATTCAATCTGGGCGACGAGCGATTGGCTATGCGGCACACGGTCGCGAGGCGGGACAATAAATGAGTCTCGTCCTTTGCGAGGGGACGTGTAGGACTCGACAATACCAGTCTCGCGAGGAAAAAGGTGAGTCCGTTGGTCCATGAATCAGGTACTCGCATCCTGATTGACAGCGGCGCTGCTGGCCCGCTCGATTCGTCGCCGATCCTGAAGCATGGCAACCAGCGACTGTGATGTCACCTGACCGCGTTCGTGCAGGATGCAGTCCTTGGCCGCATCGTCGCAAGCTCGCGCGATTTCAGCGTGGCTGAGGCCGTCAGCGGCTTCGTGAATTTTATTCCATGCAGGTCGAGGCCCGAGAAATATGCGAAGGCGATTGCGAATCAACGCGGCGGCTTGTTCCGCATCTGGGCGACTGTAACGAATCACGTCATCAAAGCGGCGGAAGAGGGCTTCGTCGAGCATCGCTTCGTAGTTGGTCGCGGCAATGACGATGCTGTCCGAGTCATCCTGTTCCAGGAATTGCAGAAAAGAATTCAGGACGCGGCGAATTTCGCCAACATCGTTCCTTGCACCGCGATCCGTTCCGATCGCATCGAACTCATCGAAGAAGTAGACCCCCTGAGTTTCCGTCATTGCGTCAAAGATCATTCGCAGTTTCGCTGCTGTCTCACCCATGAACTTTGTGATGAGCCCGTGAAGCTGCACGGAGAAGAGCGGGAACTTGAGTTCACCCGCCAGCGCGGATGCGGTCATCGTCTTGCCACATCCAGGCGGACCCACGAGCAAAAGTTTTCGGCGGGCCGAGTATCCGTGTTCACGAAGTCGCGACTGGCTCCGGTATTCGTGAAGGACGCGGTGCAACGCGGCTCCCGTCTCGCGGCTCAACACCATTTCCGACAGGCGAGTTTGCGGGTACGAGGCAACGAGAAGCGCGGCCAGTTCGCCCGACGGTCGGGCAATCGGAACAGCCCCGCCAATTTTCCCTGCGGCTTGCTTGCGTTTGATGTCATCCACGAGGTCGCGAAGCTGCTGAGCCACCTGACCTTTGCCACCGCGCGCGGCATCTGCGGCGATTTGCAGGGCCACGGAAGCAAAATGCTCGCCGTTCCCCTCGCCGTAGCTCTTCAGCAGCGCTTTGACCTGTTCCGCAGTCGCCATTTCGCACGTCGTTTTTCTGAACCGCCTCCGATTGTTGCACTTTTCGCGACTCCCACCATCTTACCGCAATTCTTCGGGCAAGTCAGTTGCAACCGTTCAATTTGTCTGCCTTTCGAGGCTGCTCCGAATGCAATGGGAGGCGCCAGTGGCGTTCACCGTAGCCACCACGGCATTTTTCTGACGCGGGCTGTGTAATTGTAGCCATGGAATATGGGGGCAACTTGCAGCCATCGCAGAATCGTAATACTGTCGAGAAATGACGGGATTGTTCGACAAATCACTGGGGAAGTGGCTCGCCAGATCGGTTGGGGTGACGTTGACTGGGAGTGTCTTGGTGCTGCTGGGGTGGCTGGTCTTGCCGACGTCCGGGGTTGTGGTCATCGTTGGGCTGCTGGTCTGCGGGCTGTTGGGGTTGATGACTGCTCGGCATCACCCGGCGATAGGTGATTCTGGCATGAATCCGGTGGCATGAATCCGGTGGCATGAATCAGGTGGCATGAATCAGGGGCTGAATCAGGGGCCAGCCATCTATTGCGGACTGTCACAAGTCATTGCCTCAAAGACATTTGCGTCCACCGAAAGGTGGGGTTGTATAGGGTAAGAGTGAGCGTACCCCAATAAACGTACACCACAACCAGAGTGACAATCAGCGTACCATCGCAGCTTTCCTGTTTCTGTTTCTTCAGGTTGTGCAGGCTCGGCGATTGGCGCGTTTCACCAGTGCTGTGGTGTGGTACGAGTGCTGTGGTGTGGTAGGCGTGGCGTGATCGGTTGCTGTGGTATCAGCAGACGGATCTGACCGTCGCGGCGTTCTGTGTGTGGGTAGGTGTGTCCCCGGCTGCGTTTTCCCCGGCTGCGTTTTACATCTGGCGAATGAAACTTGTGGCTGGGGGATCAAAACACGAAATCAGCTCTGCAAGAGTTGCCAATTCCGCCTGGCTCGCGATGTCCAGGCTTGCCTGTAGAATCCAGGTTCTCGAAGGCAATGTCACAACAAATCAGACGCTAACGCGCAATGTCACTCACTCACCTCATATCCCCGCGGTGCGCACAGGCCTTTGGGGCTGTCTCTGCTGGATCGAGGTGGGTGCTGCTGCTGGAAAGGATGTGATCTCTGGAAACGATTGAACTGGCGGACGGAGGACTCCTGTTGTATGCGGCAGAGTTTCTGTGCGCTGATCGGGCTGATGACTATTTCCACCGCCTGATGTCCGAATGTCACTGGGAGCAGAAGCCCGGGATTTTTGGTTATCTGCAGCCCCGGCTGATTGCGTCCTACGGTGATCCCGGAATTTCCTACAAGTATTCGGGTGTCGTCAATGTGGCTCAGCCATGGACCGAGACTCTGCTGGAAATCAGAGAGCAGATCGAAGCGGTTGCGGGTGACTACAATTATTGTCTGTTGAACCGTTATCGAAGCGGATCGGACAGTATGGGCTGGCATGCCGATGATGAACCGGAAATGGGGCCGGTGATCGGTTCACTTTCGCTGGGGGCGACTCGTAAATTTCGCATCCGCCACAATGAGACGCGCGAAACCAGGACATTTCCAGTCGGTCACGGGACGCTGATCATCATGGCGGGCACCATGCAGAATTACTGGCAGCACGAAGTTCCAAAGACCAAACGACTGGTCGGAGAACGCATCAACCTGACGTTCCGCGCGATTCGCCGTGACTGATGGGCGCCCACTGTTCAGAGCAGACGGACTTTGCTCGCTGGAGTGACTGCGGCGAAAGGGGTGATCGTCCGGTGGCTGTCGTCCACTGATCCTGAATGCTTGTCTGTGCGCACAGAAAACTTCGACGGCATTCGTTAGACTGCGTGGAGGTGGGGGGCCTTCCGTGGGCCAGCGATTTCCAGGATTGCATTCTTTTCTGATTCAGAGACAGGCGATTTCCGATGCTGCAGAGACTGTTTGTGGTGTTGTGCACTCTTGCCGGATTTCCGGTGGCCAGTGCCGATGACTGGCCTCAGTGGGGTGGTCCGCAGCGTGACTGCACCTGGCGTGAGACGGGTCTTGTGGACCAGTTTTCCACGACAGGACTGCTGCCGCGTGTCTGGTCAGTGCCCGTCGGCGAAGGCTACTCGGGGCCGGCGGTTGCGGCAGGGCGAGTTTATCTGACGGACCGCATCGTTGATGAGGGGGTTGAGCGGATTCTGTGTGTGGATGCAGAGACCGGGCGAGAGCTCTGGAAGCACGTGCACCCGGTCCGCTACACCGTCAGTTATCCAGCCGGACCGCGAACCACTCCGGTGATTCACGATGGATTGTGTTACACGATCGGGGCGGAGGGACACATGTTCTGCTTTGATGCCGTGGTTGGCACAATACGCTGGGCGAAGGAGTTTCCGAAGGACTTCGGGACACCACTGCCGACGTGGGGCATGGCAGCGTCGCCGCTGGTGGACGGCGATCAGCTGATCACGCTGGTGGGTGGGAAGGACAATGGACTGGTGATCAGCTTTGATCGTCGGACGGGTGCCGAGCTCTGGAGATCACTCTCTGATGCTCAGGTCGGTTATTGTCCGCCGGTGATTTATGAGTTTGGCGGGCGTCGCCAGTTGATCATCTGGCATCCGGAAGCCGTCTCGTCGCTGGATCCGAAAACAGGTGCCGTGATCTGGCAGCATCCGTGGTCGATCAAATACGGCCTGACGGTTCCGATGCCGCGTCAATTGGGAGATCAACTGTTTTTGACGGCCTTTTATGATGGTCCTCTGATGCTGAAGGTGAGCGCGGAATCCGCGGAAGTGGTCTGGAAGGGTAAGAGCGGCAGCGAAATCGAAACAGACGGCCTGCATTCAATCATGCCGACACCGATTGTGCAGCCGGACTATATCTTCGGAGTGTGCAGCTATGGACAGCTCCGATGTCTGAAGACGTCGGACGGGTCGCGTCAGTGGGAGACGTTGCAGGCCACCGGAAGCGGCCGCTGGTGGAACGCCTTCCTGATCCCTCATGAAGATCGCGTCTTCCTGCACAATGAGCAGGGAGACCTGATTATTGCCCGGCTGACGGGGACGGGGTACGAAGAAGTCAGCCGCGCCAAACTGGTGGAACCAACTCGCCCGGTACAGCGACGCCAGACGATCTGGTCTCACCCTGCCTTCGCGATGAAAAGTGTGTTTGCAAGAAACGACCGGGAGCTTGTCCGGGTCGATCTGTCAAAGTGAGCCGTCGTTTTCGGCGGTCAAGGTAGTCGGCAGAGGGCAACCGCGGTCGGTGATTCGGCTCGACGGCATCGAGCGGATTGCGACAGTGGTTGCCCTGTCTGAGGGACCTCGAGCTGGGGTTGGTGGCGGGGCTATCGATGACGTGATCGCGGTGGCTGAGGCGTGGTGGTTTGCTGATGCGGGATTTGATCCGGCCCGGCGATGGGGGGCGTGTTGAGTGTCGGGATTTGTTCTAAGTGCTTTGTGGGATTTTGTTTAGGGGGTGGTTGCACAGATGGATGGCCCCAAGTGCCGGTTGCACAGATGGATGGCCCCAAGTGCCGGCGGGCCCCGGGTGCCGGGGTGATTCCTGATGAGCGGCTTGACAGTTGTTCGGAGGTCACGAGACTGGAGGGTTTGGAAATGGTGTGCCACGGCCGAGTTGGGATGGCGAAGCGGCGTCAAGCTGGAATTTCCGGGGCGTTTTCAGCTTGATGGAGCAAGAGGATTTGGGTGTCGGGTTCTGCGGTGAAAATGCAGGACGTTCGTTTCGACGGAGCGAAACGCGACTATCGCCAGGCTTCACACCGTTTTGTCAGCCCACGGCCGAGTTGGGATGGCGAAGCGGCGTCAAGCTGGGATTTCCGGGGCGTTTTCAGTTTGATGGAGCAAGAGGATTTGGGTGTCGGGTTCGGCCGTGAACACGTTGGACGTTCGTTTCGACGGAGCGAAACGCGACTATCGCCAGGCTTCACACCGTTTTGTCAGCCCACGGCCGAGTTGGGATGGCGAAGCGGCGTCAAGCTGGAATTTCCGGGGCGTTTTCAGCTTGATGGAGCAAGAGGATTTGGGTGTCGGGTTCTGCGGTGAACACGTTGGACGTTCGTTTCGACGGAGCGAAACGCGACTATCGCCAGGCTTCACACCGTTTCGTCAGCCCACGGCCGGGTTGACAGTTCCGGCAGAGTTCGGGGATTTGAAGACCGTTTGTGCGGGGGTGATCTTGATCATGCGATGTTCGACGCTGTGGGTGGTGAGTCTGATAATTGCGGGGTCGGCAGGTGTGCTGGCGGTCGATGAGTCGGTGAAGAAGCCGGCGGCGGGCAAATCCGGGGCGGCGGCTGTGTCGCTTCCTGCCGGCGTACGGATGGAGCGTGATCTGGCGTATGTGCCGGAGGGCGATGAGGCTCAGCGGCTGGATCTGTACCTGCCCGAGTCGGTGCCTGAGCGTCCGTTGCCGTTGATTGTGCACATTCATGGTGGTGGGTGGATTGGGGGCAGTAAGTTTCCCTGTCCGCTGCTGCATCTGGTGGGGCGTGGATACGCTGTGGCCAGCATCGAGTACCGCTTCAGTCAGAAGGCAAAGTTTCCGGCGCAGATTCAGGACTGCCAGGCGGCGTTACGCTGGTTGCGGGCGCACAGTGACGAATATCACCTGAACCCGGACAAGGTCGGTGTGGTGGGCGGTTCGGCAGGTGGGCATCTGTCAGCATTGGTGGGCATGGCCGGTGGCAAGCAGGCGTTTCCGAAGATTGGTGGCCATGATGACGTCTCGGATCGGGTGACGTGCGTGTGCAATATCTACGGGCCGGCTAACTTTGCCACGGTGATGCAGCAGGCGGAGGACGATGCCAATATCCGAAATGTGTTTCCGTTCAACATGCCAGGCGATCCTTATTCCGGTTTGATCGGCGTGTCGTTGAATTCCGATCGGGACAAAACGAATGCTGTCAGTCCGGTGCACTATGCGTCTCGGGATAATCCACCGATGCTGATTCTGCATGGTACGCATGATGCGCTGGTCCCGTATGCTCAGAGTGTGGAACTGGCGAAGGTGCTGAAGGCACAGGGTGTCGAGGTGTGGCTGCAGACTTTGCCGGGATCCGGGCATGGAGGTGCAGCGTTTGGAAAGCCGGGCATCACAAAGCTGATGCAGGATTTCTTTGACCATCATCTGCAGGGTGCGGATGTGAAGATTGCACTGGTTCCGGAAAGTGATGTCGCAGTGCCACCCCCTGCAGATGCGAAGAAATAGGGTTGCTGGTCGCAGGGAACTCAGCCTGGCCGTGAATGGACCGGGCGCGGGAATGCCGTAGGTGTGTTCAGGCGATGATTGGGGGTTAAGGCTGATCCTGATGGGCACACTGCCGATGCGGGAGACGGGCGAGGATTCACGAGAGACGAAACGGGAGGATCACATGCCGATTTCATGCAGGATTCTGATGCTGGTCTTCGTGTCCTTGTGGATGAATCTCGTTCGGGGATCCGTGGCAGAGGCGGTGGAGTGGACGTCTGGTGTGGCGAAAGTGAAGATCACTCCGGACGAACCGGTCTGGATGGCGGGGTACGCTTCGCGAAACGGACCCTCGGAGGGGGCCCTGGTGGATCTTTACGCACGGGCTCTGGTGCTGACCGATGCCCGGGGCCATCGCATGGCGATGGTCACGCTGGACCTGATTGAGATCCCGGATGCTCTGCGGGACATGCTGCTGGATGTGGCTCTGAATAAGCACGGTCTGCGACCGGAGCAGGTGTTGCTGAACGTGTCTCACACACACGGTGGCCCGATGGTTTCGGCAAAAACGGTTGCCGACTGGGGGATTGATCCGGTCTGGGGCGATCGGGCGGAGCACTATGTCCGAACGCTGGTGAGCCGAGTGGATCAGTTGATGGGTCTGGCCATTTCCGGCCAGCGGACGGCGAAGGTTCGTTACAGTCATGCGCGGTGTGGCTTCGCGATGAATCGGCGACTTCCAACCGATGGTGGTTTTCGGCTGGGTCCAAATCCTGATGGCCCGGTGGACCATGATGTTCCGGTGTTGCGTATCGAGGGAGCAAATGGGGACTTGATGGGGCTGGTGTTCGGGTACGCCTGTCACAACACCGCCCTCGGAGATACTCGTCAACTGCATGGCGACTACGCCGGGTTTGCTCAGCGAAAGCTGGAGGGGGATCATCCGGAGACGGTCGCTTTGTTTTTGATGGGGTGCGGGGGAGATCAGGATCCGGCACCGCGGCGCGATCTGCATGATGCGGAGCAGAATGGGCTGGCCCTGGCATCGGCTGTGGAGGCTGGCCTTTCAGCGGCTCCAATAACGCTGGAGCCAGTTTTATCAAGCAGCGAGGAGATGTGTCCACTGGCGTTTTCGGCCTTGCCGGAACGCAGCGTGCTGGAATCGCGAGCTCAATCCGGGGACGGTTTTGTTGCGCGACATGCACGCTGGATTCTGCAGCAATGGCCAAATCCCGGAGATCAGCCTGCAGACTATCTGCTGCCGGTACAGGTCGTGGTGCTGGGGCAGCGACTGACACTGGTGGCGTTGGGTGGTGAACCGGTGGTGGATTATTCGCTGCGACTGAAACGCGAACTGGCTCGGGAAGGATCTCCGATCTGGATTGCGGGGTATTCCAACCGCGTCAACGCGTATGTCCCGAGCCGTCGTGTGCTGCAGGAGGGCGGTTATGAGGGTACTGAGGCGGTGATTTATCAGTCGTTGCCCTGTCCGTTTGCTGGTGACGTGGAAGAGCGGATTGTGGAGTCTGTCCGACGTCAGGTCTCGGCCGCGTGGGGAACCGTACTCCGTCCAGCGAGGTGAATGATGATCAATGGTCGAGGGTGGGATGGTGAAACGAAAGCAGGATGGCAAATCAGGGTGGCTTTTGCTTGATTTCCGAGATGTGTTTGTTGTCTGAATTCGCGAGGCAAAATCGAGGGTGATCGTTTCGGCGGAGCGAAACGCGACTCTTCGAGGGATGACCAGCGTTTCGCGATCCCAGACCGAGGGTCTGCTGTGAAGGCCGGTGGGATCAGGCTTGATTAATCAGGAAGGTGGCGACGTGTCCAAGGAAGTTCCTCAGCACCTGAGGAACTGGATCCGGGAACTGGCATTCTTCGATGGCCTGATTCATCAGAGTCATCCAGCGATCACGGGCCTGCTGATTGATGGTGAAGGGGGCGTGTCGCATTCGCAGTTGAGGGTGTCCCCGTCTCTGCAGATAGTCCTGTGGACCACCGAAGCGAAACATCAGAAACAGACGCAGACGTTCCTCGGCGCCGGGCAGATCCTGCGGCGGGTACATCGGGCCAAGCAGATCATCATTGGGGATCTGGCGATAGAACGCGGCAACCAGACGCGCGATTCCGGCCTGGCCGATGGCTGCGTAGAGTTCATTTTCGGTCAGCGTGGGCGGTGGGTTATGCATGGACGGCGGATCTTCCTGAAAGGTGCCTGGCGTCCTGATTCCCGAGGGTGAAATCGGGGCAGGGCGAGCCTGGGATGGCGAAATGGTGTTAAGCCTGGAGATAGTCGCGTTTCGCTCCGTCGAAACGAACGTCCAGCGTTTTCACTGCCGAACTTGACACTCAAATCTTTTTGCTTCATCAAGCTGAAACCGCCCCGGAACGCCTGGCCTGCCGCCGTTTCGCCATCCCGGGGGCGAGCCTGCGGAAGTCTACAGTGCACACAGGAATTCGCGAAGGTCTGGCATCGGACGACAAGCAATCGTCCGTCCACGAATCGGCGGGTGGCGAACGCGGGGCCTGGCGTTTTTTACTGTCGCCAAACATCCGGCGTTTTTCTGAACAGCAGCCACAGAGAACGACGTGAGCTTTTGCGCAGGAGCACCGTGACGTTATGCAACAGATCACGACTTTTGAACGGCTCTGCGGTGTCTCAGGGAAAATCAGGTGATCGTGAGAATCCGGTAACAACCGCCAGAAGAAATCCTGAAAACTCGCCTTGCAAAGTGATATCACAATGATATTATTAAGATATCTTTCATAGCCGCCTTCCCTGGTTCTTGTTGAATTTTGACGGAAGGGGGGCGTGGGTTAGGTTCTGAGCGAATGATTTTTGGGGAGTTGTGCTGATGGACGCTCGTATTTCGGAGAGGCTGATCACGCCGATTTCGGGTTGGATTGGCCTTGTGATATCGCTGGGGTTGTGTCTTGTGGCCCCGATTCTGCTGATCGGAATGGTGCCGGTCACGGAGTCATTGCAGGTTTCCGGGGTCTTGTCCGACGTAACTGCGGTACGAAGTGTGTGTGTCCTTGTTGCAATCCTTTCGGGGCTGTTGGGGTTTGTCGGTCTGTTTGGGTGTGTGGCGATTGGACCGAATCAGGCGCGAGTGTTCACGTTGTTTGGTTCGTACCGTGGCACGGGGCGTGAGTCTGGTTTCTTCTGGGTGAATCCCTTCTACAGCAAGCGTTTGATCTCGTTGCGGATTCGTAACTTTGAAACGGGATCTTCGCGGACCCCGGAGATCAAGGATGCGGCTGGCAAGGTGACTCAGGAAAAGGGGCGCACGCATGGTCGTCCTTCCAAGGTGAACGATCGAAACGGCAATCCGGTGGAGATTTCGGCGGTGGTGGTCTGGCGTGTGGTGAATACGGCCGAGGCGTCATTTCAGGTCGAGGACTACGAGGATTTTGTGGCCGTTCAGAGTGAAGCGGCCCTGCGTTCCCTGGCGACTCGATATCCCTATGACAGTGAGGATCATGAGACGTCGTTGCGGGGCAGTACGGAGGAAATCTGTCGCCAGCTGCGTCTGGATATTCAGGAGCGACTGGATCAGGCGGGTGTGGAAGTGCTGGAGGCGCGGATCAGTTATCTGGCCTATGCTGCGGAGATTGCTGCGGCGATGCTGCAGCGTCAGCAGGCCTCAGCCGTCGTGGCGGCTCGAGCGAAAATCGTCGAGGGTGCTGTGGGGATGGTGCGGATGGCGTTGGACCATCTGAAGCAGGACAACATTGTCGATCTGGATGACGAGCGAAAAGCGGCGATGGTTTCCAACCTGCTGGTGGTGCTCTGCAGCGACCGACATGCTCAGCCGGTAGTGAATACCGGCACGTTGCATCACTGAGTCCGGAAAGAGCGGCGTTGCGGACTGGAGTTTGCCGGTGACAAACCCAGAGCGCTGAATCCTGAGAGGAAGTGCAACCGTGGCATCACGGGATAGTTTTCTGCTGCGACTTGATCCGGAGGTGCTGGCTGCCTTGCGGCGGTGGTCCGAGGATGAGATGCGCAGTTTGAACTCGCAGATCGAATACCTGCTGCGACGATCGCTGCAGCAGGAGGGGCGGCTGAGGGGGCGTGCCGACGGAAGTCGTCCGGGCGGAAACCGACGGCGTCAGTTGCCACCGGAGCCTGAGCCGTTGCCGCCGAAGGATGTGGAGACTGCCGGAGATGATGTGACCTGAGGCAGTGCCCTTGCGACGGCGGGACTGATTATTGAGTTCATGAAATGCACAGGGGACGCGGGTGATGAGCCTGCGTCCCCTGTGTGTTCAGTGCAGAGAAGTTCCCGGCGGACCGATGCGGCCGGCCGGACGAATCACATGTTGATCTCGAAGCCTTTGCGACTTTCGCGAGCGAGGAAGGCATTGGCCTGTGCATCACCAACGATTTCGCGGGTCTCAGGATTCCACTGCAATTCGCGATTCAGCCGCATGGCGATGTTGGAAAGGTGACAGATTTCCAGCATGCGGTTGTGCGACCACACATCGGAAATGGGCTGCTTCCTGGACTTCATTGCATCCGTGAAGTTCGCTGTGTGATTCTCGCTGACCTTGCCACCATAGATCTCTTCGATGGCTCCTTCAGGCAGGGGCTTGTCCTTCAGATCTTCCACAGGTTTGCCGGCGATCTTGCCGCGGTTCACGAAGAAGCGTCCCTCAGTGCCTTCGAACAGGATGCCGTTATCACCTTCACTGGTGATGATCATTTCGACATTGTTGGGCATCGCAGCCCGAATTTTGAAGCTGGTCGCGGCGTTGTACTGATCCTGAACCGTCGGATGACCGTCCTTGTAGGCGACCGGCAGCTGAAACTCGATTGGTGTGATTTTTGAAGGGCCGGTTTCTGTCGCGCCAAGTGCCCAGCAGGCGATGTCAACGTGGTGAGCGCCCCAGTCGGTGAGTTTTCCACCGGAGTATTCGTGCCAGTTACGGAACGCATAATGGCAATTGCTGAACAGTGGAACGCCGCCGCCGTAGCCCGTACGCATTTCAGGAAGTGAGCGGTAGTCGACTTTCGGAGCCGGACCCAGCCACAGGTCCCAGTCCAGGCCTTTGGGAACCGGAGCGACCGGAATCACGGGGGATGCTTCCATGCCATTGATGCCGCAGGTGACTCGCTGCACGGTTCCGATGCGCCCATGTTTCACAAGTGCGATGGCCTGCAGGAAACGCAGGTCAGATTCGGTCCGCTGCATGGTCCCGACCTGAAAGACGCGGCCGGTTTCTTTCACCACTTTTTCGATCAGCTTGCCTTCGTCGATGGTCAGTGTGAGCGGCTTTTCGCAATACACATCTTTTCCGGCGTACATCGCTTCAACGGCGATTTTTGTGTGCCAGTGATCCGGTGTCGCAATCATCACCGCGTCGATGTCTTTGCGATCGAGGATTTTTCGGTAGTCTTTGTAGGCATCCGGTTGCCGTCCCTGACCATTCTTGGTGTTTTCGACGTGGACGCCCAGCACATTCTCATCGACATCGGCCAATGCTGCAAAATCCGCAAAGCGGAAGGATTTGCTGGTGATGGTCCAACCCTGGTTTCTCAAACCGATGGTTGCAAAGACCGGTCGCTCGTTGGGCGACTGATAACCCACGGCCCGATTCATGGAGGGACAGAATACGGCGGCTGCACCGACAGCCCCGAGGCTTTGAAGGAAGTGACGCCGCGTGGAAGAACGAGACACAGTCATAAAGGCAAGTCCTGCAAAAGAACGGTGGTGAAACTGCGGGAGATGATGCCAGGAGCACTGGCGCGGGCGGAAAGATTACTGGATTCTGCCGAAAATGTCTCGCGTCAGGCACGGGACGCCAAACACCGGGGCCGCCGTTGCTGAAAATTGGCACGGAGAAACAGCACCCGGACGTCCGGCTGCCGAATGCAGTCCCGCCGCCCGGGTTTTACGAGCTTTTCGTTGAACTCGACAGATCACCAGGTCCAGCCAGACAGCGATTCAGGAGACACCAGACTGTCTGCAGGAACTGTGCCGCCCTGATACAGTTTTACCAGCCACTCTGAGGCTCGTGTCCCCATACCGGCAACGGAGTCATCATCCAGTCCAGCAGTATGCGGTGTGAGGACCACATTCGGCAGTTGCAGCAGCGGGTTGTCAGGGCTGGGGGGTTCCACGTCGAAGGCATCCAGTCCAGCGGCTCGGAGTTTTCCGGACTTCAGGGCCTTGACCAGGGCCGGTTCATCCACCAGTCCGCCGCGTGCTGTGTTGATCAGCACAGCACCCTCACGCATGGTGGCAAGTGATTCCTGATTGATCATTTTTCTGGAGGTCTCGGTGCAGGGCAGGTGCAGGCTGACAATGTCTGCCTGATTAAGAACATCCTGCAGTGGCAGCAGCGAAACACTGGACTTACGGGCGAAGTCGGCGTCGGCAAAGGGATCGAAGGCAATGACCTGCAGACCGAATGCCTGAGCGCGGGGAACGACTTCACGGCCGATACGTCCCAGTCCGATCAGCCCCAGCGTTTTTCCGGCCAGCCGGGGGAACCAGGGACGTTGCCACGACCCGTTGCGGACGGTGGCATCGCGGGGCAGAATCTGTCGGAAGACGGCCAGCAGCAGAGCCATCGTGTGTTCGGCCGCGGACACCTGATTGACGCCGGGCGTGATCGCCACAGCGATCCCCAGTTGTCGTGCGGCAGTGACATCCACAGCATCATAGCCCACGCCAAAACGGGCCACAGCCCGCAACTGGCTGGCTTCAAGCACTCGTCTGCTGAGCGGTTCCATGCCGGCCAGCATGGCGTCGATCCCTGGAAGATGACGGATCAGGCGGTCCTCGTCGTAAAGATCGATCCCCGGAGGAGGAAAAACGACTTCGAAGCCTGCCTGTTCCAGCAACTGGCGACCGGGTGTCTGCTGATGGAGCATTTCGCTGGGGGTGATCAGAACGCGTGGCACAGTGACACTCCTGAGAATTGTGTGGACGTGACAGTTGGGGGCGGGGCGGGCGCCCGGGGCGAGGCATCATACGGTCCCGGAAAAAAACTGCGATGGAGAACCCCGGTTCGCGAAGTCTGGCACGCTGGCACTGTCTTGTTGGGCCAGCTGGGGCCAGCTTTTTTCAACCACGGATGGACAGAGATGATTTTGCGATGGATGGAGTCGCATGATTTATGCGTGTTGATCTGTGGTTTGTGCTTTCGCTTAGAATTCGTGTTTGGTGGGAAGCGTCAGGCGGGTGGGCTGAGTTTTTTAACCACGGATGGACACGGATGAACACTGATGTTTTGCGAGGGATTGAGTCGCAGGATTTATGCGTGTTGATCTGTGGTTTGTGCTTTCGCTTGGAATTCGCGTTTGGCGGGCAGCGGGCAGCGGGTGGGCTGAGTTTTTCAACCACGGATGGACACAGATGAACACAGATTTTTTTGCGATGGATTGAGTCGCATGGTTTATCTGTGTAGAGCGGTGTCCATCTGTGGTTTGTGACTTCGCTCTGCTTCGACACGCATGCGAGAATCGACGGTGGCGTGGCCCGCGTAGTTGGTGCTATTTGCCCTTTGAGTTTGCCCGTATTACGAACCTTCCTGCTGGCCATTGGAAGCACTGTCTGAGTCCTCAGGCTTCACGCTCAGCAATCGAATGATATGACGGGCAAGTTGCTCTTTGATTTCTCGATGGCGAGGTACAGGTTGTGAGACACCGGTGTCCGGATTGCGATACCAATCGTGTTTCGCGCCAAGTCGAATCAGTACGCAACCAATTCTTCAAGAGATCGAATCAGATCGTCGCGTTTCACGAGACAACCAAATCTTCAACATGGCGAGCCCCGTCGATCATGCCGCCGCTCAGCTCTGAATAAAGGTCCTTGAGATTCTCGCGCAGTTCTTCCAGAGTGTCTCCCTGCGTCCAATAGTCCGGATACTCCTGCAGGTACCCGAGCCACGCGCCAGCGTGCTGCCAGACCACGATTTTCCTCGTTTCCATGGTGGGGTCCAATCCTGTGAAGAAGGAAAACAGATTTCGAAAAGCCTGCTGAAACAGGAGTGAAATCATTGCATCGTCACCTTGACGGATTCTACCAGACCTCTGAGGTTGCTTAATAGGTATTCATGCGGTGCGATGCACGGAATCACAACTGAAGGCCACTGCAGTGGCGCTGCCTGCACGGTGTCGAATGGATTTGAAGGGGGCGCAGATCATGGCGTGCGTCGTTCCTGTTGAAACACTAAATTCATCCGTGTGGATTGGTGTTGATCTGTGGTTTCTGCTTGCGTTCGGCTTCGGCAGGTGTGGGGGCTGGACAGATGGGTGGCCCCGTTTTGCTGTTTTGGCCCTGTTGCCTTCGCCGTTTAAGCCGATTTCTGTTCTGCATTTGCATCCAAAACGTGCAGATCTGTATGCGATCTGTATACTGGCGATTCTGAGGATTGTGTGCGTTGCTGGTGAACAGCAGGCGAGAAGTGGAAGTCGCAGTGGATTTCCAGAGTGAACGCCTGGTTTTGGAATCAGGGCATTTGCATCACCCGGATCTCTGAGGTGCTTGTTGTGTCAGGTCTACGGTACGGTCGCATGACCGCGGATTTGGTTTCGGGGTGAGTGGTGGTGGATACGGTCAACTGGAATGCGCTGGCGATTGGACCTGATGGCTGTCTGCGGCTGATTCGCGACGACGACCTGGCTGTGGGGCGTGTGAGTGAGGCGCAACTGGAGCGACTGCGGGGGCAGCTGGGGATCTCGACAGCGGCGGGGTTGGTGGATCTGTTATTGCCGCACTGGTCGGCGGAGTTACCGGCGTCGCTGGCGTACTGGCGTGACTGGGTGCGGTTATTTTTCCGTACGTTGTGTTATGCGGATGTGTTACCGGGTGTTGGCTGGAGTGAATTGCCGTGTCCGGAGGATGTGGAGTTGCAGTCGCTGGTGGGGTCAGCGCCGCCGATGACGGGGCTGGAGTATTTGACGGCGGGATTGCTGCGGCGTTTGTGGGGCGAGTTGTGTGAGTATTCAGCGGAGAGCGGTGAGAGTGATCCTGAGGGGGCTCAGGCATGGTTGCGTCGCCTGAATCCTTTGGCGCATCAGGTTGGTCGGGTGACGTTTCATCTGGCAGAGAACAAACGCGACGCGGAGCGTCCGTTTGCCTTTCTGGCGACGTATTCGCATCGAGTCTCGGTGCAGGCCAAGCCCGTGCATCGGCCACTGGCCGAAGCCCTGAAGCAGTCTGTGGCCGAGGGTGACGGAGGCCAACTGGAGCGATTGCTGGAACCAGTGCGTCGTGCTGCGGGCGAATCCGGGCTGGTGGCGGAGCTTTTGAAATCCAGGCGATTGTTTGCACCGCAGGCCTGGACGCCGTCTGAGGCTTATCGATTTCTGCAGGAATCGGCGGTGATGGAGTCGGCAGGGGTCGTGATCCGTCTGCCGAACTGGTGGGCAGCACGTCGGCGTGTGCGACCGCAGGTGCAGTTGAAGATTGGTTCGAAGGCGCCGTCTCTGGTTGGACTGGACAGTTTACTGGATTTCCATCCGGAGGTGGTGATCGATGGAGAGCCGTTATCGAAGTCTGAGCTGCAGCAGTTGATGGAGGGGGCTGCGGGACTGCAGTTGCTGCGGGGCAAGTGGGTGGAGGTCGATCAGGAGCGGATTCGGGAGGCGTTGAATCACTGGAAGTCGGTGCGTGCGTCGCACCCGGATGGACTGGAGTTGGTGCAGGGGATGCGCCTGCTGGCCGGAGCGACGATTTCTGGTGCAGAGCAGTCGCTGGGTGGATCAGCGGAGTGGACACGATTTGAGGCTGGTGGCTGGCTGCGCGAGACATTGCAGCGAATGCGAACGGCGGAGGGAGTGGCGGGGTGTCAGCCGGGGCGTGATCTGCAGGCGACACTGCGCCCGTATCAGGTGCGTGGAGTGCAATGGCTGTGGTTCATGACGGAACTGGGGCTGGGAGCGTGTCTGGCGGATGACATGGGACTGGGTAAGACCATTCAGATTCTGGATCTGCTGTTGCAGCGAAAGCGGCAGCTGGGGAACCGTCGGACTGCTCCGAACCTGCTGATCGTTCCGGCCTCACTGCTGGGCAACTGGCGTCAGGAGGCAGCTCGATTTGCCCCGAGTCTGGCGGTGTGTGTGGTGCATGGATCCGAGATGTCGGCTGAGGAGTTGCAGCGTCGGACGGAGGATCCGGAGGCTGGTTTTGCGGACTGTGATCTGGTGGTGATCAGTTACGGGATGGTGCGTCGGCAGGCATGGCTGAAGCAGCTGAAGTGGTCCATGATTATTCTGGACGAGGCTCAGGCGATCAAGAATTCCGAAGCGGCTCAGACGAAGGCGGTGAAGAGTCTGAAGTCTGATCGGCGGCTGGTCATGACGGGGACCCCGATTGAGAATCATGTGGGCGAGTTGTGGTCGCTGTTTGATTTCTGTTCACCGGGCTTGCTGGGTGGCGGGTCGGAGTTTAAGCGGTATCTGAAGAGACTGAGTGAGCGGGGAGATGGTCAGGCGTATGCGGGTCTGCGTCGACTGGTGCAGCCGTACATCCTGCGTCGTCAGAAGACGGATCCTGAGATTTCGCGGGATCTTCCTGAGAAGATCGAGATGCGTGCGGAGTGTGGTCTGACGGCGCAGCAGGCGTCTTTGTATGCGGAAGTCGTGTTGGATCTGAAGCGGCAGTTGAAGCGTGTGGACGGGATACAGCGTCGGGGGCTGGTGTTGTCATCGCTGCTGCGTTTTAAGCAGATCTGCAATCATCCGGCGCAATACCTGGAGGCTGCCGAGTACTTGCCGGAGCAGAGTGCCAAGTTTGAGCGGCTGCGGCAGTTGTGTGAGCCGATCCGCGCGAGGCAGGAGAAGGTTCTGGTGTTTACTCAGTTCCAGTCTTTGTGTGAGCCATTGAGCGAATTCTTACGGGGTGTTTTTGGTCAGCCGGGCCTGGTGCTGCACGGGGGAACTGCGGTGAAGCGTCGCAGTGAGCTGGTGAAGGAGTTCCAGGGTGACGTCAATCGACCATTCTTTGTAATTTCGCTGAAGGCGGGGGGCAGTGGACTGAACCTGACAGCGGCGTCGCATGTGGTCCACTTTGATCGATGGTGGAACCCGGCGGTAGAGAATCAGGCGACGGACCGCGCATTTCGCATTGGCCAGCAGCGAAATGTGCTGGTGCACAAGTTTGTCTGTCGTGGCACCGTTGAGGAGCGGATTGACGAGATGATTCGTGACAAGCGGGAACTGGCAGCACAGATTCTCGATGGGGAAGGTGCGATCAAGCTGACGGAGATGGGGGATGAGGAGTTAATGAAATTTGTCTCGCTGGATCTGGAACGAGCATCGGCGGTCTGAGGAGTTTCCGGGGATTTTTGGTTGAGTTGTTGATAGAGGGGAGGGCGGTAGGGATGTCGCGATATGGTTGGGAGCGTGGTTTCTGGGGACCTTCTGTTTCAGTCGATCAAAAGAGAGAGCTGGGGCGAAAGGCGGCGGCGAAGCTGGCGAAGAAGGAGGGGCGTGAGGCTTGTCCGGTGCAGGCTTCGGGGCGTGATCTGGCGAAGACGTTCTGGGGGAAGAAATGGTGCGAGAATCTGGCCCGATACAGTTCGCTGGCCAATCGTCTACCACGTGGTGCGACGTATGTGCGAAACGGCTCCGTGGCCGATCTGGTGATTGAGAGTGGTCGAGTGCGCGCGATTGTGGGGGGCAGCGCGGCCTACACAATTCAGATTAACATTCGGACATTGGACAGCAGGACGTGGAAGTCGATTCAGCAGGATTGTGCGTGCGGAATTGAGACGTTGCTGGAGCTGTGGCAGGGGCGTTTAAGTACTCAGGTGATGACTCGACTGACGCAGACGCGTGGGGGATTATTTCCCGAGCCGGGTGAGATTTCGATGAGTTGCAGTTGTCCGGATTCTACGGTTGTCTGCAAGCACGTTGCGGCCGTGTTTTATGGTGTGGCCGTGCGACTGGATCAGCAGCCGGAGTTGTTGTTTCGGCTGAGGAACGTGGATCACATGGAGTTGATTAGCAAGGCTGGTACAGCGGCTGCCCTCGATGAGGCCCTGGGGGCGTCTTCATCGGCCGAGTTGGCGGAGGGGGATTTAGGCGATATTTTTGGAATCGAACTGGAGCTGGGCGATGCGGGGACTGTGAAAAAGGCGTCCGGTGAGAGGGTTCGCAAAAAAGCGGGAAAGAAAACGACTACGCCGGCTGTCCGGAAAACAGCGGATAAGGATGTGAAAAAGACCGTCAGGAAAGCGGCAAAAAAAGCGGCAGAGAATCCAGCAAAGAAGGTCGTGAAGAAGGCTGCGAAAAAGGTCGTGAAGAAAGTGGTGAAGAAAGTTGCCAGGAAAACGGCGACGAGTGTTGAAAGTCAGTCAACTGCTAAAGGCCGCAGAAAGCGGCGCTCTGGTGGTTGAAATCTGAGTGGCCCGCGGCCTGGCAGGAGCCGCGCCCTGAGATGGCGAAACGGTGTAAGCCTGGCGATAGTCGCGTTTCGCTCCGTCGAAACGTACGTCCAGCTTATTCACGGCCGAACCCGACATACACATACCTTTGCACAATCAAGCTGAAACCGCCTCGGAACTCCCAGCCTGCCGCCGGTTCACCATCCCAGCCTCGCCCACCCGGAAATCGCCCCCCGTACAGCACGGGCCGTTCCTTTCGCGTGTTTTGTGTCTTTCGTGGTTCCCCAAAGCCGCAATACCCGGACGCCAACGACACAACCTTGTGCTTGTTCCGCTTCGTCACCGTCGCGGCTCGTGTGAACCAGGATTGCGACTCTTGTGGAACCTCGCAGAACCAAAATCGCGAGCCGGGTTTCTTCGGCTTGGCGGGAGCCGCGCCCTCCCGGAGGTAGACGAGGGTTGCATACGGCTTGGCGGGAGCCGCGCCCCACCGGAGAATACGCCCCACTGAAATTAGTCTTCGTCTGACAGATTCACCAATGAGACCTTGACCCTGGTGCGGTCTTCTCTGACAAGCCCCGCGCTCGATAACTCCTGCAGCAGGGCGACGAAATCGTCCAGGGACATGCCAAGTTCGTTACGCAGAGCACTTTTTGCAGCTGTTCCCCCAAGTGCTCTGAGGGCGGCAAGCAGGCGAGAAGGATTGCCGTCGCTTGTGGGGACAGTTGGCTGCTGTCTGGTCGTTTGTGAAAAAGCGGGTACCACGGTTTCGTCCGGCTGTGAGGTGACTTCGACCGGAGGTTGCGATTCTGGTCGGGTCATCACAGGAATCGTGCGGACGGCACCAGGGGAAGTCGGCGGTGTTTGCGGCAGACGATGTTCGCGTCTGTCATTCTCGTCACTGTCCACTGACCGCGAGACTGGCCTTGCCGGTTGGGCATCCGAGATTTCGGAGACCATGGCCGCTGGCCTGTTCTGAGTGCTCTCAGGGGCTGCGACGGAGGATGTCGACCGCGCCGTCAGCGTGACTTCTGTGGCCCCGAGGCGGAAGTAATCCCGCGGACTGCATGTCAGGACGATCACCTGCAAGCCACGACTGGCTGCCAGATCCAGCATGGCCTGCAGTGATTCGACGCGATCTGGATCGGAATATGCAAACGCATCATCGAACACAATCGGAAGACAACCATCGGAGCCTTCTGCGAGGAGTTCGGCAATCGCCAGTCGCACGGCGGCGGCCAGCTGTTCTCGCGCTCCTGCGCTCAATTTGTCGAAGTCGATGTTTCCCTGCTGATTGTCGCGACGATTCAGCCCCAGGCCGGAGAATGCGGGTGCATCGTTACTCAACTGAACATCGATGGCCCGGCCAAAGACCGGCCTGAGATAGTCGGCAATCTTTGTGACCAGGGGTTGAGTGAAGCTGGCAGAATGCTTTTTCTGTTCTGCCTGAAACAGATCGGCAAGCAGCAGACTGGCCCTGGCCTGTCGCTCTTCGTTTTGACAGCGTTCCGTCGTTTCAGCAAGGCGTGCCGTGGCCGTAGCCAGTTGTTCCTGCGGATCGAAAACTCCCTGACTCAGCAGATGTGCCCTTGCCGCAGCGCGGGCTTCTCCGGCCTCTCGGTCCGCTTTTTGTGAAGTTTCCAGCGACCTCCCGAAACGTTCTTTTTTCTGCTCCAGCTGGTATGGTTCCAGCGTCTCCAGCTCGCGTTCCAGTGTGGCGAGCTTCTCGAGAACGTCTGCTTCTGATTGCTTCAGTTCTTCAGTTTCTGCGATGCGTGAGTCGCCATCACCGGCAAGCTGAATCAATCCCAGTAGTTTTCCCTCCGCTGACCTTTGATTGCCTTCGAGTTCCTTCAATTGGCTGCCAAATTCATTGCGATTCTTACTAGCATTTTCCCGAGCTGCTGCGGCGAGTTCTCGTTGTCGCTTCAGGCTTTGAACATTGATTTTCGCCTGCTCTCGTTCCTGCTGGAATTTTGTCCTGAATTCGGCAATTTCGCCAACTGTCTGCGGTAGATGGATGTCGAGGTTCAACAGAGCTTTCCGACGATCGATATCAGCAGTCAGGCGTTGTAGGTCCGACTGCAATTGAAGTACTCGTTCTGAAAGTGTGTCAGCGTTTAACAGGCTCAGTTCCTTCTGAAGGTCTTTCCGTTGCCTGATGAGGATCTGCTGTTGATCAAAGTACGTTTCGGCGTCAGCAAGCGTCTGCACGCCGAGGGAGACCAGCTGATTTCTCAGATCCCGCTCAGCATCCCGAAATGCAGTTTCCGCAGCGGCAACTCCCGTTCCACCACCCGGCCGAATCAACAGACGCGTGCCATCGCCGATACTGATTTCGGTCGATTCAGTGATCGTGATTGGCTGGCCGGCCCTGAGTTCCGCGGAGCCCACTCGGACGCTTTGGTCCGCCACGACAAGTTCGATTCCGGTCGCGATGGCCTTCAGGGTGGCTTCGGCCGCGTCCAGTGTCTTCGATGACTTTTGCAGATGGCGAAGCTGCGTTTCAGAAATCGCCGGGACGACGGCGAGACGGGTCTCAACGTCCGCCAGTTGCTGACGAATTTCATCGGCCTGCTGTTGATCCTTCTCACAGTGCTGCAGTTGCTCTGAAACGCGCAGGTGTTCCTGAACGGCGGTGGCCAGTTCTGATTTGCCGCTGGCAATGGCTTCAGCGTCCTGAGCGGCCTCGTAATCTTCCTGCGCCTGCGAATAGGCACCCTCGCTGTCCTGCTCAGCCTTCCTCAGATCACCCTCGGTGGACGCTGCTAATTTCAACTCCTGCCAAATCGTCCGGAGTTCGCTTTCCGCGCGCTCAATATCCTGTCCGGCCTTGAGCAGTTGGTCTTTGCGTTCCCTGAATGTCCGGTGCTGCTTTTTGGCGTTGTCTATGTCCAGACTGAACTGTCGGACCTGTTCCAGCTCCTCCTCCACTGTACGCAGGTCCTGCTGCAGTTGCAGAATTCTGGCTTCGGCTTCCTGCTGTGACCGACCGGCGGTTGAAAAATCCTGAACAGCCTGGTCAAGTTTTCTGCAGTTTTCTTCTGCCTTTTTGACAGCGTCCTGCGCTTCGTTACGCTTCTTACTCGCTTCTGCAAGCGGACTCCGGACCTTAGGCTCGCGCTTCGCTGAAAACTCGTCTGCAACCTTATCGATGAAGACGGCTGCAACACGCGCGTCAAGCTCTGACTGCATCACGATGGCCGAGCCACTCTGCAGTCGCGTTAGCAGAGCGTCGCGTTGAGCCGTGGCATACGTCGAGGGATCTGTGCCGGACTGTCCCTGCCAAACCCACAGATGAGCCCATTGCTGAGAGACTCGTTCGCCGATACCTCGACCCCCGCCAACCGCTTCGACGCCAAGGAGCTCGGACAGCCGCGTTTCTGCCTCATCGCCGGTCAACGTTTTGCCGTTCACCTGCGACAATCTTGTGACGCCGCCTGTTCCCGAAAACTTCTTGTAAACCCGATAAACCTCATTGTGAATCTGAAACTCCACTTCGATTTCCGGGTGGCCATCACCCAGATTGGATCGCATCGGGGTCAAAGCGTCCCCTGTGACTTTTGACTTCAGAAACAGGCCGCGATGAATGGCCTCGGCCAGCGTGCTTTTTCCAGCTTCGTTGGGACCGCCAATCAACGATAGCCGGCGATCAAACGTGACGGTCAGATTCTGGTGAACACGGTAGTTTTTGACGACAACGGAACGAATGTGCATAGCAGGATTCCTGAGTGCTGGCGTTGAGGCGCTGTGAAACATGGCGCCTGATGAGGCAGGGAAGAAATGATCACGGCCACAGGGGCGGTGCAGCATCCGTCATGCGGAATGACAGGTGGCATACAGTTCTCGCAGGGCCAGTCGAGCCACCTGGGCCTCTTCTGAATCACCGTCGGCCGTTGAAAGCAAAGCTGTGGCAACTGCCGCAATCACGGGGTCGTAAGCGCGCTGTGTCAGGGACTGAATCTCGGCGGAGGTGGGAGCCGTTTTGACCGTGCTGTACAGTTTGACTCGCAGCAATCGCGACTTCAGTGATTCGATGATGCTGTCGAGCTGGCCGATTGCTTCAAGCCCGAGTGAACCGGTGAGTGTCAGCTTCAGCAGGTCGTCCCCCACACGGTTCTCAAGCCTTTCGGCGATGTCGCGTCGGAAGAGTTCGATGGATTGATCGTCCGAAAAGTGGCAGGACCTGTCGTGCCAGCCAAGCCGGGCAGTGGTGACTTCAGAGACCACCGGCATCCATCCTCGTTCACTGCGGACGACCAGAATGTTGCCCGGTCGGTTGGATTCACCTTTGGGAAAGCGATCCAGTTCAGGCGTCCCCGAATACCACGCATTGTCCGCCACCTGCTTGGTGCCATGCCAATCGCCGAGGGCGACATAGTCGAAGACCCCGGCAGGAAGTCGCGTCAGGTCAATCTGATTCACCGAATCGCCACCGGAATCCTCGTCCTCCTCGACGCTGCCAAATCCCTGAGTACTGCCATGAGCCAGAACGATGCGCGGTTTGCTGCCGAATTGATCGAGTTCAGCAGGTTCAATCCGACGCAGCCATGCCGTGGTGTCGGTTGAATCGTGACGACGCAGAAGAGGGCAGGGGAAGAGTAGGGCATGGTCGGTGGGGATCACTTCCGGGGAGAGCAGCACCTGCAGGTTGGGGGCCAGTTGCTGGCTTTCGCTGCGGAAGAAGGTTTGTTCCCAGATGGCACCGGGACCGCCGTGGTCATGATTGCCAGGAATGACGTAGACGGGCACACCCATGCGGCCGATGGCGCTGCAGGCTTCTGAGACGACGCTGCGCGTCACGGTCGTGGAATCAAAGAGATCCCCGGCGACGAGGACAAAATCCGCGCTGTGGTCTTTGACGGCCTGGGCGATGCGATGCAGCACGGCGATGCGTTCCTGCTGCAGGCGAGCTCGCTTTGCGGAATCCTCAACGCCGGCAAACGGTTTGCCGAGCTGCCAGTCTGCTGTGTGAATGAATGTGGTCATAAACAGGGTGTCTTTTCAGAGGTTGGGCACATGTCCAGCACACGCGTATCCGCGATTGACGGTTGCTGTCGTGCTGTCGGGAGAACGGTGTTGAGTGTACGTGGGATGCCTGGACAACGGTCTGTCCAGGCAACGCTGGATTCCGTTGATTTTTTGACTTTTGTCGGCGGGTTGAGGAATTGGCAGGGAGCAAGGCGGGTGACGGGCGAGGCGGCAGCGGGCACATTCGGGAGGGCAGCTTTGTTCACTTCGTCGCAATGAATTTTGGTGGTCGTGATTGGTGTAAGTCAATGCGGGGAAGTCACTTATCACGACGCGGCACAGATGGATGGCCCCGTTTTGGCACGACGCGCTACAGATGGATGGCCCCGTTTTGGGGCTGTTTTGGGGCTCATGCCGCCCCGTTGGGGCTTTTGTGGGATTTGTGTCCCGCGATCCATGGGCTGACGCCCATGGCAACATCGTACCGCCGCTTCGCGGCTGAATTGCAATGCGCGTGGCTGGTGGTACACACAGGCTGGTGCGACTGAGTCCCAGCGGGACGACAGGTTGTTGCCACGGGCGTGAGCCCGTGGTTGATGAGCGGCACACGGCCAAGCCCCGAATGGGGCGACAGGAATAGGGGTACAGATGGGCTCATGCCGCCCCGTTGGGGGTTTTGTGGGATTTGTGTCCCGC
>CAIYBH010000367.1 GCA_903924405.1 uncultured Planctomycetaceae bacterium | reverse complement strand
TCGTCCCCGTCTGTGTCCTGAGCCCGATACAGGCCACTCCCAGGTCCACCATTGATCGAAAAGTACAATGAGTCGAATGCCCAGAGCATCCCCTGTGCTCCCGTGGGACGGACTTCACAACGGGAAAAATCCAGCTGCTCCACACGCGTCTCTCCTCCTGCAACACCCACCGGCGGCAAGGTGATCCGACAAATCCCTTTGTCTCCCTGATCGCTGGCCAGCAACCGACCACGATTGTCGAACGTCAGACAAACCCACGATCCCAACTCTTCCCGGGGAACCGTGTACAACTTTTCCACCTGAAATCCCGGTGGCAGTTCGAAGACTCCCGCCGGAATCCGCCCCACGGGCGCACTGTTGTCAAACACGTTCTTCCACGGATTGTCACCATACGTGCCTCGCACCACCACCGGCTGCCCCGCAGCCTCGCCGCGGGCCGTCGCATAGGTCCAGGTCTCATCCGTGACCAGTGTCTCAGTTCCGCCCTCAGCCGTCTGTATCCGCAGTTTCAGTACGAAACCCGCAGCGCCGCCAGCGTTTTCAACTTCCACTTCAATCAGATTCTCACCCACCACCAGACTACTCGCGACGTCCGCGTCCGCTGGCTCCTGCCATTCCGATCCACCTCCCACACGCCGTCCATTGACGTGGACGCTGCAGATGTTGTCACAGGAGGCTTTCAAGCGAGCTGCCCGCGGCTTGCCCGCTAGTGTCAACTTCGCCCGAAGCACGTACTTCGTGTCGTTGTCCGGTCCCCAGATCCATTTCCCCACCGGCCCGGCCGCAAACTCCGCATCCGAAACAGCGGGACGCGCAACCTGCTCCGTCCCCGCCGCAACACCACGCTCCTGCGATGGCTGAATCTCTGCCCGCTGCACACGCGCTTCCTGGGCCGTCACCACAGAAAACGACACACACACACCAAGGACCATCAACTCGCGCAACATGAGTGGGATTCCAATTCCAGGTCGTCATGAAGTATTTCAGGAAGGCCCAGGACACACACCGGAACGGCGATGCCCCGAAACCCGCTGGTCGTCGGCCGAAAACCAGACCAGAAAGTCCCCGTAGTATGCCAATCCCCAACCGGAAAGAAAACAACCCGGGATGACAAATCCGGACGAAGCGCCTCGACCTCCCCGGCCCGTTTCGATCCCCCAGCCACTGCTCCCGTACCACGTCGCTGCCTGTGACCCGCTCCGACAGCCCCCAAAAATCAGCGATAAACCCCGATCCGTCCCCCATTCACCCCCAGTCATCTTTTCCACACCCGGATGAGCCAATTTTTGCAATTCCCCGTCGATTTCGCGATTTGCCACTCATTTATTGGCACATTTCAGCCGAATCTGCCAGTGTCGGTCCACCCCTAAAACGGCCTGCGTTTCGCGCAAACGCCCCCTCAGGGAATCGACACGGTGGGTCTGATGGTGCTGATCCCCGATTTTCCGAACCCGGTCTCATGGACGAGCTTCTGCCGACTTATTCGCTCCGGATCAGAAGTTCATGACCCGCTCTCCCCGCTTCTCACTGTTCAATCACCTGTACTGGGCGCTGGCCCTCGCGTGCTCGCTTTGCGCACTGACGCCCGCACTCGCACACGAGCCCCAAACCTCGGCTCAGTCCAACCCCGAAGCAGCGTTTGAAGGGCCCGAAGACGAGGCACAGTTCTCCGAATTGCCCATCGATGCTCTGCTCGCCCGGGAGGAACCAGCGTCGCCCATACCCGATCGCCCGTCCGTCGACGTCCCCTCCATTTCGGTTCCCGCTGACACCGGCTACTGGATCGTCAGCACCGAGTCCTCGCCGCAGTCTTTCGATGAAACCCTGCCACGCTTCTGCGCCCAGGTGACTCGCTACGAAGATGGCCGCGGACTCCGTAAGTCTTCCCTGCAGGAACTCACCAGCAGCCTGCATCCCAACGTGCCCATCTGCATTATGGTTCATGGCAGCCTCGTGGATTCTCCCAGTGTCCTGCCAGAATCCCAGCGAACCTGGAAATGGCTGCGCCACGGTGCCAACGGTCGTCCGTTTCACATGATCTACTTCCGCTGGCCCAGCTATCGGATTCTCTCACCACTCGTCAATATCGACTTCGCCGTGCTCGGTCGTCGTGCCAGCCGAAACGGCTTCTACCTGGCCGGTCTGATCCAGTCCCTGCCCGCAGAATCCCCCGTGGCGTTGCTCGGTCATAGTCATGGCACCCGAGTCATCTCGTCCGCTCTGCATCTGATGGCCGGCGGGTCGGTGGAGAACATCGCGTGCCAGCAACTTCACTCTCATCACCCGCGTATCCGAGCTGTCTTCACAGCCTCAGCCATCGACCAC
>CAIYBH010000366.1 GCA_903924405.1 uncultured Planctomycetaceae bacterium | reverse complement strand
GGCGAAGTTCCACCTGAGCCGCAAGCACGTTTGGGAGGGCGAAGTTCCACCTGAGCCGCAAGCACGTCTGTGAGGGCGAAGTTCCACCTGAGCCGCAAGCACGTCCGGGAGGGCGAAGTTCCACCTGAGCCGCAAGCATGTTTGGGAGGGCGAAGTTCCACCTGAGCCGCAAGCACGTCTGGAAGCGCGAAGTTCCACCTGAGCCGCAAGCACGTTTACGGCTTGGCAGGAGCCGCGCCCTCCCCGAAGGCGCATTCGCCTTGTGCCCTTATCCCGCGCCCTCCCCGAAGGCGCATCCCCCGTCCGCGACTCGCACGCGTTTGACGAGAACGTTACACTCCCGAACAGATCCTTTCTGTCATCAGGCAAGGCCGGTCGTGCACTCGCGCGACAGCACTCGGAGTAGACGAATGAAGCGATTTGAGCGACTGGCCGTGCTGTGCTTTGCGATCACACTCTGGACGACGTCCCTCGCCGCTCAGGAAGCCGCCCATTGGCCGCAGTTTCGCGGACCGGGCGCGCGGGGAGTGGCCGAAGCAGCCAGCATCCCGGAAACATGGTCGGCGACCGAAAACGTGGAGTGGAAACGGGACTTGCCGGGCCGGGGCTGGTCATCGCCGATCGTCTGGGGCGAGCATGTTTTCCTGTCAACGGTGGTCAACACCGGCACGTCGGAGAATCCGAAAAAGGGCCTCTACTTCGGAGGTGACCGGACGGCACCGCCTGAGTCGATTCACCAATGGAAGGTCATGTGCCTGGACCTTGCCACCGGCGATGTTCGCTGGGAACGACAGGTGCGCGAAGGCCAGCCGAAATCCTCGATCCACATCAAAAGCAGCTTTGCCTCCGAAACCGCAGTCACGGACGGCGAACGCGTTTATTTCTGCTTCGGCAATCTGGGACTCTTCTGCTTCGATTTTTCCGGAACTGAGCTGTGGCGGCATGAACTGCCCGCGCTACCGATGAGATTTGGCTGGGGGACCGCCGCATCCCCCGCACTGCATCAGGGCCGCCTGTATTACTGCTTTGACAACGAGGAAACCTCGTACCTGCTGGCCCTTGATGCCGCCACCGGTCAGGTTGTCTGGCGCACCGAACGCACTGAGAAAAGCAACTGGTCCACACCATTTGTCTGGCAGCATCCAGAGCGGACCGAAATCATCACAGCAGGAACCGGTGGAATTCATGCGTATGGTCTGGATGGTCAGCCGCTCTGGTCGCTTCAAGCCCCGATGTCCAGCATCACCATTGCCACGCCCTACGCTGCAAACGGTTTACTTTATGTCAGCTCTGGCTACGTCCTCGATCCGCGGCGTCCGATTTACGCGATTCGCCCTGGGGCAACCGGCGATATCACACCGGCAGAGGGTGCAGCATCAGGCGAATTCATCGCCTGGTCGCTGCCGAAATCCGCTCCCTACAATCCATCCACCATCGTCAGTCATCAACGGCTTTTCGTCCTGTATGATCGGGGTTTTATTGCCGGCTTCGATGCCACCTCGGGCCGCGAACTGTTCAGCCAGCAGCGACTGCCAAACGGGCGTGCCTTCACCGCATCCCCCTGGGCCGTCAACGGAAAAATCTTCTGCCTGAATGAGGATGGCGTCACATTCGTTCTGCAGGACGGGGATCAGTATCAACTGCTGGGCACCAACTCGCTGGCCGAAGACGACATGGGCATGGCCTCCCCGGCCATCGTCGGTGACCGCCTGTTGATCCGGACGTCTGCCCGAATTTACTGTATTCGCCAGAAAACAACGGCCTCCGCAACACCCCAGTAACACGCAACCGCTTCGAATGGTCGGCCAATTCAGCTGACCAGACAGTGGAACCCTCAGCCGCCGATCCACATCACGCGGTCTGTCAGACAGACTTCAGGATTTTGTCATGAACTTTCCCCAGGCATTCGTCCTGACGCTATTGCTGATGGTCATCGCACCAGCCCTGACGTCAGCCGATGAGTTACCATTTGTCGGGAGTGCTGAACTTCCGACCGTCGCGGAGGCCAGTCAGTTCGAAGCCACCAGCACGTCTGAGGAAGTCCTGATCTTCCTGCGCAGCTGCGACGCTCTTGCAGAACACGTCCAGTACTTCGAATTCGGCCGCACTTCTCAGGATCGTCCTCTCGCTGGTCTCATCATCGCGGACCCGCCGGTCTCAAGTCCTGCAATGGACGACCGATTGACCATCATGCTGCTGGGCAACATTCACAGTGGCGAATGTGACGGCAAAGAAGCCCTGCTGATGCTGGCCAGAGAGTTAGCGATGACTCCGCAGCATCCGTGGCTGAAACAGCTCGTGATCATCATCGTGCCGAACTACAACGCCGACGGCAACGATCAGATGGCCGTCACCAATCGCCCGGGGCAGCTCGGCCCGCTGCGAGGCATGGGAACTCGCGAAACAGCGCAGGGGTTTGACCTGAATCGCGATTTCGTCAGGCTGGAAACCCCGGAGGGTCAGTCGCTGGTGCGATTGATTGATCGATGGAACCCGCACGTCTTTATTGATTGCCATACCACCAACGGATCCATTCATCGTTATCCGCTGACCTATGACATTCCACACAATCCTGCTGTTCCCGAATCGCTGCGTCAATTCCTGCGGCAGCAAATGATGCCGGATGTGGGCACCAGAATGCAGGCCGCGGGATTCGACACGTTTTATTATGGTAACTTTGCCCGCGAGCACACGCGCTGGGAATCCTTCGGGTTTGAGCCTCGTTACAGCACCGAATACCTGGGCCTGCGTGGTCGGATCGGCATCCTTGCCGAATCCTACAGTTACGCAGACTACAGGACTCGAGTGCTTGCTTCGCGTCAGTTTGTTCGGCAGTGCATCGAATCGACGACCCAGCGGGCAGCGGAGATCGCGTCGTTACTGAACACGATTGAACAGCAGGCGAAAGATCCGCAGCCAAGTACAACCGACCAATCACTCCCGCTGAACGCAACCGTACAACCGTATCCGGAAAAAGTGATCGTCAAGGGGCGAGTGCCGGGAACCGACGAACCGCAGGATTATACGGTGGAATTCTGGGGCCGCTACGAGCCCACCCTGCAGGTCCCACTTCCATATGCATATGTGATTCCGAATGCTGGCCAGAACATCATGGACAACCTGGCAAACCACGGTGTGCAGATATCGCGATTGACGATGCCGGCTCGGTTGACGGTCAAAGCCCGCACCGTGACTGTGATCAGAAAAAATCCGACCGCCTTTCAGAAACACCACATGATGCAGTTGGAAACGGAAGACCATGACGAAGTGCGTGAATTCCCGGCGGGAACGTGCATTGTTCGTACCAGCCAGCCACTGGGACGCCTGGCCGCATGGCTACTGGAACCGGAATCCTGTGACGGCCTCGTCACATGGAACTTTTTCGATGGAGTGCTTCAGGAAGGCATTCAATTCCCAGTTTACTGTCTGAAGTCACCAACCGACCTGACCACCGAAGCGATCCCGTCAACGCCCTGAGCGTCTGCGCAGGCAGACTTCAGCCCACCGAGAGGTGCGTAGGCGAACCCGGTTCATTCGGCCCAACTGTCGCTTCAATGGGGCCGTCATCAGGTGATGACGGAGAGTTGACCGGGTACGTAGACACAGAGGTGGCAGCAATCAGCTTCAATGGGGCCGTCATCAGGTGATGACGGAGAGCGTACGCAGCGTAACGATTCCCGTTGACACGTTCCGCTTCAATGGGGCCGTCATCAGGTGATGACGGAGAGGAGACATCCCCAGTTGCGCCGACGCCCGCCTCCGGAAGCTTCAATGGGGCCGTCATCAGGTGATGACGGAGAGCTTGCGTCTCCGCTGTCTGGCGTTCCGGCTGTATCCCAGCTTCAATGGGGCCGTCATCAGGTGATGACGGAGAGGTGGTGTCTTGCGTAACACGCGATGGGCGGAGTGGTATGCTTCAATGGGGCCGTCATCAGGTGATGACGGAGAGGTGC
>CAIYBH010000365.1 GCA_903924405.1 uncultured Planctomycetaceae bacterium | reverse complement strand
CCGCAGTGAAGTGCGAACTCGACACGACCTGGAACTGGCACTCCAGTCCGGGAAAACCATCGTTGTGCCATGGTGCAATGAAGCCGGGGAACTCGAAATGTTTCGCCTGGCCAGCATGGACGAACTTGAACTCGGTATGTATCGCATTCTGGAACCACGCACGGAGCTTCGCGCACTACCCGAGAAACAGGTCCAGGCCGCCGAACTCGATCTCATCATGGTCCCAGGCGTTGGTTTCGATCGCCGAGGGGCTCGGATGGGGCACGGAAAAGGCTATTACGACAAACTTCTGCAACACGCCCGCCCCGACACGCCACTCATCGCTCTCGCTTTCGAATGCCAGCTGTTCGATGAGATCCCCGTAGCTGATCATGATGTTTTCATGGACAAAATCATCACCGAGGACCACGTTTACACCTGCCGTGGACGGGCCTGAAACGGCCACGCTGCCACCAGCGTCAAAAATGGGGCGGCCAGCCGACCCACCCCGCAGTTTCTGATCTGCGCTTCAATCGCAGTCCACATTCCGGGATTGCTGTTTCGACTCTCGACGCAGCAGCAATCCTTTTCCGTTCCTCGCTCTAATCGCCACCTTCCCGTTCACGATCAGGTACCCTGCCTGCAACAGGTTGCTCCACCGGAAACTTCATCATGTCCGATCTCGTTGAAGATACATACGCAGAAGCTTTTCGCAGCCTCTACACGGAGTTCCTGATCACAGCTCGAGACCGCAAGTGGCTGGATCACGCTATTCACGCGGCCACAGGTCACGGATCGTCGTCCATCATGTGCGATTGCGAAGCCGGTCTCGATCGCTATGTCGGCCCCGGTGGCGATCCATCCTTCGAAACACCAGATGGGCGCCCTGGAGCGATCTGCCAGTTGCACGTCCCGAGGTTCTGGAAAAATCGGGAAGCCGCTCTCGAAAAAGCACTCCTGGCACGCGTCTGCCAGAATGTACTCACTTGCCCCACAACACGCTGCTTCGCACCAGGCTCCGGCCCCAACTCCTTTCGCCTCGGTCGAAAGCTGGCATGGTTTGGTGATGGCTTCGAACGTCTCGAAGATCGATTCGGACGTACCATGTGGGTCGTCCCAACTATGGGGGGCGAGTTCTGCATTGATCGTCGATTCCCGTGGTTCGATGGCATCATGGGAGGCAATCTCTGGTTCATGGCGACGTCCGAAGACGCATCCATCGAAGCCGCCGAACGCGCCGTAGCGGCCTGTGAAGCTGTGCCTGGCGTGATCACACCCTTCCCAGGCGGCGTTGCGGCCAGCGGTTCCAAAGCCGGTAGCCGCTACAAATTCCTGTTCGCCAGTACCAATGATCAATTCTGCCCAACACTCACCAATCGCCCGGATTTCAAGTCCCAGCTTCCACCGGACGTAAAGTCCGTGATGGAAATCATTATCAACGGACGAGACCTCGCGTCCGTGAGTTCCGCAACACAAGCCTCAATTCAGGCTGCTCTCACCGTGCCTGGGATCGTCCGAATTACCGCCGGTAACTACGGCGGCCGACTGGGAAAGAGCTGGGTCTGGCTTCGCCCGGAAAATCACCCCCAGCCCTGATACCGCTCTGCCAGTTGCCATTGCGCCCCCCCAACGCGGCGTTCACAGCAGCAATGGCACGTACCAAATGTTCCTCCACTGAAAAACATGTCCGTCAGACAGCCTGCGGCCCTCGCTGCCGGCCCGCCCAGCATCCCTCACCACTCCTTTCGCACGTCCCCGAAATTTACCGAAAAGATCTCTCTCATCGATCGCTGCTCCTCGGAAGCCGCCATGCTCACAACACTTCCCTCCGACTCAATCTTCGCCGCGATAACCCATCAATCCTGTTGCCTTACCCACCCATTACTGCCGCTGCTGGCGGTCAGTACTCGCAGTGATCTGCTCTGGTCAATCGCCCTCTGCGCGGTCGTCTCCCTCGCCACTGGCCTGCTCACTGGACCGCTCGTCATCCGCTGGCTCCGCCGCAATTTTCAGGAACGCATTCACAGCGATTCCACGCAACTCAATACTCTGCATGCCGGAAAATCCGGAACCCCCACTATGGGTGGAATCCTGATTCTTTTCGCCTTCATTTGCGGGCTTCTTGTGATACCAGGCAGGCCCCTGCCTGCCGCTCCCGGACTGCTCTGCATCGGCACAGCCCTCACATTCGGGGCACTCGGCGCCATCGATGACCTGATCAAAGCCAGAACTCATAAAAAAGGGCTGACCATCCGACAGAAACTCTGCAGCCAGATTGTCCTCGCTGGCATCATCAGCATCGGCATTCACTACGCTCGACCGGTCCCGGATTCTCCCACGGACCAAACAGCAGATGCGGTCAGCAGCCTGTTGCTGTTCGTCCCCTGGTCCACCATAGTACTCGTAGCAATGTCCAATGCCGTCAACCTCACAGATGGCCTCGATGGACTCGCGGCCGGCTGCCTGACAACAGCCGCCGCGGCGTTGGCATGGATTCTCGCCGGACACACGGAAACACAGGCTTTGGCGCTGCCGGCAGCGGCACTCGCTGGCTCTACGCTTAGCTTTCTTGGATTCAATCGCTACCCAGCCCGCGTCTTTATGGGCGACACCGGCGCTCTGGCGTCAGGAGCCGTTCTCGCCACAATCGCCCTTCTCGGAAACAGGGAATTACTGCTGCCGATCTGCGGCTCCGTTTTCCTCATCGAAACCACCAGCGTCATCGCCCAGGTCGTGTGGTTCCGACGCACAAAAACCCGACTCCTGCTCTGCAGTCCACTCCACAACCACTTTGTATTTCGCAAGGTGCCGGAACCAACAATCGTCTACTGCTTCTGGGCCGTCTCCTGTGTCAGTGCGGTCATCGCCGGCATCTGCCTGGATTGATGCCGGCGTAGCACCGGCGGACCCCTTGCGCACAAACACTTGGAAAACGCTTGAACAAGTCAACGGCCCGCCAGTCTGACGCAGCACGTCCTATTCCAGCAGTTTTCCAAGCTTGGCAGCCTGCATCGTCGCTTGAATCGCATTGCCTCCATGTCGCGATACAACAGTGGCGATCCGCTCAAACTCTCGCGACACCGCGTCCTCAACCGTCAGACCAAATTGACGCAACGACTCCTTGCCCGTCAAGGTATGCTCCTTACCCGCAGAATCATGCACAACGACCATCGACGTCGCCGCTGTCTGGACGAGGTACTCCGCAACGGTCGGTGTGTCCTTCTTCCACTCGACACGATAAATCTTTGATCCCCTCGCCGCGCGCGGAAAGGTGAAAACCCGAGCCATCTGAATACTCCTTTATCACAAACTACCGAAAACCAGTCCTGAAGACTGCAGGCAAAATCACTGAACAAACGGCAGGCACAATTAAACGAAGACTCCACCAACTTCCGAATGAACCTCAACCTGCGGACCAATCAAAAATTAGAGCACCTCCCTCGGTACCCTTGACCTGCACTCGCCCAACACACTCCAGACACTCTGCGGTCTGCAATTTCGTCACCAGGGACAGAGTCCACATTCCGCTTGTCATGCAGGATTGAGTCTATCACGTTGGTATTTTCCCGTCAATTCCCCCATGCATCATGATAAACCACCCCAACACCATTCCACCGTATCATGCCAAATGAAACCAGCGCGACAAAAAACCCTCACAGGAAGTCCCATGAGGGTTGGAAACTGATTTCAGATTCACAGCAACTCGCCGTTCGGATCAACCCTTCGCGGCAGCAAAACGGCGAGCTACCTCGGCCCAGTTCACCACGTTCCAGAATGCACCGATGTAGTCCGGACGACGGTTCTGGTAATTCAGGTAATAAGCGTGCTCCCAGACGTCCAGACCCAGAATCGGTGTCCGTCCCTCTGACAACGGTGTGTCCTGATTTGCGGTGCTCTCAACAACCAGAGTCCCGTCCGCACGAACACTCAACCAGGCCCAACCACTGCCAAAGCGAGTCGTCGCGGCCTTGTTGAACTGCTCCTTGAAATGATCAAATGTGCCAAAGGCAGCAGTAATTGCCGCAGCCAGATCCCCAGCCGGTGCTCCACCACCAGTAGGAGACAGAATCGTCCAGAACAGCGCATGATTCGCATGCCCACCACCGTTGTTACGCACAACGGTACGAATCCCTTCCGGAACGGCATTCAGATCCTTCACCAGATCCTCAACCGACTTGCCAGCCAACGGAGACCCTTCAAGAGCCACATTCACGTTGTTGATGTACGCCTGATGATGCTTGGTGTGGTGAATTTCCATCGTCCGCGCATCAATGTGCGGCTCAAGAGCGTTGTAGGCATAAGGCAGAGGGGGCAATGTGTAAGGCATCAGTAAACTCCACGCTGAAAACGTCAGACCAGAATCTCACAACAGCACAACGGAGCCCGGACAAACCGCCCCCGGCGCTGCACCTCACGCATTCTAGGACCCAACCTGCAGACATTCTATGCAGCAACCCGTAATTGCCCCCAAAAACCTCGACTCCACCCCGCAGGTGCCATGCACCTTGACAAAGGAAAATCACCCGCTAAGATCTCCTCAACCCTGCTTCGGAGCCTCTGCCATGCCACGCGTTAACCGTCGAGAAATCCTGGCTGATTCAGAAATTCAGGTCTTTCATGTGGTCAACCGGTGTGTTCGCCGGACAAACCTGTGCGGCCGGGATCCGCTGTCGAAAAAGGAT
>CAIYBH010000364.1 GCA_903924405.1 uncultured Planctomycetaceae bacterium | reverse complement strand
GCTGAAAACCATGTCCTGCGGCTCGGATGGAACCTCGCCCTCCCGCTGAAAACCATGTCCTGCGGCTCGGGTGGAACCTCGCCCTCCCGCTGAAAACCAGGTCCTGCGGCTCGGGTGGAACCTCGACCTCCCGCTAAACGTGTTCGTCTCAGTGAGCTCACGCCGCATCGCTCGCCATTTTGGAAGACGCCCCGCTGCTATCAAGCAAAAAACCACCCGGATTTCCCACGTGAACAGCGTTTCAATAATTCAGGGCCGGCCTCCGCGGGTGATGACCTCAACAGATTCCGTACGCCGCCGGCACATTCGCGGCGAGTTCCGTTCCCTGAGCACCAACAAAAAACGGGGGGCTGGTGATCATTCACCAGCCCCCCGAATATGGGCCACCTGCACTCCGGATTCCCCGGAGCATTCGCAGAGGACATTTTGACGACTCAGAGACCTGCAGACGCAGGACTCAGCCGACATCAGTCACGGCGATCCAGCAGGAAGTTCTGGCTGCCGCCAAGTTCCGAAAACAGCCCGTCCAGCGTGGCTGTGTCGACCGGAGCGACGGACTGCAGTGAACGTTCCGCAGAACTGCGATTGCTTCTGACAGGACCATAGCTGGCCGATCCCGAACGATACGCCAGACTGCCAGCAGACTTGCCCGCTCGCACAACAGGCAGCGACGACTTCCATGCCCCCCCGGTGGCCTTCAATTCCTGCCCCGATCCTGACCCCACGGTCCACAGAGTATTACCGGCAGACTTGCGCTGCGGTCCCTGAGGCAAAGTGGCTGGTACGGTGGATTCCAGGCGATAGCCGGAGAGTGCTGGTTCGCTGTCTGCGGTCGGTGGGTCCGCAAGGCCCTGAGAATTCAGGTTGGTGGCCGCGAGGGCGAAGGAACTGGTTAACACCGGGGCTGTCAATGTGCGGGCATTGGCATAGCGATACACACGATCGGTTCCGTTATCCGAAATCCAGATGTCCATCGAGGCATTGGAGGGATCCAGAGTGATTCCGGTCGGGTTGGCATTCTGCGTATTCAGCGTCCACGACGTTACTGAGGTCGCCACGCCGGACGCGTTCAGTGTGTAGCGGAACACCCGGTCGAGAGACGCCGTGGCGTTTACAGTCCACAGGTAGTTCACGCCGCCCTCGGACCCGAACACGATGTCCTTGGGAGCCACATTGCCGGACGCCAACAGGAAACTGGTCGTCGCGGCCTGAGTCCCGGACAGCCGAGAGGCCGCATTCGCGTAGTAAAACACTCGGTCGGAACGGGCATCGATGATCCAGATGTTGGTGCCATCAGTCGCCACACCCTCAACCGTGGCATTATTGGCCAGACTGCCCGCCAGCCACGATCCCTGCAGCACTCCACTGTTGTTGTAGATGTACACGTTTCGATTGGCATCGACGACCCACAACTTGTCTCCGGCCACAACCGTCGCCACTCCTCGCGGTGCCGCGTTGCCGGAATTGGTGGGATAGTTTTCAATCGGAGTCCCATTGACATCGTATTCGAACGTGCGATTGACCGTGGCGTCATCCACCACGTAGAACTTAGTTGCCGGGGCAGCTTCGTTGTCAATGTTTGTCAAAGCCGCATCAGCAGGATTGATCCCGTTGTACAGGGCATCGGTGGAGGTGGCCGCAGCCAGTACGACCGTGTAGGCGACGTTCCCGTCAAAAATCGCGTCGTCCACACCGGTCACAGTCACCGTCTGGGCCACATTCCAGTTGGTGGATGTGAACACCAGCGATGCGGCACTCACAACCCCTTCCGTTGTGTCAGTGGAACTGACCGGTATCGTGACATTGGCCACCGGCTCGGAATTCAGCCGCACAGTGAAGGTGACCACTCCACCGCTCTCCGTGGTGGAACTTCCTGAGAGCGAGCTGACCGTAATACCCGCCGTATCATCATCGGTATTACTCAGCGCGACATCGGCAGCATTCAGTCCGTTGTAGCTGGCATCCGCCGAGCTTGCAGCGCCCAGCAGAATCGAATAGCCGACGTTACCATCATCGACCGCATCATTGACGCCGGTGACCGTAATCGTCTGCGGTGTCGACCAGTTCACCGAGGTGAACGTCAGTGAACTGACTCCCACCGTGCCCTCCGTCAGGTCGGAGCTCTGTACGGGAATGGTGACGTCAGCAGACGGCTGTGAAGCCAGCACGACCGTGAAACTGACCTGGCTGCCGCCCTCTGTGGTGATGGCTGAAGGAGCCGGTGATGACACATTGATTCCGATCGTGGCTTCTCCGGAAAGAAACTCAATCGTCTTCCGGAGAAACGTGGCCTGATTGTTGGGAGCCGCTGCCGTGCTGCTGAGGCTTTCAAAGGGCAGGGTGGAAAAGACGATGCCGAATCCGCCATTGGCATAGTCGCCGCGGTAGCTGATCCCCGAGAAAGGCGCGGCAGCTGTGGTGACTCCATGCTGCAGCAGCCCCACAGCTCCAGCAGCCGGAGCGACCGAATCCACATACAGCGATCCGAAATCTGCCGGTGCCGTGACCGGCAGCGACATGCCGTTGGTAATCAGACTTTCCGCCACGCCCGACTCTGTGTGCGCAGCTGTGGCCACGTCGTTGGTAAACGAGGCAATCTTCAGATAGTTCGTCTGAAAGTCCACGCTGACGCCATTGTAAAGCACGTCCTGTCCGGAGATAAAGATGCGACCACCGGTGGTAAGATACTGCGTGATGGCGGATTGTTCCGCGACCGAAAGCCCGGCATTGACGCTGCCGTAATCGCTGCCCGTGTTCCAGACAACAATCCGATAACGCTGCAAGTCCTGGCCGGTGGGCAGAACCCCGGCGGCCGAAACATTCCATGTGTCGTAGGCCAGTGAATTGGCGGCAAACGCTGCGGTGAAGAAGCGTTCAAACGTCGCGGCCTGGTCATCGTCGACATACAGAATGGCTGCCGGATTCTGTGTCGTAAAGGACAGTACCGACGAGTTGCCGGTGTTGCCCACTGCGTCTGTGACTTCAATCTGATAGTACCACGTCGTAGCCGCCGCCAGTCCATTCAGAACTGCGGAGTGACTGGTGACGAATTGTGAACCAGTCCACGTCTGAGTCAATGCGGATGGACTCAGTCCATAGCGGACACGAGCAACCGACGCTTCGCTTGTGGTCCACGTAACGGTGGCCGTCGTCGCTCTCGGGGCAGCGTTGATGGCCGAAATCACGGGGGACTGAGCGTCCACAGTGGCGGTGTCGCTGAGATTCAGAGCCGCATACTGAACTGTGATCGTGTCGCTATGAGCCACCTGCAGAGTGGAATCACCAACCGGGGCGCCGGACCCCAGTTGCAATGTTCCGGTAAACAGCCCGGTATTGATCCCTGTTTCCGTCAGCGTCACCGAAATCGGTGTGGTTTCGGTCGTACTTCGCACACTCACCACCACCGTGTCGGCAACCCCGGAATTCACGTTGGCGGCGGAACTGGTCAGAGAAATTCCGGCAACCTGTGCTGGGCCGTACACCGCTTTGTCCAGATCAACAAACGACAGCTTGCGAATCGCTTCATAAACATTCAGTCGTCCGCCCGTCGTGGTCTTCCCCGTCAGGGATGCCGTCGGCACGGCACTCGTGAGAATTGCGTTTCGAATCGAGGCGGCCGAGATCGTGCTGCCCTGAGCCGACGCGTACAGCGCTACCGCACCCGTCACGTGCGGTGTTGCCATCGATGTCCCGTTGTATGTGGCGTAAGTGTTAACGGGCACGCTGGAGGTAATGGATGACCCCGGAGCGCCAATGTCCACCGTCGTTGCACCATAGCTGGAAAAACTGGAGATCGCTCCCGTGTTGGTGATGGATGCGACGGCAATCACCGAATCATAAGCGGCGGCCGTCTGCGTTGATGTCCCTACCGACGTGTTGTAGTTCGAGGGATATGACGCCGTGGTATCATTGTTGGACGTCGAGTTTCCGGCAGCCGCTACAAACAGAATGTCCTTCTTCGCCGAACGAATGATGGCATCATGCAGCGATTGCGAATAACCACCTCCGCCCCATGAATTGTTGGTGGCGACCAGGTTGATGCCATGCCGATTCTTCAGGTCCGTCAGGTAATCCAGCGCCTTGACGGCATTCGAAGTCGATCCCCCGGTGGGGCCGAGAAACTTCGTCGAGATCATCGTGACGGCCCAATTGACCCCCACAACCCCGGAACTGTTGTTGCCTTCGCCACCAATCGTGCCCGCCACATGCGTCCCGTGAGCATCTTCACCGGCGTCATAGACGGTGTTGTCGTTGTAGAAAAAGTCCCAGCCATGGATGTCGTCTACGTAGCCATTGCCGTCGTTGTCGACTCCATCCCCCGCAACCTCATAGGGATTGACCCAGATGTTGTCATTCAGATCCGGATGCGTCGTCTGCACACCTTCGTCAATAATCCCCACAACAATGCTGCGGGATCCCGTGATGTTGCTGCCCCAGGCCTGCTCGGCGTTCGATCCCCAGGCATTGGTCGTTCCCGCAGGACCAGAAGCTACCGGTGAATCACTGCCATACATGCCCCACAACCCGCCATTGGTGTAGTAGGTGTCATTCGGCGTGATCGCCGGACGATACACATAGTTGGGTTCCACATAGCTGACAAGGGGATTGCGGCTGAGTGCCTCAATTGCCTGCTTCATGGCGACGCCGTTCCCCAGCGTCACTCGCTGCATCGGTCCCAGGCCGCTTGCCTGCATGACCGATGTGTGGATCGTCTCTTCAACCCGCAGATTCACTCCCGCTTGTGCAGCCGCCATCGCGGCACCCGTTGAACCTGCCCTGAATTGAATCAACAACTCATTCGGAACCACCTCCGGTTCCGCGATCTGCTGCACCGGACTGTCCGGCATCGTCGTCGCCGATAACAGCGACCTGATCTCCAGACTCTCCAGCATTCCTGCAAGGCCCCGACGTCCCGCCCGATGACGCTTGTTTCCCCGATGTCCAATCACAGCAGAATTCCTTACCTAGAGTTTCACGAGCTGATCGTTCCCCGCAGTCACCGTTCACTTTCGCAAACTGCAACCACCCCGATACTGCCCCAATTCCACCACACGTCTGACAACCCATCCGAAAACAGATTTGCCCGACGTAAAGCCAACACGTCTACCCAACCAGAATCTGCAGCGTTCGAAGCGAATGCCCTGTGGTCGTCGACCAGCACAAGCCCCTGCCACACCCGCACATCAACGCGTTCAACGGCCGATGCAGCCAACTGCAAAATCAAACCACTCCACAAATGGTCTGCGTCACAAGGCCAATTCTCTACCAATAAATGCCAGTAGTTTTAACGCGTAGCAGATTTTTCCGAAAAATGCCCATGACTTACACCACGCAAGAGCAACCCAAACACCCAGAACAACCCAAACTACTTACTCGGCTCTCAGCAAGTCCAACTTTCCACTCGCCGCTGACGATCGCATACTCGATCCCCCTCGCTTGTCCGTCCTCAATCCCGCTGATGCTCGCGATCAGCAAAGGGGTGCTCGTGCTCGTGCGTCAACTCACCTGGGGCGACACACTTTGCGAAGCCCCGCGGCACTTACCGCAAGTCATTTGCCTCGGCTTTTCCCCCACCGGCATGCTGAACCGCTGGCAAAATCGGGGGCCCACTGATCTTTTCGCCGCTCAATACAAAATGCGACGTTGCTCAAGGCGAGAGCACCGTTTAGGGCGAAGACGGCGCGATTTCGAGCACGAGCACGAGCACGAGCACGAGCACGAGCACGAGCACGAGCACGAGCACGAGTACAAGTACGGGTACGGGTACGGGTACGGGTACGGGTACGGGTACGGGTACGGGTACGGGTACGGGTACGAGC
>CAIYBH010000363.1 GCA_903924405.1 uncultured Planctomycetaceae bacterium | reverse complement strand
TGCTGCTGAGCAACAGTGCTCGTGGCGTGATGAAGATCACGACGACGGGTCTGAAAACCGCAACGGCTCTGACAGAACCGGTTTCCGGTGGTGGCACTGCCGGGCAGAAATTTGAAACAGTGGAATCCATGGCGGGAGTGCTGCAGCTGGACCGGCTGAATGCAGAATCGGCATTGGTGCTGGTTCAGGGGGAAGGTGATGTGCAGAATCTGAAAACGGTTCCACTGCCGTAGCCACTTGCAGTGGGGCGCAGCGGGTTGGGTGTCCTTCGTGAATCGTGAAGACTGCGACACCGAGCCCGCCGAGGTGCCGTGTCTGCTCGGGAGCGGACAGAGCGGCAAAGGCCATCGGGGAAACTCCTGAGACTAAACGACTTCTATTATTCCTGTACCTGAAGAAAATCGGCTGATTCCATGAGCATCCGACCAATCCTGCGCTGTGTGTTAACTGGACTTCCGTTGTGGTGTGCCGTTGCGGTCGCGCAGCCGCCGGCGTTGAAAGACATTCCGGCCCCGGATCCTGAGCTGGAGCGAGCGACATTTCGGGTTCCGGAGGGGTTTGAGGTCCAGCTGTACGCAGCGGATCCGTCGATTGCCAAGCCGATTCAGATGAATTTCGACGAGGACGGCCGGCTGTGGATTGCCAGTTCTGAGGTGTATCCGCAGATCACACCGGGGGCTCCGGCAACGGACCGGATTCTGGTGGTGGAAGATCAGGATCACGACGGGGTTGCGGACAAGACGCATGTCTTCGCGGAAGGTCTGTTGATTCCGACCGGGGTTGCTCCGGGCGATGGTGGCGTGTGGGTAGCGAACAGCACCGAGCTGCTGCATTTTGCAGACACGGACGGGGACTTGAAGGCCGATACGAAGCGGGTTGTGTTGTCTGGCTTCGGCACAGAGGACACTCATCACATCCTGCACACGCTGCGTTGGGGATATGACGGATTACTGTACTTCAACCAGTCGATCTACATTCACAGTCACGTTGAGACGCCGTGGGGCGTGCGTCGATTGAATGCGGGTGGCATCTGGCAGTTTCGTCCGGAGACGCTGGAGCTGGGTGTGTTTCTGCGGGGGCTGGTGAATACCTGGGGGCATCACTACGACCGGTTTGGTCAGTCGTTTGCGACGGACGGGGCGGGCGGCGAGGGGATCAACTACGTGATCCCCGGGGCTTACTATTTCACGGCTGCGGATGCGGAGCGACTGGTGCGGGGGTTGAACCCGGGCAGTCCCAAGCACTGCGGGCTGGAGTTGGTTGAGACACCGATGTTGCCACCGGACTGGCAGGGCAACGCCATTACGAATGACTTTCGGGGTCATCGTGTGGTGCGATTTGTGTTGACGGAAGAGGGCTCGGGATATGTCTCGCGTGAGCAGCAGGAAGTGATTTGGTCGGACCATGTGGCCTTCCGCCCGATTGACGTGAAGGTGGGGCCGGACGGGGCCATTTACGTAGCGGACTGGTACAACCCGATCATTCAGCATGGCGAAGTGGACTTTCGAGACGAACGACGCGACCGGACTCATGGGCGTATCTGGCGGGTGACCTGGAAGGGGGCTCCGAAGCGTGAGTACCGAGCGGTGTCAACGCGAACCAACACGGAGTTGTTTGAGGCCTTGCGGTCGGTCGACGGAGTGGAGCGACAATCGGCTAAGCAGATTCTGCGACAGCGGGGGCCGGGGATAGCCAGTGAACTGACGGAATGGTTGAAGTCGGTGCAGTTGTCGGCGGAAGAACGTGAGCTGGTGCAGCTGGAAGCGTTGTGGTGTTATCAAACGGCGCAGTCGGTGCAGCCTGAGCTGTTGAAGGCGTTACTGAAGAGTGCCGACGGACGGCTGCGTGCTGCGGCGGTGCGTGTGTTGAGTCACTGGAAGTATTTGATTCCGGATTCGCGGGATTTGTTAACGGTAGCGGTTCAGGATGCGCATCCGCGAGTGCGACTGGAGGCAGTACGAGCCTTGTCGTTTTCGCCGCTGCAGGATTCTGAGCGTCAGATTGCGGACGGCAGTGCCTTTCCCGGTGACACTGTTCCAGCAACAGCGGCGACGGTGGCTGCGTACGACGATCCCCGACTGATTGAGACGGCCTTGTTGCCCCTGCGGCAGCCGATGGACAGCAATCTGGATTATGCGATGTGGCTGACGACGAAAGAGTTAGCGAGTCGTTGGCGACCGGCCTTTGAGAAGGGTGAGATGAACTTCTCCAGCGATGCGGAGCAGGTGGCATTTGCCTTTTCTGCGATCGGCACGGGAGCTCCTGTGGAGCTGTTGTTGAAGGATTTGTATGCCGCGGGAGTGACGCCGGAGAAGCGAGCGCGGCTGGTGCAGCTGATTGGGGCGGCGGCTGATGCTGCTCAGATGGGTCGGTTGTTATCAGGAGCCATAACGGCGAACGATGCGGCGACGATGCAGTCCATTCTGGCGGTCACCGCGACGCGGAAGCTGGTTCCGGAAGTCAATGCGGACCAGTTGGGAGGCTTGCTGGGATCGGACGACCCGGTGCTTCGTCGGGCGGCGTTGCAGGCGGCTGGTCAGTGGAACGTGACGGCTCTGCGAGGCCGGCTGGAGGCCTTGCTGGCAGACAAATCGGCTGATCGTGCCGATCTTTCGGCCGCGCTGGCGGGTGTGATACAGGGCCGTGATCAGGGCTTACTGGACCGTCTGCAGGCGGTGGCTGGCGATGCGGGAACGGTGGTGGAATTGCGGGCGATTGCGCTGGCCTGGCTGGCGTCTGTACGGCCGGTCGAATCGGCGCCGATCGTGGCGAGGCTGCTGTCGGAAACGACGGAACCGGTCTATGCGGCGATGTCCGTACGGACTCTGCTGAGCGATCGTAACGGGCCGCAGTTACTGACCTCGGCATTGAGTGGTCTGGAGCTGCGGAACGACGTGGCTCTGGAAGTACTGCGGGCTTTGCGGGAGAGCGGTCGGACGGATGCGGCACTGGAAGCGGCAATTCGAACGGCGGGGAAAATCAGCAGTCGCAAATCACTGACGGATGAACAGAAGCAGGCGTTGCTGAAGCTGGTCAGTACCAGCGCCAGTGCTGCGGATGGTGAAAAGATTTTCCGAACGGAGTCGCTGGGATGTTTGAAGTGCCATGCGATTGGAGCGGCTGGTGGTTTGGTGGGACCGGACATGATCAGTCTGGGAGCCAGTGCTCAGCCGGACTACCTGCTGGAGTCACTGTTGAATCCGAATGCGAAAGTGAAAGAGAACTATCACACGACGGTGGTGGCCACGGTGGAAGGCCAGGTGGTAGCGGGCGTGCAGATTCAGCGCTCGGACAAGGCGATTACGTTGAGGACCGCGGAGAACAAGGTTGTGACGGTGCCGGCGGATCAGATTGAAGAAGTCGGACAGGGAGTTTCGTTGATGCCGGAAGGACTGGTTGACGCGTTAACGGACAACGAGATTGCGTCACTGGTGAGATTCCTTTCGGAGCTGGGGCGGACACCGGACTACACTCTGTCGCGGGCTCGACTGCTGCGTTCGTGGCAGGTGCTGCAGCCGACTCAGGAGGGCCTGCGTCAGATCAACCGCACCAGTTTCAGCAAGGTGGCGGCCAATGATCCGGCCTTCACGTTTACGCCGGAATACAGTGTTGTGTCCGGTGGACTGCCACTGGATGAGATTCCGGTGCTGAACGTGCGGGAGCAGCAGGTCGGGTTTGCACAGTCTCAGATCAACGTGACGACACCGGGAACGATCGCGTTTCGGGTCAACTCGGTAGCCGGACTGGAGATTCGCATCGATGGGATTCCGATGCCGGCGGAAGCGGAGTTTTCGACAACGTTGGCGGCGGGCCGTCATGTGGTGACGGTGATGATTGATCGCAGACAGCGAACGGAGCCGTTGTTGGTGGAAATTCTGGAGGGAACCGGGGACTCGCAGGGGAACGCCGAACTGTTGAATTGAGCGGCGTATTGATTGGGGTGAGGCTGTGAGTCGGGTGTGAATGCCGGGAAGAGTGCCCTGCCCTTCCCGGGCGAGCCCTGATATGCGGTGGTCCTGAGTGCTCGGTCAGACAAGTGCCTCGCGATTGTGTGCCCGTGGACCGAGGACCGTGGACCGAGGACCGAGGACCGTGGATCGTGGATCGTGGACCGTGGATCGTGGACCGTGGAAGTTGACTGGTGGGTTTTGACGCTTCACGTTGATCGCAGGGAATTGCCGGCAATTGTTTTCGAACAGAGGCCGGAGACGTTGTTCGACGATGAAGGCAGTGTTGGTTGTCGGGTGCAGAATCAGGTGCGTGAGAAATGTCGGAATTCAAGACAGTAGCGAAGGTCGGCGACATACCTGAGGGTCAGGGGCGATCGTTCGCGGTGGGTGGCACGATGGTCGGCGTCTTTTTGTCGCAGGGGCGATATCTGGCGATCAACGACTTTTGTCCCCACATGGGAGCGTCTCTTGCTGACGGGTATGTCGAGGGCGACGCGGTCAGTTGTCCATGGCATGCGTGGCGATTCAGTCTGGTGGACGGGACGTGGCTGGACAATTCGAAGAGTGGTATTCGTTCGGCCTGTTACGAGGTGCGTGTGGAGGGCGTGGAGATTCAGGTGAAGGTGGCAGCGCCGGCGGTGTCAGCAGGGGCTGACTGCGGTGGAGGCAAGACCTGAGTTTGTCGCGCGTCGTGCCTGTGGACGCGTGCATTCCGGAGGGATGTATGGCCGTCGTAGCGGGGCTGTGAGGGAGAGAATCGTCCATGGTTTGGGACAGACCTGACATTCCCTCGGTGTGGCCGCCTGCCGATGAGCAGTTGCGTGGTGTCTTTCTGGGCCTGTTGGAAGACGGATCGTGGGGGCGTTATCACGGACCGCACAGTGACGCGCTGCGGTTGGAATTGCAGTCGTATCATGGGGTATCGCAGAGTGTGTTGTGCTGCAGTGGCACGGCGGCGGTGGAACTTTCGTTGCGTGCGGCGGGTGTTGGTCCGGGTGATGAGGTCGTGATGTGCGCCTACGACTTCAAAGCGAACCTGATGAACGTGCGGACATGTGGTGGAATGCCGGTGCTGGTGGATACAGAGCCTGGCAGACCAGTCCCGGATTTGGAGTTGCTGAAAGCGGCTGTGACTTCGCGGACGAAAGCGATCCTTGTCTCCCATCTGCATGGCTTGATGGTACCGATGCGGGGGCTGCGGGAGTTCTGTGATTCGCGAGCGTTGGTGCTGATTGAGGACGCCTGTCAGAACCCTGGCGCTATGGTGGATGGTCGGAGAGCGGGTGCGTGGGGTGATCTCGGCGTGTTGAGTTTTGGTGGCAGTAAGTTACTGACGGCGGGCCGGGGCGGCGCGATTCTGACATCCAGCAGGGTGCTGGCCCAGCGAATCGCCTTGTATACTCAGCGGGGCAATGAAGCCTATCCATTATCAGAGATGCAGGCGGCTGTGGTCCTGCCGCAACTGAGACAGCTGGACGTGCGAAATCGGCAGCGTGCTGCGGGGGTGGACATACTGCGGAGCCAGCTGAAGGAGCAGCGTGTTTTGTCACTGCTGAGTATGGAGGATGTATCGCAGGCGGTGTTGGAGGCCGGTGCGGTTCAGGGCCTGTTGAGCGTTGCAGCGTACTACAAAGTTGCGTTTCGGGTCACGGACGAGTTCCCGGCGGAGTTGCGGGAGACGATTGTGTCGGCCTGTGAGGCTGCGGGAATTCCCTTGTCGCCCGGCTTTGCGGCTCTGCAGACCATCCATGCGCGATCGCGGTATCGGAGTGCGGGGGTATTGGATCAGTCGGCGGCGCTGGGGCAGCGACTGCTGGTGCTGCATCATCCCGTGTTGCTGGCAGGAGTGGACGTGGTGGAGGGGATGGGGGAGCGACTGGCGAGCGTTCTCCGGACGATCACGGGGGCGGCTGGTTAGCGTCGCCAGGCGTTGGCGTTGGGGCGGGCGGAAATCGTGTTTTGTAGGCGGTGTGGGCTTGTTTCCGCAGATCATTCGATTCGAAGCCGATGGAATCGAGTCGATACAGAGTGACGTCTGAGCGGACGGGTTTCAGTTCGGGGAATTCCGAGACGGCGTTGCGAAGATGCAGAGCGGCGAGGAGGGCTGCATCGCCGAGTTGGACCTGCCAGGTGGACGCGAGCTGGCGATTGTCGGGGCCCGGTGTGGTTGGGGCTCCTTTGGGGGGCCAGATCGGTGAGGGGGCATCGAGGAGTGATTCGATGAGCAGCAGATCCTGTTGACTATTGAGTGCGGCGAGGCACATGAGTGCATGGAACCCGCGGGCACCTCGGGGTTGCGACTGAAGGACTCGGACGGCAAGTGATCGCCCGGCATCGAGGCGGTGTTGAGTGGCGAACATCAGAGGACGATCGGGACTGATGCCGGGCCGTTCGAACCATGTGGCAAGCAGATTGCGGACGAGTGAGGCGTGGACACCGTGGTCGACGAGTTGGTGGAAGCGGGGGTCATCAAGGCAGGAAGAGATGGCGGTTGAGGTTGCGCGGAGGAGTCTGACGTCCGGGTCGCTGGCGATCAGCATCAGCGCCATGGCGGAGGTCGCGGGGAACGATTGATCGTCGCGTCCGTTGCAGAGAGCGGCGAACGCGGTGGCTCGAGTTTCGAGGAGTGCAGGAAGTGTTTCGGGTTGATATTGCCGAGCGGTGAAGAGTACGGGTTCGCTGTGGAGGAGTTGGGGGAAGAGTTGAAGTGCGTCGTCGTTGTTCCGAACGAGCGGATGAAAGCGCATCCAGTCGAAGAATGCGGCCGCGGTGTCGGTTGTGGGCTTGTCTCCGAGAGACGTCAGGTGCTGCTGGAACCAGCGAGCGGAGAGCGCATCGAGAATCCTGGAGAGCCGGAGAGCGACTTCACCGGTGCTGGTCCTGCGGGCATTTCGCAGAGATTCGCTGTGGGATTCATCCAGTTTCATCAGTTCAGCAGACGCTGCCTGGCGAATCGAAAACACGGGGGAATTGAGCTGGTTCAGTAGTACTTCGACGGTGGCGGCCGGGGTGTTGATCTTGTCTGTGGTGGTCTCGGACTGTGGGGGGATTACGGGCGGTTGTGCGAGAATCGCCGGAGGCTGGTGGCAGGCGAATGCCGTCAGCAGGCAGAGAGGCAGGATCAGCGGAATGCGCCGAGTCATGGGGACGGCTCAGACCTGAAAGACCGTCAGGCCGAACGGTGCCGCTTGGGCAGGAAGGATTCGGGTTCGACAACAGACCGGAGGCTCAACAGATTTCCCGGGGGACTTGAGCGGGACGCAGGGTGGTGTCATCACCTGGTCCATGAGTTTTGGGGTGGAGGTGGTGGGGGAATCCTGAGGAGTCAGCAAGGAGACGAGTGATGTAGGAAAACCTATCGAGGGGGAATTGAAATTTGGAATGATGCGGTGCGGCGGTGTGGGGTGGGCCGGCAATAATCGGGAGAATCGGCAGGAATTGCCGGGAATCTCCAGGTTTTTGCGAAAATACTGTTTTATGGGGGGATTGGGAGTGATTGCCGAGGGGCCATCAGGGATTCTCAGGGGCAGTTGGCGAGAAAAACTGGGTATCCGGTGGTTGAGAAACACCCGTCGGCGCGTTACATTCTGCTGCTTGATTGAAATTTCCGTGGAAACGTGATGCCACGGCGATGGTGACTGACGATACAGTTGGTCAAAACTGATAGAAGCAGTGATCCCAGCCGTTCAAGATTTTTTCGCGACGGTTCGGCGTTTTTTTGTGGTTTCTGGTGCGATTGGAGTATCACCGTGTCTCTGGACAAGACCCTCAAGATCCGTCTCGGCAGCAGCCGTTCCCGCAATGTACTGACGCGCGGAGAGCGAATTGCGAGGCTTCAGGAAGAAGATCGATTTGCCGCAGGCCGTAGCCCATTTGGTCTTCCGAAAGTGCGCGTGCAGAAGGCTTTGGCTGGCAAGAAGAAGAAAAAGACGGCTGAAGAGGCTGCTGCGGCCGCACCGGCAGCTAAGGGTAAGAAGTAGCAGATTCGGGACGCCCCTCAGGTGTCTACGACGCTGAGATGTGACTGATCCACAGAATCTGTGGCTGTGGTGGAATTATCAATCTGATAGTGGCCTCTGCGGCACTGGTGGATTGATCCATTCACAATTTAAAAAAGCTCGCACGCAGGCTGATGATTTCAGCGCTGCGTGTGTTTGTTTGTGGGTTTAGCTGTGGCGAATTGGTGTGCCACAGAGGGCTTTGTTTGGTCCATGCGTGCTGATTACCGGGCTGTTCGTTCGTTGCGGAGCGTAGGCGATGGTGAAGTACGCCGCTCGCGAAACGCGATCCAGGGTTCGTCACTGACGGGGAGGCGAATACGTTGGGCCGCCGTGTCGATGCACCTTGTTGTACGCGTACGATCGGCCGGTCGATCACGGCGGTGTGCAGGTTTTGTGGTGGGGAGCGGCCGTTAGCGCAGTTTGCAGCGGGCACAGTGAGCGTTTGGAAGGACGAGACACTGCGGGGTGGTTGTCAGCAGTTTCTGGAGTTCTGTTTCGCTGGCGAGTGGAATCATGCCGAGTTCTTCGACAACCTCGGGCGGCAGTCGACTGAGCAGATACACGCGAGCGCGGCGGAGTGCTTCGATCAATTGCAGGATATGGTTGCCGTCAGCGACGTGTTCTTTTTTCAGAGGGCGCAGCAGTTCTTCTGGATCCTGAGTGCGACGGAGGAGTGTTGCCGCGGGGCCTTCGGGCTGTTCGAGGTCGCTGATGACGATGATTCTTCCGCCCTGATCGACGATTTCCAGCATGTTTTCAAGGGCTTGTCCAAAGCACTGCCATGCTGCGGGGCCGGCTGGAATGGACGTCAGAATGGCGTCGGCGGGTTCGTCGAGGGTGATTGACCAGAGTTTTTGATTGAGTTTGCCTGACTGTTCGAACACCTGATCAGGTTGTCCGGCGAGCACCTGCAGCGGGCCTTGAGGGCCATGAATCAACTGCAGAGTGAACTGGGTGCCGGTGAGCCAGCCGAGTTCATCGACGAGTTGTCGTCGAGCCTGGACTGTGGAGGTAATGTCGTCGGGGGTGGTGGCGAAGCCTGTGCGGACCAGCGTTTCGGTATCCGTGAAGGCAGGGAAAAGGCAACTGGATGTTCCACGGACACCGAGTGACGGATCGAATCGTGTGAACCCGACGGTGATAATCAGATCTGCTTCGGCGAGGTGTCGATTCAGATACAGGCGTTCTCCGGATGTGGAGCTGGCGACATAGCTGACATGTGTGCGATCGCCGGGATCATGATCGACGATGTTGAGTTGTTGTCGGAGGTGGAGGGGGATAGATTCGCGGAGTGGCTGCCATTGCTGTCCGGAAGGATCCGGTGCCAGAACGAGGGTTAAGGCGACGCCGCCTTCGGGAACTTTTCCGAGTTCTTCGTGGAGCAGTGACAGGACATCGGCGAGATTCGGAGTTTCCGGATCGACTGCGATCACGACGTTGTCACCGGGGATTACGCATTGCCAGAGTTCGGGGAATCCGACCGGTGTCTGCAGCGCTTGTCGACAGAGTTGCTGGAGCGGTATGGGGGACGCGGCCGGGGTGGGGAACTTCTGCAGGAACGGCAGGGGAACGGAGACAGCGATCGTGCCGCTTACCAGATGGGAGACTTGGGGCTGGGTCATTCTGTACTTTCGGGTGCCACCGGAGGCGGAGTGACTGAGTCAGGACAATAAGGACAACGCTGATGTTCCGGAGCGGGGGTCAGTTGTCCTGAGTTGATTTGGGATGTGATTCAAATTTTAGCGGACGGTTCATCAGTTCCACAGTGGCATTCCAGGGAGATTTCCCTTCGAAGAGAACCTGGTAAACCTGATCGGCGATAGGCATATCGATTTGGTGTTCGGCTGCGATTCGGTGGACGCTGCGGGCTGTGAGTACGCCTTCGGCCACGGCGGCCATGGATTGTTCGATGGTTTGCAGGGGAATACCTTTTCCGAGTTCTTCACCGACGAAACGATTGCGGCTGTGTCGGCTGTTGCAGGTGGTGACGAGATCACCAAGTCCGGCGAGTCCGAAGAAGGTCTCTGATTCGGCTCCGAGGGCTGTACCGAAACGGACCATTTCGCTGAGTCCGCGGGTGATGAGGGCGGCTTTGGCATTGTCGCCGAAGCCGAGGCCATCGCAGATACCGGCGGCGATGGCGATCACGTTTTTCAGGGCACCGCCAAGTTCGACGCCGAAGAGATCCGGATTGGCATAGATTCTCAGAAATTCCGTGGCCATGAGTGCCTGAATCTGCTCGGCGGCACCGGGGTCAGCGGATGCGGCGACGATACTGGCGGGTTTTCGCTGGACAACTTCTTCAGCGTGGCAGGGACCGCCGAGGGCGACTACGGGCTGCGAGGGGAAGAATTCCCGGAGCACAGCACTGGGGCACTTCAACGAGGCGTTCTCGATGCCTTTGATGGCACTGACGAGTGTGGCCTGTGTCGGGACGCTGGGGGCGAGGCTGGCGAGGGCGTCACGAAGTCCGCGCATGGGAATGCAGAGCAGGACGACATCCGCATTTTTCAGGGCAAGCGGTCCATCACTGGAGACCTCAATGGACTCCGGGAGGCTGACGTTGGGCAGCAATCGATCATTGCGGCGGGTGAGTTGGATCTGGCGAGCGTAGTCGGGATTGCGGGCCCAGAGGCAAACCCTGTTGCCCGGGCGTTGTGAAAGAATCCATGCGCAGGCTGTGCCCATGGATCCGGCGCCCAGCACCGTAGTATTTGACATTGTAAGCTTTCTGGTGACGACTGCCGCTGTGGTTGGCTGCAGCATGATGAGTGCTGCAGGTGCGTGGCCTGCGCACCGAAATCTGTGTGGGGACTGAGATCATGGCAAATTCTGTTCAGCAGGCCCCCCGGGAATCGACGTCTGTGATCCTGCCTGTTGGCCCGGTCGTGGTGAACGTCCGCGGCGGGCGTTTGTGGCTGGGGCGCTGACTGACTCGACGGGCATCTGGCCGATCCTGAATTTTAGAGTGCTGATCACGCAGAGAAAAGTCCGCGGAACCAGCAGACTGCGGGAATGACAGAGGAGTGTCCGGGGGTGATGAAGAGTGAGACCGTCACAGCGGGGCTGGTGATGGAGGTCAGCTGGCGTTGGGTTTCTCTGGGGAGGAGATTCTGTGGGGTGGCTTCGACATTGCATGGGGGACCTGGTAACCTGATCAGGTCGTCCAGGGCGATGCATTGAAGAATGTGTCAGATTGGGACGCTTGTGAAGTCGGAGAGGTTTCAGACAGTCAGGAATATCGGGGAATGTCGACTGAGCGTCCAACAGAGTTGTCTTCGAATCCGGAGCAACCGGAGCGACACCATCCTGCGGCGTGGGCTGGTGTTGCACTGACGCTGATTGCCGGTGTGGTGTATGGTGTTTTGCAGCAGATGCTGCAGCAACTCCCGGCGACTCGTGTGGAACTGGACGAGTTGCGTACGAACGCACCTGCGTTGATGCGGCTGATGATTGTGGGGGCCAGTGCTGCGTTGCTGAATCTGGTGGCTGTGATTTTGTGCCTCGTGGGCTTTATCGCGCCCGGTCGGTCGCGTCTGGCGGCCTTTGTCGGGGCGGTTGTTTCGGGAGTGATGCTGCTGGCGTTCATCTCGATTGTGCTGGTCAGTGTGATGCTGGGAGACTGACAGCGGCTGGCTGAGACCGGCTGGCTGAGACCGGCTGGCTGAGACCGGCTGGCTGAGACCGGGAGATCAGTCTTCAGCACGGCTGCCATCGCCGCACATTTTAACGATTCTGGGATCAAAGCGTGCGATGGGCTGCACCAGGTCAGCCTGTTCGGCCATGACGTTTTCAATGTTCTTGTAGACGCCGGGAACTTCATCAGCTCCGGCGGAGAGGACATGAATCCCGCGGGTGGCGAGAAGTTTTCGGGTCGCGGGGAAACTGAATTTCTGTTGAGCCTGGGTACGCGACATGACTCGTCCGGCACCGTGTGCGGCTGACTGCAGGCTTTGGGCGTTTCCCAGGCCTCGTACGATGAATGCGGGATCGGCCATGGAGCCCGGGATGACGCCGAGGACACCTTTGCCGGCGGGTGTGGCTCCTTTTCGATGCACGTAGACCTGCTTGCCCTGATGGGTTTCCTGCCAGGCAAAGTTGTGATGATTTTCGACACCTGCGAGGACGTCGGCACCGAGCTGGCGGGTGACCAGCCGATGGATGACGGCATGATTTGCGGCAGCGTAGTCGCCCATGAGATTCATCGCGGCCCAGTACTCCTGGCCTGCGGAGGAGGACATTTCCAGCCACGCCAGTTTATCGAGATGCTGATAGCGTTTAGGAAGTTTTTGTCGGGCGATGGCGGAATAGGTGGAACAAACGGCCGCCCCGGGACCTCGGCTGCCGCTGTGGCTCATGAGCGCCACGTACTGGCCTGGAGGCAGGTCAAAACCAGGATCGGATTCGGTGACAGTGAGCACGCCGAATTCCACGAAATGATTACCGGAGCCGGACGTGCCCAGTTGCCAGCGGGCTCGATCGTGATGTTCGCGAGTGATGCGGGTGATCGTCCAGTCCTCGTCGAGCACCGGGTGGTACTGAGGTTTTTCCTGAGTGCAGCCGACACCGAACTTTGTTCTGGATTCGAGTGCCATGCGGTAGTCATCGAAACGCCATTCGAGTGATTCGACGGGCAGGTCCAGAACGGACAGTTTCATACGGCAGGCGATATCCACACCGACGGCCCAGGGGACGATGACATCTTCTGTTGCCAGGACTCCACCGATGGGAAGTCCGTATCCAACATGAGCATCCGGCATGAGTGCGGCGGCGACGGCGTGTGGCAACTGGCAGGCGTTGTGCATCTGCTGGATGGCACTGGGGTCAATCTGTTGTCCCCAGATCGGGCAGGACAATTCTGACTTTGAGCGCGTCGGAGTTTGTTCCGCATCGAGGAGTTCGCGGGCGAGGTCATTCAGAATCGGGTCACCGAGGAACAGACGGGGATTTTCGACGACGGTTCGGAGTTTTGACTGAATGGCTTTGCGGTCGAATTCGGGTTGTCGGCAGAGATTCTGGACGGCGCGAATGGCGGGTTTCACGGCGAACGCGGGGATCCCCAGTTTTTCGAGTTGACGTGCATTCATGGGGAGGCGTTCTGAAGATGTGTTGGGGTAACGGTGGATGTTGAAACCGCACGGGTGGAAGACATCCGCCCCGGAACTCATGAGGACACTGGCTGTGAGGTGGAGGTTCGGGCGGGGGCGGGGCTGGGGCTGGGGCTGGAATGGTGAAACGGCGGCACATGCGGAGCGTTTTTGTAAACACAGAGGTCACAGTGGACACAGGGTATTACAGCGAAACACTGAGAATTCATGAATATTGGCGGCAGGAATGGTGGTAAAAGTGCTCTTTGTGTTTTCGTCTGTTTCGCCATCCCAGGGCGGAGCTGGTGGGATTTCAGATTCATGTTGTCTGATCATGGGTGATTGTCAGGACGACTGCTGGTGTCAGTTGGCAGCGGCTGGTTTCTGCGGATTTTTTTTGCGTGGTTCCTGTTCGGGATCGGAAGAGAACGGAGGCAGGTCGAAGGCGGCTGGTTGGGTGATCACGCGTGGGTCGCCGGTTGTTGTGAGGATGTGCATCAGGCGTTGGGAAAGTTCTTCGCGGACGGGGGTGAAGTTCGGGTCTGCGGCGAGATTGATCCATTGATCGGGATCGGATTTGAGATCATACAATTCTTCGGCGGGGCGTTGTGCAAAGGCGTGTTCAAACCATGGATGGTACTCGGTGGAATTGAGAGCGTGTTCGATCAGCCATGTGCGGGTTGGGCTGGCATCCATATCGGCGAAGGCGGCAAAGGTATTTGAGTCGAGTTGATCGTGAGGTGGCATCGGGCCTGGTGGCAGTCCGAAGCCGGGGGCGACACCCATCGGCCAGCGTTCCGGGGCGAAATTGCGGATGTAGAGAAAGTCGCGTGTTCGGAGGGCACGTTGTGGATAGGGCAGCAGATCGGCACGAGCGCGGGCCACGTGACGCTCGCGACCGATGATCACATGATCGCGGGCGGGATCGAGTTGCCCGTTGGCGGAGGATCTGAGCAGGGGCAGCAGAGATTTTCCGGTCATTACGGATGGTGGCGTGAGGCTGGCGGCTTCGAGAATTGTGGGGGCCAGATCGGGGAGTGAAACAAAATCGTCAATGATTCTTTGACCTGGAATCTGTGCGGGCCATGCGACAGCGAGCGAGACGCGTGTACCGAGGTCGTAGAGATTGCATTTTCCCGCGGGCATGCCGGGGATTCCGTGATCACCGGACACGATGACCATGGTGTTTTCGCGTTGGCCGGAATCATCGAGAGCCTGCAGGAGTGCTCCGAGCCCGGCGTCGAAGGCCTGCACTTCCCCGAGGTAATCGGCGACGTCCTCGCGGACTTCGGGGACATCCGGGAAATGGCGTGGAAGTTTTCCCTTCAGGGAGTCCGGATTGATGTTCCAGAAGCGTTTGCCCGAACCGGGGATCCAGGAACGATGTGTGTTCGTGGGGCCCCACCAGTAGAGGAACGGTTTTTCGGCAGGCCTACTGCTCAGGAACGTGCGAAAATTGCCGGCGACTTCGTTGAGCAGTTGCTGTTTGGCAGCCTCGGGGGCTGTGGCCACACTCAGGAACTCGGAGAAATTATTGAACTGTCCGGGGGCCGGTTTAACGGCAGTTCGCTGGGCACCGAAGGGGGCGTTTGCCGGACTGCCTGGTCCCCAGACTTTGCCGGTGTATCCGATGTGATAGCCGGAAGCTTCGAGGAGCAGTGGGAAGGCGGGGATTTGCGGATCCCATTGTGCACCAAGCAGAATAGCGCCGCGTCCCGTGCGATAGAAGTGCTGACCGGAGAGGAGAGCGCTGCGGCAGGGTGTGCAGGAGGGGGAACTGACGAATGCGTGTGTCATCAGGACGCCGGAGGCGGCGAGGCGATCAAAATGGGGAGTCTGAACGACATCATTGAGAGATCCGGGTTCGAGACGCCCGTAGGCGCTGGTGTAGCGTCCCCAGTCGTCGGCGAAGACGACGAGGATATTGGGGCGTTCTGCAGCCTGAAGCGTGGCGGGAACCAGCAGGCAGAGACTGGTGAGCGTGGCGGCCAGCAAGTGCATAAACGATGGTGTCACAGTGGGTGTCCTGAAATCGGGGGGAAAGGTGGGCTGTGTACGCGGATGGCTGGTGCCGGTAGTTGTAAGGACAGAAGGGGGCGGTGGAGAAATGCGGGAATGCTGCGTGAATCGGGACACTAATGATCTGTATGGCGAATGTGCGAGCATGCTGTGACGTGTAGTGTGTCTGATGAATGGCGGTATGAAAAGGGATTGGGGGAACGGGAGGTTGGCCGGCTGACTGACGGAATTCGCAAGGCGGCAGAAAGTGGTTTTGATGAATAGAAATCGTGGGGAATGGTTGTCGGGGGCTGTTGTTTTTGGAAGTTTCCAGACAGAATTGTGCCCTGCCCTGCTCCTGCAGTCTGTTTATTTCTGCGTCTTCAGGATGGTTGATTCTTTATGGCGGTTATCACCCGAGACACGGTTCCAGCGATATCGGTGACGAATCTGTCGCATGCCTTTCGGGGGCATCAGGCGCTGCATCAGGTGACATTCTGTGTTATGCCTCAGACGTTGCATGGTTTTGTGGGGCCGAATGGTGCGGGCAAGACGACGACTTTGAAGGTGATTTGTACGTTACTGCGGCAGAATCGAGGTGAGGTGGAGGTTCTGGGGCGTAATGTGCGTTCGGATCCGGAGGGAGTGCGGCGTCGGATTGGCTACATGCCGGATCATTTCAGCATGTACCGGCAGATGACAGTTTTTGAGTATCTCGATTTCTTTGCTGCGGCTTATGGGTTGCTGGCGGCGGAGCGTGACAGGGTGATCGGGGATGTTCTGACACTGACGGACATGGCGGGGCGTCGGAACGACTTGATATCGGGGTTATCGCGGGGCATGCAGCAGCGGGTGGGATTGGCGCGGGTTCTGGTGCATGATCCTGAGATCCTGCTGCTGGACGAGCCGGCGAGTGGTCTGGATCCGGGGGCTCGAATTGAATTGATGGAAATCCTGCGGGAGTTGCGGCGGATTGGAAAAACCATTTTCATCAGTTCGCACATCTTGAGTGAGTTAGCGGAGTTGTGTGACAGTGTGACGGTGATTGATCGTGGGCAGATTCGGTTCAGCGGCCCGATGGACGTGTTGCTGGAATCACCGGAATCGGCGGGCGTCTGGAATCTGAAGTTATCGGTGGTGATTTCGGGGGTACGGGAGCGTTTGCAGGGGTGTGAGGGCGTGGTTTCGGTGACGGATCCGGAGTATGCCACGGGGCGTGATTTTGTGTTGCGTCTGAAGGACGGCATTTCGGGGAATGACTTCCTGCGGCAGCTGGTGCACCTGGATTTGCCGTTGGTGTCCTTCGGTCAGCAGCGGCGACATCTGAATGACGCGTTTATGGAATTGACAACGCGGGGAGTGCGGTGATGCTGCAGGGAGCATTGACACTGTTCAACTGGACGCTGCGGATGGATCAGCGTTCCCGGTGGCCGCATCTGATTCGGGGAGGATTTGCGTTATTCATGATGTTTGCGCTGGCGACGGCGTGGCTGGACGCCTTCGGGACGACTCGCGCAGGGCTGAGGTTTTTCGAAGCCGTGTGTTATTTAAATATCGTGTTGATCACGGTTTCCGGGATCAGCTACTTCGTGACAGCGCTGACTGAAGAGAAAGAGGCGGGAACGTTTGCACTGCTGCAGATGGCGGGCATGACGCCCCTCGCGATCACTCTGGGCAAATCGACATCGCGGCTGGTCAGTTCACTTCTGTTGCTGGTCACACAGTTGCCGTTTGCCTTTCTTGCGGTGACTCTGGGCGGTCTGTTATGGCAGCAGGTGATTGCTGCGTGGCTGGCTCTGGCGGCATGGCTGATTCTCGTGGCGAACGTCGCGTTGCTGTGCAGTGCGCGTTGTGTGACTTCCGGCCGTGCGATGGCACTTGCGGGCCTGCTGGCGATGATGTTTTTCGGATTACCGGTGGTGATTGTGCGAACGCTGGCGGCCATGCCAACGGCGGCCGTTGTGGCGCCGTCGGTTGTCGCCGTTCTGGAAGGTCTGGTCAGATTCCTTGCGAGTATTTCGCCGTTTGCGCGGATTGACGAAATTCTGAATAATTGGCAACAGACGTCGTGGATGGGCGTTCAATTCTGGGGAAGCGTGATTCCCGGGGGCTTGTGTTTTGTGTTGAGTACGGCGTTGCTGGGGCGGTGGAGTCGGCTGGCGGAAAACGGTGGATCGGAGAGCCGTGCGGGGCTTCGTCGCTGGTCAGCGGGTCGTTGCGGGCGTCTGCCGGTGGCGTGGCGGGAATTTCATTTCTTCACGGGGGGCTATCGCTTTCTGCTGGTCAAGCTGTTGGGGGGCGGGGTCATATTTGTCGGATTTCCGGTCCTGGTGTGGACGCAGACGGGGCGTTGGGACTGGACACCGGAAGGCGACGTCGCCCTGGAGATTTTTTTTGCATGTCTGGGCTGGCTGACGGTTGAGACGTTGCTGTACGCCTCGGGAACCTTGTTCTCGGAGGTCCGTCAGGCGACGCAGTCGTCGCTGGCCATGTTGCCGATTTCGGTCACCGGTCTGTTGCTGCAGAAGTTGCTGGGTTGCTGTGTGGCGTTGATTCCGGCGGTGATCTGGACGCTGGTCGCGACGGGACTGGGGTGGGAGACATTGCGTGTCAAACTGGACATGGATCTGCTTCTGGCGTGGGGTGTGATGCTGCTGTTTTCCAGCCAGGTGGCGGCGGTATTGTCGTTGTACACGAGGTGGGCCGCACTGCCGTTGACTGTGGTCTGTTCGTTTGTGGCATTCTTCTGTCTCGTACTGCCGATTCTGATGATTCCGGATGTGGTCACCGTGGTCGCTCGTTCGCATCAATTTCGATACACTCGAGCGTTTGCATGGTGTGTAACGGCGTTCTGGATCTGGTTGCTGGTGGTGTTACCACTGCAGTTATGGATACGCAGACGATGGCTGGAAGTGACGCGAATGTGATGGACAAGGCGATGGCGGCAGAAACAGTATCGACTCAGCCTGCGGGAGTCTGGCGGCAGATTTGGTATGGTCTGCTGATCTGTGTTGTGCTGGGTGGTGGCGTGGGTTGCGAGCAGCGATCAGAGCCGGGGAAGCCGAAGGTTTCCGAGACAGCCGGGATGGGCGCTGAGGGGGGCGGGGATGACCCTGCCAGCGCCATGAACGCAGGCGTGCGTGCGGTGTTGCCGGAGACATTGCTTCAGTTTTCGGAACTGTCGGGGACACAGTTTCCGACGGTGATTCCGCGGCGGGGTGAAGAGCACGGTCATGCGACGATCCTGGAATCTCTGGGAGGTGGTGTTGCGGCGAGTGATCTGGATCGGGATGGCTGGCCGGACGCGTTGATTGCCGGAGGTGGAAGTTTTGAAGGTCGGCGGGTGCTGGGGCATGGGGTGTTTGTGTTGAGGAATCGCGGGGAGCGGTTTCAGGACGAGACGTCAGCAGCGGGCATGTCGGAGGTTTCACTGTACCATCATGGCCTGGCTACGATGGATGCGGATCAGGATGGATTTCAGGACCTGCTGATCACCGGATATGGGGGAGTGGAGTTCTGGCGTAACGAGGGCGATGGAACATTCACGGACTGGACTGCTGAGAGTGGATTGCGGTGTCCGGTGTGGTGTTCATCAGCGGCCTGGGGGGACTTCAACGGCGATGGGCATCCGGACGTTTACGTCGCCGGGTATGTGGACTGGTCGATGGAGAACGACCCACCGTGTTTTGCGGCCGACGGGGTGACGCGGGACAATTGTTCTCCGAAGTTGTTTCAGGCTGTTCCCGATTTTCTGTATCTCAGCCGTGGCGATGGGACGTTCGAAGACGGGACTCAGCGGTTTGGTGTGCGTAGTGATGGCAAGGCCCTTGGGGTGGTGGCTGCGGACATTGATGCGGACGGCTTTACAGATGTGTACGTGGGGAATGATGTGATGCTGAACTTCCTGTACCGGAACGTGCAGGGTCAGCGATTTGAGGACCATTCCATTTCCAGTGGTGCCGGAGTCAGTGGTCGTGGTTCGCCGGATGCCAGTATGGGAGTGGAGGTGGGAGACTACGACAGCGATGGTCGTTTTGATTTGTGGGCGGCGAATTTTGAGATGGAAAGTTTTGCGTTGTATCGCAATCAGGGAGACATGATGTTTCGTCACATGAGTGACGCCACGGGGATATCAGCGATTGGTGAGCACTATGTTGGCTGGGGGACGGCATTTCGGGATTTTGATCTGGACGGTGATCCGGATGTGGTCGTCTGCAACGGGAATGTGGTGAAGTATCCGCAGCATTCGCCGGCCCAGCAGCGCATGTTGTTGCTGGAGAATATGGAGGGAACTTTTTTTGTGGATGTGTCGGAGCGGGTTGGGGGATACCTGATGCGTCCGCAGAATGGTCGAGGCCTTGCGGTGACGGACTGGAATCGTGACGGGAGAATGGACGTGCTGGTCAGTCCGGTGGAATTTCCTGCGGCCTTGCTGGAGAATCGAACGACTGGGGGAGGTCATTGGCTGGCGGTGCAGTTTTCGGGGCGGCGGTCACCGCGTCAGCCAGTGGGTGTGATCGTGGAACTGGAGACCAGTTCCGGCGTGCAGCGGGGGCAGTTGAACGGGGGCGGGAGTTATGCGTCATCGCATTTGCCGGAGGTGTGTTTTGGCTGGAAAAGTGACGTGCAGGCGGAGAAGTTGACGATCCGGTGGCCGTCTGGCGAGGTTCAGACGCTGCAGACGGGCCTGACGGATGTCCGGTTGGTGGTGATTGAACCCACATCGGGTGCTCTCGAAACAGAGAATGCGAATTCTGCGGGTCTTGTCTTTGCTGACGTCCTGTAGAGGATTGCGGGTGATTGCAAATCAGGGTGGGGTAAAGCCTGCGTGGGTTGTGGCACGCCTGAGGCGAGGTCACTGGTCGTCATAATCAATACATTTGACCGGAGTTGCCTTGCTCGTGTGAGAATGCGGTGAGTGCCTGCCCGAAAAAATGGCAGGAGTAAGACATACTTTGCCGGGGCACTACGCGTTTTTCTCAGTGTGGCTGATCCGCATGGGGTTGATGCGTACTTGCCGACTGGTGAGGAGCCTGTTGGACGGGTTTCCATTTGAGCAGGTTCACGGGCGGGAAAAAGGCGGTGTCGGGGATGTCGGTGGCTGCAGAGACAGATCGTATTTCCAGCGACGGCTCGGGGCGATTTCGCCTGCTCGGTCCCGGTCGATGGCCACTATTGTTGTTGCTGCTTGCGCATGTGCCGATGTCGGGGTTATTCTTCTGGAATCGCGTGCAGCAGGGTTCATGGCAGGCTGGTCCGTTGGCTCTGCTGGCGGTTGTCGTCTTTTACTGGCTGCGTTGCAGTCCACGTGTGAGATGGACAGGGCTGTGCTCCGTGTTTCTGGTGCTGGATGTGCTGAGTCTGTTGATTGGTAGTGTGGCGGATTCGCCATGGCTGGTATCAACGGGTTTGGTTTTTCTGACGGCAGCGTGGGGATTATCGAGCATTGATATCACCACGGACCGCAGTTTGTTTTCGCTGAGTTTGCTGCCGTTGTCCGTCACGGGCTTTCCGGACTTTGTGAATGCGGAGTTGGGGGCACGAATGGTGTCTGGAATCACCAGCCTCACCAGCATTCTTTCGACACGGCGCGAGATTATCCATTACCGCGAGGACGTTGTTCTTGGTGGGGTTAAGGGCAGTGTGGATCTGGGCGAACTGTGTGGCAGTGGGCTGGCCTGGTACCCAATGATTCTGCTCACACTGATCTGGTTGATTTCGCAGCGTCGGTCGCTCATTCAGTCGATTTGTCTGTTGGTGTGTGTGGTACCAATTGCGGTGGCATCAATGGTGGTGACGGGAAGTCTGGTGCTGGGGCTGGTGCTATCCGGCAGTCAGTTGTTCGTGGCATCGGTGTGGGTCGCTGGGCTGGTGCTGGTGGTGGGCTGTGTGTTGATGCTGAGTGCGGATGCGTTGCTGATATTTGTGACGGCGCCGGTGGCGGGCCCCGAAGATGCTCGCGACGAGAATGTCGTGCTGAATCCGATATCGACATGGTGGAACGTGGTGGTTTCGGCGGTTCCGGTGATGCCGCTGGCCTTCGAGCCGGCAGCGATTGTGAGGATCCCCGGGCCGCTTCGAAATATTTGTCTGTTCCTGATTCCGATTGTGCTGGTACTGCAGTGCTGGAGTTTTCTGAACAGTCGTTCGTGACTGGTTTGCTGTGTTTTGCGGGATCCTGAATTCTGAGTTGTCTGATGGATCTGGATTGTGACTGAGCGTGAGTGATTCACCAGGAATTGATATCAGAGTCATGGTAACGAACGGGAAGACACCTTCTGATGTAGTGGATGACCAGAACCTCGCTGAGGCGCAAGAGTTCGCCGAGCGCGCACAGGCGGAGGGCTTTCAGGAAATCCCGGCGTACCAATCCCTTGAGTGGATATCGCCGTCAAACTGGCTGCCGATGGTGTTGGCGTGGGCCGAGGACTGGCTGGTTTCTCGTCCCCTGCTGTTCCTGCTGGTAGGAACGCCCTATCTGATTCTGCTGGTCATTCTGACGACCTGGGTCCTGAACCTGGGGGCTGCGCGGAATGAGGCGGTGAGTTATTATGAGCGGGCTCTGCAACTGGCTGAGGAGCGATCAGATGCTGCGATGCAGGAGGTCAGTCTGAAGGCGATTGCCGGCCTGCGATCCGGTGACGTGATCCGTCGGCTCAGGTTGGTCGAACTGTACTGGCAGACGAATCGCCGACAGCAGGCATGGGATCTGGCGTTGGACCTCGCTACTCGTGGCGAGTACGGGGTACCTGAGGCTCACTTGTGGATCGTCAGAAACGCTTTGTCTGATGAACCATTTCAGAAGTTACCGGACGGGCAGATCGAGGAGCATCTGCGGGCAGCGCTGGCTGGTAATCCGCGTCTCGCGGAAGCAAATCTGTTGCTGGGGATACGATATTCAGAACGTCGGGAATGGCAACTGGCTGAAAAGCATCTGCAGACTGCGGCCGAGCTGAATCCGGATTATCTGATTCCGCTGATTCGATTTCGAGAATCGACAGGTCGCACGGAAGGCAATGCGGAGACGCTGCAGCAGGCCCTGCGTGCAGCGATGGACAAACAGGAACAGAATCCGAACGACCCCGTGGCACGGATTGAGCTTGGTCAGGTGCTGCTGATGAGCGGGAAAGTGAAGGAGGCTGTTCAGCTGCTTGAGGCGGGCAGGAAGCAGCAGGACCATCCGGAGTATCGTCGAGCTCTGGCCGTGTTGAAGCTCCGTGAGGCTGAATTTCTGCTGCAACAGACGACATTGAATCGTGACCAGTGCGTGCCACTGATTGTTGAAGCGATCGCTCTGGAACCCCTGAGTCCGCAGGCAATTCTGTTGGCAGACACCCTGGAACAACTGGGTGTCCAGCTTCCTGCGGACGTCGTGGCTGAATCGTTGAAGACGTGGACGGACGTCTTCAGTAAAAATGCCAACGACAGCACCGTTCGGATCACACTGAGTGCGTTGTTGCGGTTGACTGGTGATGTATCGAAAGCTGCTGATCTGCTGATTCCGCTGATCGATACTCAACCGGGGGTGCGAGGGCGACTGGTGAAGTTGCTGGTCAGGGCCGAACGGCTGAATGAGGCGCGAGCATTAACGGAGAACGCGGTATCTCTGGCCGCATCCGACAACGCCTCGCTGCAGTTGCGGCCGATTGCCGCGGAGTGTCTGATCAGCATCGGTGATTTTCAGCGGGCTCGGGATCTCCTGGAGGCCGGTACTGCTGGTGTTCCGAAAGATCCTGTCGGAGCGAAGCTGTACGGAGTCAGTTGTCTGTTCGAATTTGATGCGTTGACCGGGCGTCCTCCAAGGCAATACCTTGGGCCTGACCGCTGGTTGCCGGTGATTGACTCAGAAATGGATACCAGAAAGTTGCTGCAACTGCTGGTGCAGGCGGCGGGCATTGCGGCGGTACGTGCGGATGCCACAGATCGTCTGGTGCGGTTGATTCTGAGTAATGCGGATGTATCAGCCGAGGCAGAAACGCGATTGATGGAACTACAGGCTGGTGGGCTGTCAGTTGCAGAAGTTCTGAATCAGATGGGAAGTCACGCGCTGTTGCATGAGCAGTACCGCAAGGGATTTCAGTGGCTGGATCGCGCCAATACCCTGAAGAAGGGTCAGGATGCGGTGATTCTGAACAACCTGGCGCTGGCTGTGCTTCGCGGACAACTGGAAAGTCCGGATCGGGCGTTGTCGCTGATCAATGAAGCGCTGACCATGCTGCCTGGAAATCCGGAATTGTTATCAACACGCGGAGAAGTCCTGATTGCGATGCAAGACTGGAATGCGGCTCTGCAGGACCTTGAGCAGTCGCTGCAGATGCGTCCACGGCGTCCCAAAGTGCATCGGTTACTGGAGCAGGTCTGGAAGGGGCTGAACAATCCGGGGCGAGCGGCAGAGCAGCAGCGACTGGCGGAGGCGCTGGAGAACACTCCCCTCTGATGCCGCTCTCCTGATTCCGGAAGTGGCGAATACCCGGGTTCAGAGAAACAGCACGTGGGCGCCGTAGTTATGCACGGCAGGGGTTATCCGATCACTGGATTGTCGGAGGCTCGCAGTTGTTTCTCCAGTTCACTCATTGCCGAAGGACTGGTGTGATCCAGCCGAATTGGATGATCGCACCGTAGTAAATGGTTATACTTCACGGCAGCGCCCGTGTTGAACAGCACAACGGTCTCGTCCGAACGAATCCAGCCGGTGTTCAGAAGTTGCACAGCAGCGCGCCAGACGGCGCCGCCTTCCGGTGCACCATGGATTCCCTGGCAGCGTGCCAGCTCCTCAACTCCCTGCATTAATTCGCTGTCAGAGAGTGTGATGGCGGTGCCATGACTGCGTCGCAGAATGTCCAGCATCAGGAAATCACCAACGGCAGCCGGCACGCGCAATCCGGAGGCGATTGTACGGGCATTGGGAAACAGGGGCGCTGAGACCGCGCCGTCGTGGAATGCTTTCACGATTGGTGCGCAGCCCTCCGCCTGCACGACGACCATGCGTGGCCGAGCCGCCCCGATCCAGCCCAGTTGTTCCATTTCGTCGAATGCTTTCCACATGCCGATCAGTCCAGTGCCGCCACCGGTCGGGTAAAGGATGACGTCCGGCAGTTGCAGGGTTTCTGTCCGACGGGCATCGGCGAGGTCGAAGGCCAGCTCGTAGCCCATGGTCTTCTTCCCTTCGAGGCGGAAGGGTTCCTTGAGTGTGGAGAGGTCAAACCAGCCGAATCGATCGCAGGCGGCGCGGCAGAGTCGCCCGCAGTCGCTGATCAGGCCGTTGACGAGAACAACATGGGCTCCGCCACAGGCGGACTCCAGAATATTGGCCGGAGGGGTGTCCTCGGGGACAAAGATCACGCACTGCATTCCGGCGCGAGCGGCATACGCGGTGGCGGCTCCGGCGGCGTTTCCGGCGGACGGGAGCGCGACAGTTTTGACACCAAGGGCGAGGGCGCGAGTGATTGCGGCTGACATGCCTCGCGCTTTAAAGCTCTGAGTGGGGTTGAATCCTTCATCTTTTACCCAGAGGTCACCAAACCTCGCAAATTCCCCACGTTGTGTGCATTTCAGGAAGGGGGTGAGCCCCTCTCCGAGGCTGACGGCCTCCGCCGGATCATTGACGGGGAGAACTTCGTGAAATCGCCACATGGACCGTTCGGAACGGCGGCGAATGGTGTCGGGCGAGAGTCCGCGGAGAGACTGCAGGTCATAGCGGGCCAGGAGTGGTTTTCCCGCTCTGCTTAATCCCTGCAGGCAGTGCAGGTCGTGAACTTCGCCGGTGAGTGAGCATTCAAGGGACGTGTGCATCGGCCGCGTCTTCCTTCGGTCTTGAGACAAATTGTGGTTTTTCGGTAGAAAACGGGAACTCAGGCGACAAAACGGGCCAGCTGCATGCGTGATTGACCGCGTGTGCCGTGGAATTCCGTTGCGGTGGAGCGCTGTGGTGTGTTGGCCGGTTGCTTCGGCGGGGTCAGTTCCACGTCGTAATCCTGTCAGACACGGCGGGGAAAGTCCAACCTGAGTCGCACCTGCTGCATTGCAGTACCGGTTTTCGGATCGGCCCTGAAATCAGCGGGGGATGCTGGTGAATGATGCCCTGTGATTTGGCAGGGCAGCTGCGCTCCCTTTACGACGGCAAGGATGCCCTCAGAGTGACTCCAACAATCAATTCTTACGTGTCTCGTTCGACCGTGCTGTTCCCGCTGGCCTGTGTGGCGGGGGCAACTGCTGTTCTTCAGAGTAGTGCCGTCTGGTTGACGATCCATGGGACCAGCACTCTGTCTGTCACAGGGCTGGTCGCGGGTGTCTTCTCGGGATTGCTGCTGGCGGGCTATGTCTGTTGGTTGTCAGGATCGGCGGCTCTGTTGTCGGGACAACGACGTCGGGGATTGTTGACGTTGTCTGGCCTGACGATTTTCGGGGCCTGGTTTGCACCGGAGTTGCTGCAAGTGACGCTGGACGCTGGCTTTGCCACGTTTTCGGCGGACAGTCTGACGGGACAGATTCTGTGCCTGGTGTTTCCGCTGAGTGTTGTAGCCGTTCTGACCTGTCTGGCCCTCCTGCCAGTGATTGCGGCAGCCCGGGACCACCAGCGTGACTGGCTGGATTCCCTGCTCTTGATGTTACTGGCGAGTCCTTTGCTGTGTATTCATGTGTTCCAGAATCTGCCGATGGCGGTTGTGGTCACCCTGACGACGACGATTTCAGCGGTGATCCGTCTGATGGCAGCGCCGTCATCGCGTCGTGTGGCGAAAACCGAGGTACTACCTGTTGGTTCGCAGAGCCTGCTGATGAACTGGGCGAGTATCGTCCAGTTGTCTGGTTGTGGACTGTTGTCTGTGGTGACAGTACGGGCGTTTTCGATGTTAATGCCGCCGGGATTGCCGCAGTTGCTGATCGCCGTTGGGTTATCAGCGGCCGGAATGCTGCTTTTGCGACGAATGACGTCCTGGTCTTCCATGCTGTCGCTGGTGGCTTGTGGTGTCGCGCTGGTGTTTCTGGCGGGGCTGCCAGTGATGTTTTCTGCCTTAACGGCGATGAATCTGCAGTTGAGCGGTGGAGTGACAGCGGTACCGTTAGTGATGGGACTACGATGTGCCCAGAACGCAGTCTGGATGGTCGCCGCATTTGCTCCGTGGCTGGCGAACTCGGGCCGTCCGGGGCGGCATTCGTTGGGCGTCTGGCATTTACCGGGTCTGTTTGTCGGCGTTCTGGCGGGGCTGTTACTTACCGGTGTGACCAGCTGGAGTAACGCGCTGACGGCGGGGCTTGTTCTGCAGTGCCTGACTCTGAGTCCGTTGCTGCTTCAGGGTGACTGGCAGCAGACAAGACTGGGACAGGTGCGAGTGAGTCTGGCGGGCTTGAGTTTTGCGGTCCTGTTGTTGCTTGTGTCTGTGTTTCGGCCCGATTCTGCAGGCAGCTCGCGTTTGTTGTTTTCCGAACGAACGCAGATGGCGCAGCAGCGTGGCCTGGAAAGCGAGCTGATTGCACAATCGGATGCCAGTCGACTTCTGGAGACAGTAGCGACTTCAGAAGGTGAGTTGACGATCTGGCGGCGTCTGGGGCAGGTTGCCGAGTTTCGGCTGCAGGGGGTTACACAGGGGCAGGTGAGTGCGAGAACGGAAATCACACCGCAACCGGCTGAAGACATTCTTCCGGCGATTCTTGGTCTGGCGAATCATCCGCAGCCGGGACGAGTTCTGGTGCTGGGCGACGAGACGGGTGCGATTCTTCGCACGGTCACACATTTTCCGGTGCAGGAAATCGTCGGTATTCGCAGCAGCACCGCAGGCACGGCTCGGGCTGCATTTTACAACTGGCAGCATGATGCGTTTCCTGCCAATGAGGACAATCGGGTAACACTACGGCATGGGCCCGCAGAGTTGCTGGTGCGTGACCGAAGTCTGGCATTGTTTGACGTGGTGTTATCGGCTCCTGCTCCGGCATCGGCGACTGCTTCTGCCGGAGTGTGGTCGGTGGAATTTTACCGCGCCGTCAGGGCTCGAATGGCCTCGCAGGCGGTGTTTTGTCAGCGTTATCGACGCAGCGATCTGGGGCCTCAGCCCCTGGAAGCTGCACTGGCGACTCTGGCGTCGGTGTTCCGTCATGCGGGTGCGATCCAGACGGTTCCCGGGGAAGTGGTACTGCTGGCAAGTGATGCGGAGTCAGGCTTGATTCTTCCGGAGCTGCTGAGCCGTCTGCAGCGCGAGCATGTGCTGCGGGAACTGGCTGGAGCTGGTTGGGACTGGTCGCAGATTTCTGTTTTGCCTCTGGTCAGTACTGGTGATCGACTGGGAATGTTCAGCACGCGGCCGATGCCGCAGGCAACGACAGCGGCTCGGGCTCAGATCCTGTTCCAGCAGCCGTGGGAAGCGGCACGAGGCGGAAATAAGGCTGCGGAGCTCGCGGAGGTGTTCGGGCCGCATCAAATGCAGATCGCTTCGGCGATTCCTGTTGGCGAGGGCCATGAAGAGGCGAAGCGGCGGCTGTCCGGACTGGCTCAGCAACTGGAAATTCTGGCGGGAATGCCGGATCAGCCATGGACCTATCGGAAGTCGTTACGTATGGAGATGCAGCGGAGCCCTCGCCCGCCAATGGAAGTGATCGAGAACGGAAAGATCGTCCGGGAAGCACATCCGCTGGACAAGGCTCGGCAGGACTATTTCCTGAGTCTGGGCAGTGCGTTAATGGCGGCTTCTCAGAATGCGTCGGATGCCTTAAGCCGCGTGCAGCAGCTGTCCCGTTTTGCTTCGACCGGCGAGCCACTGATGGGACATTTCGCACATTATGAAATTGTGCGACTGCACGAGATGCTGAATCACCCTGCACCGGCAGAGGAATTGGTGCATCGCCTGCACACGGTATTCTTCACCACACCCACTGATGCGTCCGTTCGGCCTGTGATTGCTGCGATGGAGCAGTTGGTCGAGTCTCCGGAGCTGATCCCTGATGAGGCGGAGCGTTTTGATCAGTTGAATTCGCTGGTGCAGAAGCTGATTGAACGCTGGGAGGCACGCACAGCGTGGGAGCCACGGTCCGCAGTGCGGGTGCAGCAGGATGTGGATCAGTCGGTGCGGGTCACCAATCTGGCGCTTGAGCAGATGGCGTTGCTGTGCAGGTCGGCGGCTCTCAGCGATGCTGAGTTTCGCAACCGTCGTCGATTTGTGAATGCCGCGTTGATCAATCCGCTGAGACAGTATCGTGATCAGGTACTGGCGCACCGGATGAAGACGACGCAGCCAGCGCCCGATGACAATGAGGTTCCGAACGATCTGCCACTGCTGGTGACCCCACCGTCGCCGGTGACGACGAACTAAACGACACCGGCACTCACCACGGACGCCGGGATGACAACGGATCTTAGTGACTGTGGCAGTCGTTGAGCCTCAGGATTGTGTTGTCGGTGCCGCTGGTTCCGGAGTGGGTGTCGCTGGAGTTGTCGGCGTCACGTCCGGAGTTGATTCCCCGGGGGCTGTTGCAGGAGTCGATTCCGGGGCGACATCGGGTGTGGCTGGTGTGTTGCCCGCCGGAGTTGTTGCTGCCGGGGTCGTAGTGGCTGCTGGCGTTGAGCTCACTTCGGACGTTGGGGCTGGATTGGCATCATAGGCTGCATTTCCATTTGGATCCGCGGCAGGGGGCACGTTTGGCTGAGCGGGCTCAATCAGCTTGCGATCTCTCAGCCCTTCTCCCAATTGCAGCTTCCAGATTCCGGCGGTGTCCTTGAGTGTCACATAACGATTGGTAATCGAGACGATTTCCGCGTTGACTTCTGAAATCCGGACGGTTTCACCGACTTTTGGGCGGGTTGTGACGCCAGTCCCCTTGTTTCGAAACCACGCGTACCAGACACCATCGCGTGAAACTGTCCCGGACAACAGCGTCATGGCGGCGTGATCGTCCTGGACGTCGAGTGCGATGACGGCGGAGGCAGACTTCGGGTCGGAGCCGCTGTCCTTGACGGTGACGGTGACGTCATACTGGCCTGGAGTGAAGGAGCGGGCGGGAGTCCATTTCAGGAGGCCTGTTTTGGCGTCAATCTGCAGTCCCTCCGGGGAACCGGAACCGAGTCCGAAGCTGAGGGCGCCGGCTGAATTGTCGTCGGTTGCGGAAGCCTGAACGGAGAATTCTCGCCCGATCACAACGAGGGCAGATTTGGGAAGTGTGAGCACAGGTGCCGCATTCGGCTGCTCAATGGTGATCGTGACTTTTTCGTCGTATTGTTTTTCAGGGGCATTAGCCTGTGTGAGAATGACGGTCGCGGTATATTTCCCGACCGTGAGCGAGGCCTCGGGAGTCCACGTAAAGACGCCCGTCGCGGGATCAATCGCCATCCCGGGTGTTGCGTCACTCAGCGTGAATGAAGCAGGGCCGAGTTCAGGATTGATGCCGTCGGCCCGTGCCGTCATTTTTACCTCTTCGCCGGGGCGGATGTTTCGATCCGAAAGACCAGCAACCTTCGGGCTCCATGTCTTCGGCGGGGAGGGAATAACAAAGGGGGAGTCTTTAATGAGCGCGAGGAACTGATCAATGGTGGTCTCGCGTCGGTCCCAGGTCACCGGGAACAACTCGATCACGGCCTGTTCCGGATGTGCTCCGGGTTTGGTACCAGCCACACCACGTTCGATGGTCCACTGTTCCCCCTGAATGGCGGTAATTCGGATCAATTCCCGCTCGATCCGGACTATGAAGGGCTCGAATCCCTCGGCTGTCGGAAACAGATCGCTGGGGACGGCCTGCATGACCGTCGCATCATCCGAGAGAGATCCGACGAGTTTTGTGCGGGGCAACAATTCGGCACGGTTGTCAGTACCGGCAACACTCATGCCCTCTGCGGTCAGCGTGACGTTGAGTCGCGGGTTCCCCTGGGCCCCCGGGCTGTCAATTTTCATGGAGGAAATTCGCTGCAGGATTCCGGCCTGATCAAACAGGTACAGAAAACGGACGAGGCCCTGCAGGTCGGTTTCGGCCTTGCGTACTTCGACTGCGACCGTGCTGTATTCCTTCTGGGCGGAACGCGCTGCGGGTGTCACCTCAAAGGCGGGGCCGGAGAATCCACATTGCCGAGCCAGCTCGAAGACCCATTCGCGATACAGTCGTTGTGCGTCGTCAATATCCGCAGGCAGGCTGAGGTTTTTCCAGTCGTTCAGGTTACGTCGGGCAACACCAAGCTCGATCTGGCGATCGGCCAGCGTTTCGCCGGCTGTCTGAGCAGACTGAAGTTTCTTCTCGAGTGCGTTGATGGGGCCAAAAACCCAGCCGGACACTGTGGACCGCCCGGCATAGACGGCAACGACGGCTCCCAAACCGACCGCCAGCAGTTTTGTTCTTTTCTTGTCGTCCATTTGTCCACACTTTCCATTTACAACGACAGACCTGTCCACATCGGGAATCAGGGTTCAGAGGGATTGGCCAGCCTGAGTGCCGCAGCGAGCTTCAGTACGAGGCTGCGGATACTGATCAGGCCGGATGTTGTTCACTTCTGCAAAGGGCAACGGCGTTTCTGTTCAATCGGACAGTCGAGGCAATGACCGCATTCCCGACAGGTGATTCAGGAGGTTGAGTCAGTAGCCAGCTTTGGGTCGGGCAGCACAATTTCCAGCTGAACGCGCACCTGGTATTCCTGCGAGACGGCTGATGGCCGCAGATCCGTGTCAAACGGTTTTACACCATACCCGGCATCGCGCAGAGACCTGGTCAATTCGTTAATGTCGGACTCCGCTTTGGCCCACGCTTCAAAGCGGATCACGCCCACACCATTCTGTGGGATGGCCGCCATGGAAAAATTGTCCACAAACAGTCGATTTGTTGGCGGCATGAGCTTACGGAGTCTGGCGAACTCGTCCAGCCATTCGAGGTCGCGGTCGACCCAGTTGCTGATTCGCCCGGAAAATTCCAGATCTCTGGCACCGGCTTCCAGCTCTTCCCGCATGTCTGAGTTTTCAGACTCCACTGCCGCAAGTTTTTTCGACAGGGCCGCCATGCGATTGCTGCGATACGTGTAGACGCCGGCGAAGAGCAGGACCGTTGCCAGCAAGCCTCCGAGGATCCGAATGCGTTTTAAATCCCGTTTTTCCGGAGCTTTCCGGGGACTGATGAAGTCAACGATCGGAATTCGACTTTGTGGACCGGAGATCATGGCCCCGGCCACAGTGACGGCGTCCGCGGCCTGCCGCTCCGGAGGAAGTGTTCCTGAGATCAGTGTGGTCGCGGGATCGATGCGTTCCAGCGTGGCGTTATCGAACCGCGTCGTCAGTTGATCGGTCACCTGCCCAGTGATCTCAGGAGCACCGATCAGCAGCACACGCCGAATTTTCTGATTGCCGAGCGTTTCCGAGGCTGCCATCCGGGCTCGGGACAATTCGGCCCGCAGCGTCCGCTCGATGGCATCCTCTGAGGACCATGACGACCCACTGTGGGAAAACAGAACCGTGCGTCCCTGAAGAAACGTCAGCTCAAGAAAGTCCCGCCGCATGACCGCTACGATATCCACACCATCGGTCTCGGTGCCGCTTCGCAGCAAACCGGCGTGTTCCAGTCCCTGCGCGATGCAGTAGGCACTGACTCTGGCCTCGGTCAGTTCCAGTCCCGAATCATTCAGTGTGCGCCGGACAACAGCCAGTTGTTCCACGGGCACTGTCACCAGCAGGACATCCCGAGTGGCGGCACCGGGCTGGATCGGCAGCGGAGTAAAGTCCATACAGACACTGTCGACCGGGACGGTCAGTTTCATCGTGGCCTGCAGCCGCAGCAGTTCCGGGATCTCAGAGTCAGGCACCTGAGGCAGTTGGATTCTGTGGACGGTCACAAGTTGTCGCGGAAATACGACGGCCGCCTGGAGTTTGCGACGATCGGATTTTCCGGGGAAGAGTTCCTGCAGTCCCTGCACAACAGACAGCGTGTCGCCTGCATCGTCAGAGCGTTCCAGAACCGCCAGCAGACTCAGGTCGACGCCGGTGCCGCCGACGCGTCCCTGGGCGACCACCAGTCGATTGCGGTCCCATTCGATTGTAATCTCAGCCATTTCCAACTCCTGTTCTGATCCGCCAACCGCTGAATTTTCCAGTGCTGTGTGCCGCTGTCCGGGTTTTGAAACCTCTGTGATCTGATGACATGACTTGCCGGATCAGGTCTGAAATGAGTGCCGTTTCACCAATTCCTGCCCACGGACTGGCCCGTTCTTAGTATTCATTCGCTATTCAACACCACTTCTGAGCCTTCGATGCCGCCCGGCGCTGGAATCAGACCCCGGAACACGAGCTGCAGTCGTCAAAGTTCGGTTGTGCTGATTTTTTGTCCTTTTCTGCCTGCGTGTTTGTATTCCGAGATCTGCTTTTTCACTGCTCCGATGATCCGCTCAGCGTCCTGAGTCCTACTGTTCGTTTGGCTGACCATCAAGGAGTGAAGGTTCAAAGCCTCGGCCCAGTAACGTCAGGTCTCGCTGAAAAAGGACCCTCGGCGGTTTCTTTGTGGCGTCAATCAGGGCCTCCAGACGGGTCGTGGGTCCCCCCTGGTCAAAGTGCCCAAGTACCTGAAAGGAAAACACGTCACCTGTTGTTGTGAGCCATGGTCCGAGGCGTTTGAATGTCACGAGGTCGACGATCCCTTCGGTCAGCAGCCAGACCGGTGAACGGCGACTGGACATGATATCGGCCGCCTTGATGGTGTCATCAACTGGTGGGCGGGCCTCCAGAATCGCGTCTGCCATGGTCTCTGTCATATCCGGCATGGCGAGCAGCACTTCCCTGGGGGCCATGTTCACGTTGATCCGCCCGTCGATGAAGTCATCATTCAGAAATGTCAGCATTTCCTCCAGCACCAGCATCTGTTCCATCAAGCCTGCCGGGTCGTTGCTTGTCCATGGACTGGCCAGTGTTTGCTGGGCGCCGTTGATTTCCACCTGAACTTCTGCGTCAATCAGATCGTAGAGGGATCGAAAGGACGCCTGAGGAGGATTGGACAGATCCATACCGCCACGGGTGACTTTCCCTAGTTCTCCGTTGGCGAGATTCTTCGCGATCCAGTCCACCATCTGCTGTTGTTCAATCGTGAGTTTTCCCTGGGCCTGGGAGTCTGCTTTCTGATCTCCAGTCAGGCGATAGGCTGTAATAAAAGTGGCAGTTTCCGTGTCAAAGGACTCTTCAATCAGGTCGAACATCTCTGCCACGATGCCATTGTTGATATTGATCTTCTCAATGCCGGTTGTCTGCATGTTTCGTTCGCGACTGGAAACCGTGAGGTAGTCACGCAGACCGAAATCCAGAACACCGTCCTGATCATCGTTCGGAAGTCGCTCTGCCCCGTCGTCTTCGTTGGGATCCAGCCGACCGTTCCGATTTGCATCCTCACCGTAAAACAACGACGGTGTGACTCCCTGCACCTGCAGCAACTCATCAATGGATTGCATGGGACCGTTGCGTGCGGAGTACGGCACCGCCAGACCTTCGTAGGTCGTGGATTCTGCACCGCCGGTTCGTGGTTCTTCGTCACTGTCAATCCAGTCGAGTATCGCGCTGCAGATGTCTTCGCTCATACCCGGAATGAACGACACCGCAGTAAACGGGTCGGTGGTGTCGTCCGTGTCATTCTCGAATTCCAGCAGGCGGTTAATGTTGAATCGTGCCGTTTCGGTCATCAACCCGCTGCGTGGCAGAGAGTCTGTCTGCCCGACAAGGCTGGGACTGATGACGGAAAAGCGAACCTGTCCGCGAGCGTCTTCGGCCTGCCCCATCGCCTGCCGGGAAAATCGTGTGGGATCATGATACAGGTCAAGGGTCGCATCAGTCTGACGCAGAGCAACCTGCGTTGCCACGTATTCAATACCGGATTCTGCTGCCAGGCGCGCTTCCACATCTCGCCCGAACATACCAGCCGCACGCTGCTCCGTCTCCATCAGACTCATATAGCTGTAGGCGGCCAGCGAGAGCAGGATGACTACGATTGTAACCACCAGCAGCACGAAGCCTCCGCGGTTCGCGTGCGATGCGTTGCTACCTGGCTGCCGTCGGCAGGGAGTCCGGAAGTACTGTTTCACAGCACGGCCTCCGTGATGAATGGTTCGGCAAGCGGCAGTGGAACGACCATACGATGAATCGTTTCCGGCAACGCCCACGGATCCGGTGTGTCGTCCTCGAAGGCCATGGACGACTGCTGCGAGTCTCGAATGGTCAGCTTGATTTCAATTGCTTTCGGCAATTCGTTCCGGGCTGTACTGTCCCACTCCTCGACCCACGCGAGCCCATCGTAGTAGCGAAAGGTCATCGCTGAAATCTCCCTCGCTTCCAGTTTTGCTGCCGCAAGCTGCGGATACTCCTCGTCGGATTCCATCGCGGTGCTGAGCCCGTAAAGATCTCCTGCCATTCGCACCAGGCCGACCGGTCCACTGCTTTCCCCCGGTGCCTCACGCTCTGCGATTTTTGATCCGAGGCCGCCGCCGGATTTGTCGGCCAGCAGGTACCTGACCAGCAGCAGGTCCCCGGTGCGCTGATCCACGGAGGTCAGTTCCTGTGAGGAGACATAGGACAGATTGCGATCCGGACGACTGATGAACAACTGCAGGTCCGAGGCGGTGCCGACAAGCCCACTGGTGTAGGTCATCAGGACAGTTTCCGGATCAATCAGCGATTCGCCATAGGCATTTCCGTCGAGGTCCTCAGTTGCCACCGACTCGTCTTCTGTCTCTTCGTCCACCACTTCCTGTTTGACAAAAACGACAGACTGTATGTCGCGGGTCATCTGCCGAAGCACGGCACGAGCGACCTGCTGACGCCCGATCTCTTCGTGACTGTCCAGCTGCAGGTTGAAATAAATGCTCATCGCCGAAAACAGAGCGATCATCAGGACGGACGTCAGCCCGACAGCAATGAGCAACTCAAGCAGTGTGAAGCCCGTTCGACAGCGGTTGGTTCGCAGAGACTGATGATTCACTGTCCACCTCCTTCCACCGCGGCGTCGAGAAACAACTGTGGGTCCCGCATGTAACGAATCAGGCTGAACGCGGCGTTCGGCTCTCCTCCGTCCGGCTGATGCTCAACGATCACCGTCACCTGCAGCAAGCCTGCGCCGCTTGTGCCTGCAATGTCCACATTCCACTTCCAGTTGCCTGTCTCATCATCTTCGAAGGGATTGTCCTGTGACGAAGTGGCCTCCACGACGCCGCTGACAATCTCGCCCATGACCGCCTCGCACCGCAGCACGGCTTCTGATTGCAGTCTTGCCGACAGTTCCGCTCGCTGACCACTGTTCAGGGCAAACATGATCACCGTCATGGCCCCCAGAAAAATAGCCACAGACAGCAGGACTTCCAGTAGTGAGAGACCGTGGCGATTGCCAGACGGAGGCAGATGACGTGGTGTCCGACGACAGGCCATTATTCCTGCTCCATCGGAAAGACCTGAGACACGCGGGCACTGCCCGTGAGTCCCCGTACTGTGATTTCGGCCGTGCGAGTTCCGTCATCCATCACACGAAACTGGCTGTCTTCCGCCGTACCGTCAAAGCGAAACAGAATCGGTGCTGACCATGTTTTCTGCGCCAGTTCCCCGGCATTCGGAAGATCCGTGAAGGCCTCAACCTCCAGGGATTCTGACAGAGTGTCCGCTCCGGACATCGGCTTGATGAAGAATGTTTCGTCAAGCTCGCCCGCCTCGACCACGATCCGCGTGTCTTCTTCGTCACCCGTGTAACTGTTGGCAAGCACAGGCGATGGTTCCGCGGGTATCGCGACAAATGCCTGACCGTTCAGCTCGTACCTGAAATGGTAGTCCACGCCGGCGTCAATGGCGTACCTGCGGGCATTGGCGAGCACTTCACGTACGGATTCTGCGGCGTCCTGCACACGGCCATTCTGCAATCGGTCCATCATCGGTGGAACCGCCATGGCCGACACTGACACCAACACGGCAATGACGATCAGCAGTTCCAGCAGGGAAAACCCCGGCCGACTCGGGCTGATACAGTTCATCGTTTGCTGACGCATGGCCACTTCCGAAAACAGGATGTTCCCTCACTGGGCAGACGCCCGGCGCTCTCGCCTTCGGCGTTCAGAAAAGGGGTCAGGAACGAATAGTGCGGAGCACCCTTCGGGCCATTTGGGCGTTCAGAAAAGGGGTCAGGAACCAATAGTGCGAAGCACCCTTCGGGCCATTTGGGCGTTCAGAAAAGGGGTCAGGAACCAATAGTGCGGAGCACCCTTCGG
>CAIYBH010000362.1 GCA_903924405.1 uncultured Planctomycetaceae bacterium | reverse complement strand
GATCGGCCAGCCTGGCTGCGGGCTGCTCCATGGCGGATCGAAAACGACGATCCGCCATCTTTGTTTTGAGACCTGACACCCTCTGCAGGACGCGTCACACTGTCGCTGCTCAGCACGAGACGGACGCTGACCTGAATCTGACACTTTGCGGACCACCTCGATTTCTGCATGACCGATACTCCGGAATCCTCATCACCGCTGATGGACGTTGCCCGTCAGCATGGACTCAGCATCACCGAATCTCAGGCAGCCCTGCTGGCAGACTACTGTCAGCGAGTCTGGGCGTGGAATGAACGCCTGAACCTGACTCGTCACACGGACTGGAATCTGTTTGTGACGCGGGACCTGCTGGACAGCGTGCGTCTTGCTGATCATCTGGAACCCCACGTCCGCATTCTGGATGTCGGCTCTGGAGGTGGAGTTCCCGGGATTGTGGTCGCCATCCTGCGGCCTGACGTTTCCGTGACGGTGTGTGATTCCGTGGGCAAGAAGGCCACAGCACTGCAGGACATTGTCACTGGCATGGGGCTGAATGTGACGGTCCTTGGACAACGCGTTCAGGATATTCTGAAAGAGCAGCGTTTCGGATGCGTCACCGTGCGGGCGGTGGGAGCCATGGACAAGCTGTTGCCATGGTTTCAGCCCTTATGGGACTACGGTGCCCAGGCGTTGCTGATTAAAGGGCCGCGGTGGAAGGAAGAACTGGCGGAAGTGCAGCGGTCCGGAAAAGCACGCGGCCGTCGGATCGAACGCATCGCCTCGTGGGGCGCACCTGGACGCGACGGCGAAAGCGTGCTGCTGCGAATACAGTGAGCAGTGAGCAGGGGTCAGGGGGCAGGGGTCAGTGAGGCTGACAACCACTGGTCGGTGGTGTGCGGCTCCTGCACGTCGGCTCGGGGCACAATGGTCAGGTCCCGTGCCTGCCATGCACAGTGCAGCAAGGGGATCGTCGGGATCCAGTGCTGCAACTGCTGGGCATTGCGCGGTAGGGAAGCGTCCGCCGCGGCGTCATCAGGGGCGGCGATTTCGTTCAGCACAATTCCGGCGACAGTGAGTCCGGCGCGGTGCAATAATTCGACCGTCATCCGCGTATGACTGATCACGCCCAGGCGATTGGCCGCCACCACGACCATGGTGGCCTGCAGTTGCTTAGCCAGGTCCAGCACGGTGGAACGATCCGACAACGGGCAGAACAGCCCACCGGCGCCCTCGATGACCAGGACATCGCAGAGTCCTTTCCAGGCTTGAGCCCCGGTGCTGAGCAACGTGTCGTCCACCCTCTGATTCTGCAGTCGAGCTGCCACGTTGGGGGCAACCGGGGCCAGAAATCTCTGAGGGCAGACAAGGTCCAGTGGCGGGTTCAGCGAACAGTGTTGCCGCAGGGCTTCCAGATCGGCCCACACGGGCGTTCCATCCGGCAGAAATTCCGCACCACTGCAAGCCGGCTTGTAGACACCGGCTTTGATTTGCCGCGACTGCAGCAAGCCCAGCAGCGTGCAGGTGATCCAAGTTTTTCCGACACCCGTATCAGTCCCGGTGATAAACAGCATACACAAATTCAACCTTGTAAAACCCGGCAGTCGCATTGGCTGGTTCAGCAGGGCTGCGGCAGAATCGACAGCAACGGCGGCTACTTTTCGTACCGGGGGATGTTGGGTTCCGGAACTTCCGCGATCAGCTTACGAATGATCTCGTCCGTGTCAAAACCTTCAGCCTGAGCCTGAAAGTTGGTGGAGATGCGATGCCGCAGGACGGGAATCGCGATCTTGCGAATGTCGGCAATCGACACATTGGGACGACCAGCCATCGCTGCCATCGCCTTCGCCCCGGAAATCAGGTACTGCCCGGCACGTGGCCCGGCACCCCAGTCCACCAGTCGCCGAATGAACTCCGGTGACGCCCCGTCTTTGGGTCGCGTGGCCCGCACAAGCCGCGTGACATAACTGATGATCAGCGGGCTGGCGATCACCTGGCCGATCTGCTTCTGCAGGTACAGGATGGACTTGGCGGACAGCACCTTGCGGACCTCGGCACGTTCGCCCGAGGTTGTGGCTTCGAGAATCTTCTCTTCCTCTTCCAGCGTCGGGTAGTCCACCTTCACGTTGAACATGAAGCGGTCCAGCTGGGCTTCGGGGAGCGGATAAGTGCCCTCCTGCTCAATCGGATTCTGAGTCGCGATGACGAAGAAAGGTTCGGGAAGGCGATAGGTGGTCTGGCCCACGGTCACTTCACGTTCCTGCATGGCCTGCAGCAGTGCGGACTGGGTCTTTGGAGGTGTTCGGTTGATTTCGTCGGCCAGCAGAATGTTGGTAAATACCGGCCCCTCGACAAATCGAAATTCGCGCCGGCCGGTTTCACTTTCTTCCAGCACATTGGTGCCGGTAATGTCGGATGGCATCAGGTCGGGAGTGAACTGAATGCGGCGAAACTGCACATCCAGGAGTCTGGCAATCGTGCTGACGACCAGCGTTTTTGCCAGTCCGGGAACCCCCACCAGCAGACAATGGCCGCCGGTAAAGATCGCACCGAGAATCTGATCAATCACGGCATCCTGCCCGATGATGACCTTGTGAAGTTCCTCCACCATCACCTCATGATGACGGTGAAACTTCTCCAGAAACTCGTCAAAATCACGTTTTTCGGCCACAGGAAGGCTTCCTGAAGTGAGGGCAGGACGAAAGGTGTCCGGAACACGCCACGGGGAGGATAACGGAAGACCGGCCATTTTTCCTCTGATCTCGCCGCAGATCCTGGCTGGCCCGTACCTTCGGAATTGGGGGCCCACAGCACAGATTCCGCAGCTTCTCTCGACAATTCGCCTTTTCCCGGCCCGGTTGTGGTTGAATCAGACACCGGGAACCGTAACCTTTCCGCCTTTCGGCCAGACTGACCGCGTGGGAAAACCGGGAATCCTCGCTTCTCCCCGGAAGGCTCTGGTCTGCCGAAGTTCGCCCGACCGTTGCTGCCAACGCTGGCAAATCAGCACAAACGACGGTGCGGGATCTGCGAAATTCTCAAATCTTTCACGGGCAGTTGCCCACCATCGATCCGCGGACCCCGCAGGGGAGACGGATCAGGGAGCGATTTTCTGATGCATGCCGATTTTGTTCTGTTGCCCGGAGACGGGATTGGCCCCGAAATTGTTGCTCAGGCCCGCCGAGTGCTCGAACAGGTGGCCTCACGCTTCGGTCACACTTTTCAG
>CAIYBH010000361.1 GCA_903924405.1 uncultured Planctomycetaceae bacterium | reverse complement strand
GCCGTGTGTTTTGTTGCCGGGCAGATGTTCACATATCTGGCCTTTCAACAGGGCGACGTGTCTGTCGCAACACCGGTGTTCGGAGTGAAAGTCATTATTGTGGCGATCATTCTGGCCGTACTGACCGACGAGGCCATTTCAGGTCGCGTCTGGACCGGTGCCGCGCTGGCCACGCTGGGTGTTGGATTCATTCAGGCGGGTTCCGGCGCGTCGTCCGGCAATATTCGATCGGCCAGGCGGGTGTCCATCACGATTGGCCTGGCACTGCTGGCCGCAATTTCGCTATCACTGTTTGATGCCGGACTGCAGGCGTGGGGCAAGCGTCACGGTGCTGAGCAGTTTCTGGCGGTGATGTTTGTCTGCACGGCACTGATGTCCGGAGTGTTGCTGCCCTGGGTTGATTCGCCCGTGCGACTACGGACTCTGCAGGTCCTGCGTCCGATGCTGATCGGCACAGTGCTGATGGCGGTTCAGGCGCTCAGCATGTCCTATTCACTCAGCCGTTTCGGTGACGCCACTCGGATCAACATTGTGTATGCATTACGTGGACTGTGGGCCGTACTGCTGGCGTGGATTCTGGCCCGGGTATTTGGCGGTGCTGAGTCGCAGCATTCGCGGAGTGTGATGTTGTTGCGGCTTTTCGGAGCCATCCTGCTGACGCTGTCGGTGCTGGTGGCCCTGAGCGATTCGCTCTGAAAGATTTGCTTCGAAAGATCTGCACGGAGAGATTCGCTCTGTTCGAATTCTTTTCAGCACATCCCGTTGAGTCTGGCATCGTATACCGACAAGGGGCACGTCTCACGAGCCCTCAGAATTCCAGTGTCGGCGGGGCCTGGGCGGCTGTGGGGGCACCGGTCGACTCAGTAGTCTGCAACTGCAGGTTGAGCAGTTTCAGACAGTCACCGTCGAGAACCTGCACCTGTCCTGAGCCACAGAGCGGGCAGAGGAACCGAAAATTGACCACCTGAAAAGTATTCTGGCACTGTCGGCACTGCGCTGGCAGCCCGGGATCGACAATCGTCAGTTCTGCCTGTTCGCAGCCGCTGTATTCTGTCTGGATTCTCTGAAACGCGGATTGCAGCAGCACAGAATCCACTCCACTGAGCGGTCCGCAGGACACTTCGATCTGCCGCACAGTCAACGCATGGTGGACACGTGCGAGATCCACCACCTGCGACAGCAGTGCGCGTGTCAGAGATTCTTCATGCATTGGAAATGGCTGAATACGAGTTGAGGCGGATTTCGGAAGGAAGCCGGACATCCCAGGGCCGGGCCAGTTCAGTCCTGCATCTGTGCCATCTGTGCTATCCGTGGTTGAAAACAAAGGATTCAGAATTTGACCACAGATTTCACAGATACCACAGATCAAGCATAATCAGTTCGAGACTGTATCCGCGCCCATCGGTGCTATCCATGGTTGAAAAGACTCACTACAGAATTCCTCTGTAGAACGTCCATTGAACCCGGGGAGGACCGAGGAGTCACATTTCGACAGGATCAAGTTTTTCACTGGCTGATCTGGCGAATTTCATTCAGCAGTGACGTCCGCATCTGATGAATTTTCTCATGATCTTCAAGTTTCTTCTGGTCCTGATCCAGCACATAGAACACGTCGACGACCTGATCGATACTGGTATCAATTCGAGCGAGGTAGACGGTCAGTCCGTGGTTGAACAGCGTTTGTGCGAGCGTGAAGAGCAATCCCTGAGTGTCGGTGGCGAACACATCGATCACGGTGTATCTCTGAGAACAGTCGTTGTCGAACGCGACTTTGGGATCCTGTTTGATCATCACCGCTTTCTGATGATTCTTCAGGACGACGCGACTTTTGCGAAAGACACTTTCGACGGCTTTTCGGGCGGTCAGCACATCACCGATCACGATTGCGACAGATTCAATTCTGGAATGCGGTACGACGCCCTTGAAATCACGATCATGCACTCGAAATGACGCGATCACAAAACCATTGGACGACGTGCAGATCTGCGCGTCCATGATGTCCATCCCCAGTCCGGACAGAACACCAGCAATGCGATGAAAGCTGCCATTGGCAAAGCGTGCCGGAGCAAACACGCGATAACTGACCAGTTCCTTTTCGGCATCAAACTCGCCTTCAATCTTCACATCCTGCTCACTGAGCTGCTGAATCATGGCCAGATCGCGTGCGATTCGGGAAGGCTGCTGATTCATCAGATACATGGGTGGCAGCGTATCAAGCTGTCGATCGGCCCATTGTCGCCATTCTTCGGCCGTATCCGGTCCTGACCGATCCGCGGGAATAAAGGACTTCCGCACTGTCATGCGGATCTCCTGAAGTTTTTCGCGTTCAAGGTGGTTGTAGGGACGACCGCTGAGAATCAGGCTGGTGCGGTCATAGAGGTCTGCGAGAAGCTCTCCCTTCCAGTCCGACCAGACGTCGGGACCGACAGCTCGAATATCTGCCACGGTCAGACAGTAGAGCATGCGCAGTTGTTCCGGCGCGCCGATCAGGCGGGCGAAGTCAATCAGCATGCCACGATCCGACAGATCGCGGCGGAAGGCGATATCCGGCATGATCAGGTGGTGCCGGACAAGGAACATGAGCATACTTTTCTTATTGGCGGCAAGTTGCAGTCGAACCGCCACTTCCTCCGCCAGTTGTTCACCGATGACACTGTGGTCCCCAACACGACCTTTGCCGATGTCATGCATCAGCAGGGCCAGATGCAGCGTGGCGCGATGGCGGATTTCCTTATAGGCGGATCCCACAGGTGACTTGTCACTGGCGAACGCTGTGACCTCATCGATGGTCTTCAGCGTGTGCTCATCGACAGTGAAGCTGTGATACTGATTGAACTGCATCAGGTTGCGAATTTCGCGAAACGGCGGCACAAGCCAGTCGAGGACTCGGGTTTCGACCATCGCGCGCAGCGTTTCGGCCAGCCCCGGGGCACTGCGCAGGACTTCGCGAAACTGTTCCGTCATTTCGTAGGTGAGTTCTTCAGGCAGGGAGGCCGCGGCATGCCCAATCCTTCGTTTGAGCTCGGGGGCCAGTCGTGCCTGGTTCTGCGTCGCGGCCACGAAGACTTCCAGAATTCGCACAGGATCCTGAAGTGAATGCAGGAACTGCGGGGACACCTGCAGGACGCCATCAACGATCAGAAATCCCTGAGGACTTTTCCTGGGCAGAAACACGTTTTTCAGGCGTGCCAGCAGCGGCAGTTTTCTGGGCACATCAGCGACTCGTCGCGCAATCGCGGCGACTCGGGACGTATGGTCAAAGTACTGCTGCATGAAAACTTCGACCGGCCGCGAAGGATTGGAGCCGGAAATGCCACGGGCCGAGGAAATCTTCAGCTGCAGTTCGCGGGTCAGCACATCCTGCTTCAGCCCCTGCTGCACATGCAGATCAAAACGCAGCGCGGTGAGAAACTCATCGGCAAGATTCAACTGTTCCAACTCCTGCTCACTGATCTCGCCGGCACCACGCAGAGCCTGAGGGTCGGGAATTCCATGACGCAGAAAAGCGACCCAGCGGAGCAATTGAATGTCGCGCAGTCCGCCCGGAGAACGCTTGACGTCCGGTTCCAGCTGATTCACGGAATTGCCGCGCGCGATCCATTCTTCGCGACGCGATGCCATCAGTTTCAGAATGAGCCCTGAGCGATCGCGTGAGAGCACTTTCGACTGCACCTGCTGCAGAGCGGCTTCGGCAATTCCCGAGTTACCCTGCAGCACGCGGGTTTCCATCAGAGACGTCGCGAAGGGGATATCCAGAGCCGAGAAGGCAACCACGTCATCAGGCGTGCGAACCGTGCAGGCAGGCTGTGCACCGGAATCCCAGCAATCCCGGATTGCCGCCGTGACCAGCGGTTCAACTTCCGACTGCAGTCGCGGGTCAAAGATGACCAGCAAATCAATGTCGGAATAGGGTGCCGGCCGTTTTCGACCGCTGCCGCCGATGGCCAGCAGAGTGCAGGCCTCCTTGAGTTCACGGGCTCGCTCGCCGGCCACAAAATTGAAACTGTCCCGCACGAACTGATCGATCTGGTCCGACAGCCATGTGGAACATTCAATCCCGGCTTTTCCCTCCGCCCGCCGTTCGCGTCCACCTGTGCGAATGGCTGCCAGCGCGGCCTTTCGCTGCTGAATCCGCTGGTGTATTCCGGGAGGAGAATGGGGACTGAGTGACACAGGTGGGAAGCTCCGTCAGGAAGTCGCCGGCCATAAGGCAGGAAATGGGTACAGGCAGTGTAGTCGAGGAGTGCGCGGTCCCATAGCAGCGTCTTGAAAATGGTGTCAAAATTACCCGAGGTCCGCTGCTGGGCTCCTGATGCGGGGGAACACACGCCAATCGGACGCCGGTGCCACTGGAACCGTGGGAATGACGACATCCCACGGCACATCACCTCCTGTACGCTGCGTTCCCCGCAACGGCACGCGGGCCACAGGACGATCTGGTTGACCTGTGCGGTGCGACGTCAGCCTCAGGGGCTTGATGAGCCAGGAAAATCGACGGAGTCCAGCGGCGCAGCGAATTGCAGTTCACGGGGAGAATGATCAGAATGCTGCGTGACTGGAAAACGCACCGAGACTTTCAGCGGGGGGTTGCCGGGGCAGGGCACTCCCGAGCTCGGATGTGGCAAAAACCGGCTCCGAGTCACTTCGCCGCGGTGCGGCTCGGCAATCGAACGATCTGTGGCGACGGCGATGCTGGTATTGAACGTGACCTGATGTCTGTAGACGGAGAGCGGGAGTGATGTGGAGTACAAAGAGTGTCTGTCTGGCGGGACTGTTGGTGCTGGCGAATCTGAGCGGCTGTGAATCGCCGTCCGGTGGACGCATGGAAGACGCGGCGGCTGGTGATTCCGGCGCCTCCAGCACTGGCGAACCCGTGACGTTTCTGGACCGGGAATCTTTGCAGACGGGAGTTGGCCCGGTCGACAAGGACGCTCCGAAGGAATTCCAGAAGACCGAATCAGGCCTGCGTTACCGAATTCTGCGCAATGCTGACGGCCGCAAACCAGGGCCTCAGAGTTATGTGGAAGTGCACTACCGTGGCTGGCTGGACAGTGGACGGGAGTTTGACAGTTCTTACAAGCGCGGCGAAACCACCAGTTTTCCGCTGAATGGCGTGATTGCAGGCTGGACAGAAGGCCTGCAGCTGGTTTCTGAGGGCGGCATGATCGAACTCTGGATTCCTGCCGACCTCGGCTACGGATCTCAGGGCTCCGGCGGATCGGTTCCCCCGAATGCCACGCTGCACTTTGTCGTGGAACTGGTCAGCATCAAGTAGGTTCGGAGGTCAGAAAAGGGGTCGGGAACCAATAGCCAAATGGCCCGAAGGGTGCTTCGCACTGTTGGTTCCTGACCCCCTTTTCTGACCGGTCATACCAACCCGAAGCGCCAGCGAGGAAGACTGCTACCACAGCAGTCAATCCCATACCAACCCGAAGCGCCAGCGAGGAAGACCGCGTCTGGGGGGCCTCGCTCGCGCTTCGGGTTAGTATGCAATCGCAACCTGAAAAGAGACCTGACCCCTTTTTCGTCTCCCCAGCGGCAGAAACTGCCGGTTGTCGACAGGGCTGACCGGCCCGGTTCGGCAGGAACTGCTGTTGTGTGCGGCAACCGACAGATGGAACCACGCTCCGCACCGCTTTTATCCTGAAAAGGCTCAAAGGTCCCTTCACCGACCAATCCGGGACGGGGTACGCTTCTGGCGGAGTTTCGCAGAGTTTCTGCGCTCGTATTCTCGTGACTGTGCAGCACATTTGCTCGCGGGTTCACGAGGTCGTCCGAAGCGAACGGTCTTGGTTTGGTTCGGCGGGTAGGAGCGTAGTCACGAGCCACGAATCAGGGAGTCTCTCCCTGGTTTGAGTTTCTGACAGTCAGGATGACCGGAATGATGAGCCGTCATTTTCTTCGCATGATTTTCGTGGCTGTGCCCCTGGTGCTGACCGCATCAGGGTGCTGCCTGAACCGGAAGAATGGAGATCTGACGAGTGCCCAGCTGCATGCTCGCGAGTTGTACGCTGAAAACCAGCGGCTGCAGCAGGAGTGGGCGCAGGCCAATCAGGCCCTGCAGGGATTGAGCTCTGAGAACCAGGCCTTGCTCTCGCAACTGGCGGATACTCAGGGTGAAATGGCGACGATGAACGAGCGGCTGAACAATTTTGCCGCGGAACGAGATGGCCTTGCCAATCGATATGCGCAGGCGCTGGATGGAAGCACGGGAGACGGCGCCGGGATCAACCCAGCTCTGTCGGGAGAAGGCTTTGAATACGACCCGGCCACCGGTCTGAATCGCTTCCGATCCGACATTCTGTTTGATCTGGGCAGTGACGCCATTCGACCAGAAGCGGAACCGCTGCTGAAGGAATTCGCCTCAAGCGTCACAAGCGGGGCAGCGAAGGGCATGAAGATTCTGGTGGTGGGTCACACCGATGACCAGAACATCGTGCGTCCGGAAACAGCACTGAAACATCCGACAAACTGGCATCTGTCCACGGACCGAGCGGACGCTGTGATTCTGGAGCTGATGAGAATGGGTGTGGAACCGCAGCGAGTGGCAGCGATGGGATACAGTGAATTTCATCCGCTGGAGAACGCCACAGCGGAATCTTCGCGTCAGCGCAACCGGCGAGTGGAACTGTTTGTGGTCCCCAACGACCCGAACGTAGCACTCTGGGATCCGGTGGGCACGGTTCGTCAGTGATGCGCGCGGTCAGGGTTCAGAAAAGGGGTCAGGAACCAATAGTCAAATGAAGGTCAGAAAAAGGGGTCAGGAACCAATAGCCAAATGGCCCGAAGGGTGCTTCGCACTATTGGTTCCTGACCCCTTTTTCTGACCGGCCCGAAGGGTGCTTCGCACTATTGGTTCCCGCCCCCTTTTTCTGCCTAGGTTCCTGACCCCTTTTCTGAACCCGCCGAATCAAGAGTATTCCAGTCGGAAAAAGAATTTGGTGCACAATGCATGAAAGCACGGAATCGCTGCCTGAATCGCTTGACGTCATTGCAGTGGGTGCGCATCCGGATGACGTAGAGATTGGCTGCGGCGGGACGCTGGCGCGGATGGTTCAGCAGGGCTATCGGGTGGGCATTGTGGATCTGACGGACGGCGAACCGACTCCTTTGAGTCCCGGGCCGGAAGTGCGACTGCAGGAAGCGCGGGCGGCAGGTGAAGCACTTGGGGTGCAGATGCGAGAGACGCTGACCTTGCCCAATCGTCGTTTGTTTGATGGTTTTGAGAGTCGGGTGGAATTGGCGAGGGTCTTTCGACGCTGGCGTCCGAAGCTGGTACTGGGCATCGCGGATCGGACACCGATGGCGTCACCGGACCACTGGCAGGCCATGCAGATCACGGATGCTGCGGTGTTTTATTCGCGTCTTTCGAAGTGGGACGAGTATTTTCCGGGGCTGCCAGTGCATCGAATTCAGAAGCAACTGTGGTATCCACTGGGCCTGCAGACATTGAACGTGCCAACCGGGGGCGGGACATTTGTCTCGGACATTTCGGCCACGCTGGCGACGAAGATTGCCGCGATCCGCTGCTATCAGACTCAGTTCCCGCCGGGTAAGGAACGTGTTTTTCGCCTTGTGGAAGGTCAGGGGCGGATGCTGGGAGCCTCAGCAGGATTTGAAGCCGGGGAACTCTTGATTTCCTCGACCACCCTGGGTCTTTCGGACGTGTTCGGGACATTGTGTGGCAGTGGAGACGGCGTAATTTAGTCGGTTTTTGCGTCTGACGGCAGAAATTTGCTGTTACGGCCTGCGGAGAATGGGAAGAATGTTGCGTTTTCGTGAATTTTTCCCGACAATTTGCGGTTGACTGCAGAAGTGCGGGTTGACGGGGTGCAATTCGCGGTTCGAAGAAATCCCGAGGGGGTGGGTCCTGAGCGTCACGGTTCATGGACCACCTCAGAATTACGGGGCAATGGCAGTTCGGTGGCCGAGTTTCGGCACGCAGAGCGGGAACGGTGCAATCTGTCGCGGTACGACGGATTCGGGCCGTTCATGATTCTTCAGGCGGATTCATGATTTCAATTCGGGCAGGTCACCTCAGCGTGACCGGAAACTACCGAGACAACAACGAGGACGCCTGCTACCTTGACGGTCAGCAGCGTGTCTTTATTGTTGCTGACGGCATGGGCGGTCAGAGTGCTGGCGAGCGGGCCAGTGCGAAGGCTGTGGATGTCGTTCCGCGCAGTCTGGAAGCGTTGCTGCTGCTGGAGAAACCAGCCGGTAAGGTAGTGTCCTCAGGGATTGAAAAAGCCATCGTCACGGCGAACACCGAGATTCTGACGTTGAGTGAAGAGCCCGGTTTGCGAAACATGGGCACCACCATTGTGCTGGCCGTTCGCATCGGGGATTCGTTGTACTTCACCGGAGTGGGCGACAGCCGCGCGTATGAGTTGCGTGGGTCCCGACTGCGACAATTGACCGTAGACCACTCGATCACCCAGGCCTTGCTGGATTCCGGAACCATCAGCCCGGAAGAAGCGCGAACTCACCGCTACCGCAACGTACTTTACAAGTACCTCGGATGTCGTGATGGTGTCACGGGTGCGGCCGTCGTGGAAGTGACTCCAAAATCCGGCGATCGATTTCTACTGTGCAGTGACGGCCTGAATGATGGACTGAGCGACGCGGAGATTGCACGATTCATGCGGTCATCAGACGATCCGCAGGTTGTTGCCGAGCAGCTGGTGAAGGCGGCTCTGGATGCGGGATCGCGTGACAACGTGACCAGTCTTGTCGTTTTCGTGGACTGATTTGCACTGCAGAGAGTCAGCGAGACTGTGGAAATGGCGGCGCGATGTCCGTGAAGGGACCAGACAGCGAACTGCGGGGGATGCAGACGGACGTTGGCACGGACGTTCAGCGGGCAGCCCAACTGTTGCTGTCCGGGCGTCTGGTGGGCATGCCCACAGAGACAGTGTACGGCCTTGCGGCCGACGCCACGAATGCTCGAGCGGTAGCTGCGGTGTTTGAGTCCAAGCAGCGACCGACATTTGATCCCCTGATTGTGCACGTGGCCAGTGCCACGCAGCTGGGGGACGTCGTCGCGGAAATTCCGGAGCGCGCCATGATTCTGGCGAACGCCGTCTGGCCCGGCCCATTGACGATGGTGCTGCCGAAACGCCCGGAGATCTCAGACCTGGTAACTGCCGGACTTCCGGGCGTCGGAGTTCGTGTTCCGCAGCATCCGCTGGCTCAGGAATTACTGCGGCGGACGGGTCGACCGCTGGCCGCCCCCAGTGCCAACCCCTTCGGGGGCATCAGCCCCACGACAGCGCAACACGTGGTGGATGGATTATGGGGGCGAGTGGATTATGTTCTGGACGGTGGACCCTGCGGAGTGGGCGTGGAATCGACGGTGGTTTCGCTGATGTCGGACACTCCTGTGGTCCTGCGCCCCGGAGGGTTTCCACTGGAGGCTCTGGAGCGTCTGATTGGCCCGGTGGAGCGAGCCGTGACGGATCCGAATCGGGACGATGCGGCGCAACCGGCGCCGGGCATGCTGAGTCGTCACTATGCCCCGCGGACTCCGCTGCAATTGCTGGGGACAGACGAGCAGGCCGTAGCGCTGTCCGGACGACGATGCGGGCTGTTGACCTGGGGTGCAGAGCGGGAACGGGCGGGATTTGAGAGAATCATCAGGATCTGTGAACACGCCGACCTGCAAATCTGTGCCGCAAACTTTTTTGCCGGCCTCCGCGATCTCGACTCAGCCGGCCTGGATGTTATTATCGCGCGAAGATTTCCCGAGGCGGGCCTGGGAATTGCGTTGAATGACCGTTTGCAGCGTGGTGCATCGGGAAATGTCGAATGAGACGGGAAACCTGATGGAATCCGCGATAGAGTCTGTGGCGGGATCTGATATTCTGCGACGGGTGAATTAGTTTTTCGAGAGTTGAGTGAAAGCAGTCCGATGAAATATTCAGTGAAAGCGGTGGTGGTTCTGGCCGCTGTGGTGGCCGTCGTTCTGCGATTTGTTCCACTTCCGATCGATAATTTTTCTGCCATGGCAGCGCTGGCGGTGCTCAGCGGGACCGTTGTGCGACCACTGTGGCTGGCCTTGTGTGTCCCACTGGCAGCGCGACTGGTTTCTGACGGTGTGCTGCACTACCAGACCGGTTACGGCTTTTACGGTTCGATGGCCTTTGATTACGCCGCGTACCTGGTGATCGCTCTGGCGGGACGTGTTGTCTCACCGCGAAGCGTCTCTGGCAACGTGGGCTCCGGGCTGCTGGCTGCCGTGCTGTTCTTTCTGATCAGCAATACCGGAGTCTGGTGCATGCCACTGAACGGGCAGTACCTGTATCCGCAGACCGCCGCCGGATTCCGGGACTGTCTGGTGATGGGATTGCCCTTTGCAAAGGGCACCCTCCTCGGTGATGTGATGATGACGACGCTCTATCTTGGACTGGTGCAGTTCGTGAGCTCGTGGAAATCGGTGGAACAAGCGGTGACTGTGGAATAACGGGCGACAGAGACCTGAGACCAACGGCACACCACATTCCGGCCGGGCCGCGATTCTGAACACGATGAAAGCAAAGCATGCGTCGACATGATCAGCGAACACCCGACCAGTTGCGACCGATTCAGGTGCAGCGGGGGTTCACAAAGACGGCCTTGTCCAGTGTGCTGATGGAAGCGGGCAACACGATGGTGTTGTGCACGGCGAGTGTCGAGAAATCGATTCCTCCGTGGCGAAAATCGAAAGATCCACTGCAACCTGTACTGGGCTGGGTCACAGCGGAGTACAACATGCTGCCTGGCAGTACATCCCCGCGCAAGGCTCGGGATCGCAGCAAAGTGGATGGACGAACCACAGAGATTCAGCGATTGATCGGGCGCAGCCTGCGGGCGGTTGTGGATTTTGCAGCACTCGGTGAGCACACGATTACGATTGACTGTGACGTACTTCAGGCGGACGGGGGAACTCGAACAGCCAGCGTCACCGGGGGCTTTATCGCGCTGGCGGATGCCGTGAGGCAGATTGTGGCCGCACGACCGGAAAGTTTCTCGCGGCCGGTGCTGACCGACACGGTCGCCGCAGTCAGTGTCGGAGTGGTTGAGGGATGTCCCGTGCTGGACCTGGACTATCAGGAGGACAGTCGCGCGGAAGTGGACATGAACGTGATCATGACGGGCTCGGGACGCTTCATTGAAGTGCAGGGCACAGCAGAAGGGGCGCCGTTTGATCAGGAGATGCTGAATCGGATGCTGGATCTTGCTCGGCTCGGCATTGCCCAATTGTCCGACATTCAGCGGCAGTGAAGGGCTGCTACCCGAAGCACCGGCTGTTGGGGCGCAAGCGTGATGATTCCCAGCACCTCTGGGGTCTGCAGGATTTCGGACTCCGCGACGTCTTCAACGGGGTAGAGAATTCGGGAAACGTCGCCAGCGTCACGGGTGTGAATTGAAGCCCGTCCCAATCGCAACTAGAGTTCACAACCGCGGCCATATCGGGCAACTTGCGCTCTGCGCTGTATCGCGGCCGGGAATGCCGCCGGCAGCAGGCCGTCTGTCGGAACCAGTGATCGTCAACGCCTCTGCGGTACGCCGTGCTGCAGAAATCATTCCATTATCAGGGAGTCGCCGAGCGACGATGCAACTGTCTGAACTTCCCGTCAATGGGCCATGGGGTGAGCAGCATCTGCTGGGGTTGGAGCGACTGACCGCATCGCAGTTGACCACGGTCTTTGAACTGGCCGACGCCCTGAAGGTGTTGACGCACCATGGCACAGAACGCCTGAGTGTGTTGAAAGGGATTGTGGTCGCCAATCTGTTCTTCGAAAACTCCACGCGGACACGAACCAGCTTCAGTCTTGCGGCACGTCGCCTGGGTGCCGATACCGTCGACTTTTCTGCAAGCTCCAGCAGTTTGTCGAAGGGTGAGACCTTTATTGACACGGCACTGACGATTGAGGCGATGGGCGTGGACATGGTGGTCTGTCGACACCGCACCCCTGGGGCTCCGCATCTGTTGTCGCGGCATCTGAAGGCGGGTGTGCTGAACGCCGGCGATGGAACGCACGAGCACCCGACGCAGGGGCTACTGGACATTTACACGATCCGTCAGCATCGCGGGCGCATCGCCGGACTGACTGTGGCTCTTGTCGGCGATATTCGTCACAGCCGCGTCGCCCGTTCGAACATTCACGGGCTGGTCAAGCTGGGAGCCCGGGTCATCGTGTGCGGACCATCGACTCTGGTGCCACCGGAAATCCGTCAGCTGGGAGTGGAAGTGGCTTGGAACCTCGACGAGATTCTTCCGGAAGTGGACTGTGTGAATCTGCTGCGGGTGCAGTTCGAACGTCAGCGGGGTGCTTTTTTTCCGTCCATCACCGAATACGCGACTCTGTTCGGGATGAATGGTGAGCGGATCCGTCGTGCGAAGAAGGACCTGCTGGTGCTGGCACCGGGGCCCATCAACCGGGGCGTCGAGTTGACGCCGGAGGTGGCCGACGGTCCACACTCCGTGATTCTGGACCAGGTCTCCAATGGGCTGTTGATTCGCATGGCCTGTTTGTCGCTGCTGGCACAAGAACGCCGGGCGGGCCAGAGAGGTGTGGCGTGAGAAATCTGCTGATTGCTGGAGGTCGGGTGATCGATCCGGCCAGTGGGCGTGATGAAATTGCCAACGTGCGTGTTGTCGATGGAAAAATCGCCGCGATTGAGCCTGCAGGCCAGCAGCCGTCGGGGGCAGGGCAGGACGCGGGTGATTTTCCGTGTCTTGACGCAACGGGACTGATTGTCAGCCCGGGGTTCATTGACCTGCACGTCTCACTGCGGGAACCGGGTTACGAAGAAGACGAAAGTACCGCGACAGGAACCCTCGCTGCTCTGGCCGGTGGCTTCACCACCATTGCGGCTCAGACAGACACCAGTCCGGTAATTGACAATCGCTCGGCGGCTGAATTTGTGCGACTGCAGGCGGATCGGGCGCGTCACTGCCGCGTTTTTCCGTTGGGAGCGATCACCAAGCAGCACAAGGGCGAAGAGCTGGCAGAGATCGGTCAGTTGGTACAGGGCGGAGCAGTTGGCTTCTCGGATGCCCGACACCCCGTGGCGAATTCGGAAGTGATGCGTCGTGCGCTGGAATATACACGCATGTTTCACAGACCTGTGCTGCACTTTGCCATGGTGCCTGAGCTGGCGGACGGGGGAGTGATGCATGAGGGCTTTCAGTCGACTCGCCTGGGGCTGCGTGGCATTCCCGCAGCCGCTCAGGACATCATGACAGGGCGTGATATCGCGCTGGCGGAACTGACCGGGGGGCGGGTTCACGTGATGTGCGTCACCACTCGTGACTCTGTGTCCCGCATTCGTCAGGCCAGAGCGAATGGGATCGCGGTGACCTGTGACGTCGCTCCGCATCACCTGCTGCTCACTGATGAAGTGATGTCCAGTTTTGACACGATGTACAAGGTCAATCCGCCTCTGCGAACGCGAGACCATGTCGACGCGTTAATTGGCGGATTGAAAGACGGAACAATTACGGCGATTTCATCCGACCATCAGCCGCGTGCTCTCGAAAAGAAGCAGGTCGAACTCGACGTGGCTCCGTTTGGAATCAGTGGACTTGAGACGACTCTGGCGGTCTGCGTCACCGCACTGATTGAGCCGGGGCACCTGACCTGGCTGGAACTCCTTGCGCGCCTGACCGTCGGACCGGCAGCGGTCCTTGGCTTGTCGCAGGGAACGCTCAGTGTCGGCCATCCTGCCGATATCACTCTGATCAACCCGGGGGCACGCTGGACCGTGGATGCAGGGCGTTTTCAGTCTGCCGGGCGCAACACACCATTTCACGGATTGACACTCACAGGACAGGTCGTTTCAACACTTGTCGACGGTGAAGTTCGCTGGTCTCGGCCATAAACCGGCCAGCGCCGTCTGTTTCAAATCAGGTTTCAGAACACTCTTGCTGAAGGAATGAAGAATGACAGGCTATACAGTACACACCGGAGCGTCGAAGAAATTCGTCAGCGGCTGGGATCGGGTATTTGGCGCGTCCGAATCAAAGCCGGCGGCGAAGAAAACACAGAAGAAAGCCGGCAAAAAGTCACCGAAAAAGGACGGAAAGTAGTCCACCTGCCGCTATAGCGATCAACACACCATCGGGTGACATACAATTCCACCAGATTCTGCTTGCATCAGGTGGCAGGTGCTGGCCACAATGCTGTCTGCGGATCTGTCGGAATGTGTCCGGGGCACGCAGCCCCGTCCGATGGAAGACTCCGCAGCAGGCTTTAACTGGCGGAGTGTGACTGGTGGCGTCCGGGGTAACAGAACTGCTGACGTCCACTCTGTCAGCAGTCATGGATTTTCTGGCGCCGCTGCAGTGCTCCTTGTGCGGTCAGGCCGATTCCGCAGGTGTCGGGTTTCATACCTGTTACTGCGACGAGTGCACAAACAAACTGTGTCCGGCACCGCAGTTTCGCTGCCAGCGCTGTTCGGCGGAAATCGGGCCATGGTCCGACACGACTCAGGGCTGCATTCACTGTCGAAGTCGTCGGTTGCGATTTGACTCGGTGGTCTGCCTGGGAATGTATGACGAGTGGCTTCGGACGGCGATGTTATCCGCCAAGTGGTCATACTCGGCCGTACGCATTCGATCGCTGGGACGATTGCTGGCTGTGCATCGTCAGGCTGAACTGGCAGCGCTGGGCATTGACCGAGTGGTTCCGATTCCGCAGCACTGGCGGCAACGCATGGTTCGGCATTTCAATCCGGCGTGGATCATTGCCGAAGAGATCGCTCAGGTGCTGCATGTTCCCTGTGATGTGCACGTGCTCTGCAAATCCAGAGCATCGCGACCGCAGAAACGCGTCTCTGTCCGCCAGCGATTTGAAAACCAGAACGCAGTGTTTCGGATTCGCGACCCCCATGTGATCACCGGCGAGCGCATTCTGATCGTGGACGACGTGCTGACCACAG
>CAIYBH010000360.1 GCA_903924405.1 uncultured Planctomycetaceae bacterium | reverse complement strand
GGAGGTGACGAAAGCTGAGGGGCCAGTGCCTCTGGGAAGCAGCGGCATTCAGATTCGGTTTGAGACGGATCTGATCATTGAGGGCATTCGCACGGGCCGGGTTGTGCGCATTCGTCCCGGCAACTGGCCTCAGGTGCAGGTACCTCGCGAAGAGTATCTCGACGATGCGTCAAATCCGGAGGAGCGATTTCCAACTCCCGCAATCTTCCCGAAGTACTGAAGCACAGGAAGTACTCAGGCTCAGTCGAAGAGATCGGCAGGCCCCGTGCTTTCTTTGCCCCCGGGCGACGCGTGAGGGGAATGGGGAATGGAAAAAACCAACGAGCGAGGCGTGTTCACTCTGCGGGGACGGATTGAGTTCGGGTGATGGAAGAGTCTGCGGATGACGATCATGCAATCATCCTGCGATGTTCGCGGGTTCCCATGCACAGGTCGTGGATCCATTCCCCGCCACCCTCTCCCGCACGCATTAGGTGTTTTAAGATATCACACACTAGTTAAATTAAATATTTGCATCCACACAAAGAGCGATTTTAAATCATGACTGATGGTCACAGGCGGATGGCCTGCTCGGCAGCATGACTGGCGAAGAGAGTTGTGCTGGAGTTGGTTGTGAGTCGCGGGAGCAGAGTTGTATGAGTGCTGTCAGGTGCATCCTGTTGTTATTGCTGATCGTCAGGGTGTTGCCGGCGGGCGAACGTCCGAACATCGTGCTGATTCTGGCGGACGACTTCGGCTACGGTGACGCTGGGTGCTACAACGCGCGGGCCCGAGTGGCGACGCCGCACATTGATCGCATCGCGCAGCAGGGCCTGCGTTTTACCGATGCCCACAGTCCTGCGACCGTGTGTACGCCGACGCGTTACGGACTGCTGACAGGTCAGATGCCGTTCCGGGTACCTCGCGGCGGCACCGTGTTCACAGGGGCCGGAGGTCCATCGTTGATTTCTCCGGGGCGAACGACACTGGCCAGCCTGCTGCGGCAGCATGGGTATGCCACCTGGGCAGTGGGCAAGTGGCATCTGGGACTGACATTTCAGGATGCCGCCGGTCAGCCGATCCATGACGGGCGTCCGGAAGCGATTCCACGGATTGATTTTTCGCGGCCAGTGGAAGGTGGCCCTCTGGCACATGGGTTCGACCGTTTTTTTGGCACGGCCTGCTGTCCGACCACCGACTGGCTGTACGCCTTTATCGATGGCGATCGGATCCCGGTGCCTCCGACCATGCCGCTGGACAAATCGGGACTACCGCGGCATCCCTATGCCAACGATTGCCGCGCTGGCATGATCGCCGCGGACTTTCCCATGCAGTCGGTAGATCAGGTGTTTCTGGAACGCAGTCGACAGCTGCTGGAACAGCATCTGGACGAGCATCCTGATCAGCCATTTTTTCTGTACCACTCGACACAGGCCGTCCATCTGCCGTCATTTGCCAGCAGCCGATTTCAGGGGCAATCCGGAGCGGGACCGCATGGGGATTTTCTGCTGGAACTGGACGACATTGTTGGCCAGCTGACAGGGATTCTGGAACGGCGAGGCGTATTGGACAGGACCTTGTTCATCTTCACCAGCGACAACGGTCCTGAGACCAGCACGGTGGTGAGTATGCGCACGGATCATCGCCACGACGGAGCGGCCCCGTGGCGTGGCATGAAGCGAGACAACTGGGAAGGTGGTCACCGTGTGCCGCTGCTGGTCCGTTGGCCGGGCGTTGTGGCTGCCGCAACAGAGACGGACCAGCTTGCCAGTCTGACGGACGTGCTGGCCACGGTCGCGGACATTGTGGGCGAACCGTACCCATCGGACACTCGTGATGACAGTTTCAGTCTGCTGCCAGTGTTGAAGGGCGAGGCGGAAGCGCCGATACGCCCGTATCTGGTGACTCAGGCCTTCCGTGGTGCACAAACCCTGGCGATTCGTCGAGGTTCATGGAAATACATCGCCCATGCGGGTTCCGGTGGCAACAACTACCAGCAGCCGCCACTGCAACAGTTTGCCTTGCCGGAGACTGTGACGGGAGCGCAGGAGCAGTTGTACAATCTTGCGAGTGATCCGGGGGAGACCACGAATCTGATCGAGGAACAGACGGAACTCGCCGCAGAACTGCGTGCCTTACTGGCACAGGTTGCAGGTCGGAATCGATAGCAGAGTCTATGCTCATCGTGGTGGTCGGATTAGCATCACAAAGATGGATGGTCAAAAAAGCCAGCAGTGCAGTTGGTTAAGAATTATGCAGCACCTGAGGCACCGGCAGCCCGGGTAGAAGCAGAGCTGATCGCGTGAGCCGGCTCGGTGTTCGCACAGCCATCGGGAGGGCCGATCCGGGGAGGGCGAAGTTCTACCTGAGCCGCAAACCCCAACATCCCTCGTTGCTAACCCCTTGTGCCTCAGCATCCGTGTTCATCCGTAGTTTCTCCAACACGCCCACCAGATCACAATCGCGGCGTCTCAGGTGGAACGTTGCGATCCCATTGTTGTACCGGCACGGGATGCTGTCGCGATTGAGAAGGAGGCAGGGGTTGACAGTGCCAGCGTTACGGGTGCTCATGAACCTGCTGTCACCACACTCCGCTTCGGTGGTATCCACGTCGACCGCAGCAATGTCCTGCGGATTCGCTGCGGGTTGTGGCTTGCCAGATGGAAATCGCACGAGGAAGATCTGAAGAAAACCCGGCATTTTCGCGAAATTCCCGGGAACTGTCTTTTTTCCGAAGAAAGTCCGGTTGATTGCAGGCCGGACGTCGTTGAGGAGATCTGAAGGATGCTCTCAGGTGGCTGTCATGGGAGAACTCGATGACTGAGCAAAGAAACGAACTTCAGGACCTCGCGTTGAAATACCGCGGTTACCTGTGGGCTCTGGCCTGCGCCAGTCTGGGTCCTGGATTTCGCAATCAACTGGATCCCGCTGACGTGGTGCAGGCCACGCTGGTGAAGGCAGCTGAGTCACTGGCGGTCAGCCCGGTCGGTGATGAGCAATCTCTGCTGGCATGGCTGCGTCAGGTGCTGAAAAATGTGCTGGTGGATGAATATCGCAGATTGCATCGTGATCGACGTGATATTCGCCGCGAGCAGCAGTTACTGGAAAACAGCGTAGACTCCTCGGCACTGGGCCTGCAGGCCTGTCTGGCCGCTGATCAGACATCTCCAAGTCAGGCAGCGGTTCGCAATGAACGGTTGCTGCTGCTGGCTGATGCATTGGTGCAGCTGCCGCATGAGCAGCGTGAGGTTGTTTTGCAGCGTTATCTGCAGGGGCGGAGCGTTGCAGCGATTGCCGAGTCGCTGGGTCGGACGGTCCCAGCCGTCGCAGGGCTGCTGAGACGCGGCCTTGATCAACTGCGAACGCTGCTTCCCGACGCGGGCCTGCAGCATTGATCTGAAGTATTCATAGAAAGCGGTGACTGCGATGGGTGGTGAGGAATCGACGGCAGGTAATTCTGAGCTTGATCAATTACTCGCTGATTGTCTGGAGCGTATTGATCGGGGTGAGAATCCGGATCCGGACTCTCTGATCAATCAATACCCGCAGCATGCAGAGGGACTGCGGGCGTTCTTCATCGGCAACGCGCAGCTTGAGCAGATG
>CAIYBH010000359.1 GCA_903924405.1 uncultured Planctomycetaceae bacterium | reverse complement strand
TGCGATTGCTCGCGCTGCAGGTTTCTGAAGACCAGTGCGAAAGTCATCTGCGGCGACTGATTGAGGTGTTGCAACATGAATCGCCAAATGTCGTTCTCGTCACACCACAGCACTTCAGTGTGTCGCTGTTTGCGGGTGTATCGGAGCCTCTGGCAGCTCGAATGTCCGCTCCCGCGGCCCGCAGTTTCGTCACATGGCTGAATCAAAAGTCAACAGGCGTGGCAGACAACATCCGAAGTCTGGCGTTGCAGGCCGTCATTCCCCGCCTTGACGATCAGCAGATCGCCGTCGTCTGGGATGAACTGTTTGCTCAGATTCTGGTGTCCGGATCACCGGAGATTGGTGCCATTCCATTCCGAGAGCTCGCCGTACGACTGACGCGGGAACAGTCCGAAATCCGCTGGAATGCGACACTGGATGAGCTGCGAAAAACGAGGGACCCGATTCTTCCCGGGCGACTTTCCGGAATTCTGATGGCGCTGTTGCCACACGTTTCAGACGAACTGAAAAATGCCGCAGTGGATCCGCTCAGTCATGCGTTGCAGCTTGCCAGCCAGACTCTGCAGCGATCTGATTCACATGTCCATACGGTCAACCCCTATGACGATCGCACAGAACGGGCTGTGCTCGCGATTGCGGATCAGCTGGACGCCTCCAGTCGCTATCGCCTCGCTGAAGCCAATCTGCGTCTGTTACTGGAATTCAGGGAACCCTACTCTGGTATCCTGCAAAGCGACCTTACTCTGGCAGCGAGCTCAAACGACCCCCGACAAATCGCTCGCTTTCTGTGTCATCCCGCTGCATCCAGCACGATGCTGAACAAGCTTTTGCGTCGACTGGAAGAACTGGTGTTGCTGGGAGGCCGCAGCCTCGACCCTGATGAAAACAAAATCTCACCGTTTTCGGATCAGTATGGAATGGATCCGGATCTGAGGAAAATTGAAACTATTGATGCGATTGTGGATCGCACACTGCAGGGCGACGCTGGTCAGGCCGAACGTCTGGAACTCCCTGCACGTCCCGTCTATCCCCGACGCAGGTTCATCACCATCTATGATGCCGCGGAGTGGATGCGGGAGACCTGGCCGGATTTTAACCCTGATAAGCTCGCAGCGGAAAGTGCCACTGTCCCAAATGAAGCCTCGGAACCACCAGCGGCAGCAGTTGGACTGTGACGATCAGACATGTGCCATCCGCATTGAGCGACATACGGAAGGCAAGTGGGGACACCGCATCTGGCAGGTCGCCCGTTGCACATCGACAATTGCCGGTTTGTTACGAACTGCTTCAACTCTGCTGTGATGTAGTCTGCTGGCAGGATCACAATCACGGGGGCTGTATTACGGAATTCGAAGTCCTGAACGGCAACTGAAAAGTGCTGTGTCCCCGGATGGAATCTTGATCCCCCGACTGAATCTTTAATGCGAGGGCATCCGTCCCGCTGCGTTCAACATGCCACCAAGCAGAGAATTTCAGGGAGACCTTGAGTCACCGCACCCAACGCCCCTCTTTGTAACTGAGTGGCTCGCCGTACTGCCGCCCGGTGAGCTCAAGTCGACCTGCCGCTGACATTTTCCCCGATTGCGATGCAAATGTTGCGGACGCGTGTGGACTCTGCTGTTACAATGCTGCCTGCGGCGTGCGGTATGGAATACTCCGCGGATTGCAGCCAAAGCAAGACTAAGGCTGTGTCTGCCGCGTATGCCAGCCCGTTCCAGCGGGTGCTTCTTTGGGACTCAGTTTCCGCTGGTGCGGTCCAGACAAGACAAGACCGCCGCATTGATCTGAATGCTGCTTTCAATATTCCAGAGCAGGAACTGCCCGATGCTGTTTCCATGGGGTCTGAATCGGGTACTTTGCAGTCTGGCCGCACTGATCGTCGTGGGGTTATCGGCCCGTGCAGAACTGTCAGAACAGCAGCGTCAGTTTTTCGAAGAACGCATTCGCCCGGTGCTGGTGGAGCACTGCTATCCGTGTCATAACTCCATCAATCAGGCTGACAGTGGCCTGGCGCTCGACCACCGGGCAGGTCTGCTGCGTGGTGGTGATGGCGGTCAGATCATCGTTCCCGGCAAGCCGTCCGAAAGTCGGTTGCTCGCGATTCTGCGGCATGAAATTTCCGGGCTGGAAATGCCGGAAGGTGGTGGCCGGCTGAGTGATTCTGTGATTGCGGATTTCGATCACTGGATTTCCACGGGGGCAGCTGATCCTCGTGAGACACCACCAACAGCCGAGCAACTCGCGCAGGCCACTTCCTGGGAAGCGGTCTTCGCTCGCCGCAGTACGTGGTGGAGCCTGCAACCTGTCCAGCGAACCGAACCGCCTGCGGAACGTGCTGCCGAATGGTCTCAACATCCCGTGGATCGGTTCGTGCTGTCACGGATGGCGGCAGCTGGCCTGCAGCCCGCGTCTCGCGCTGACCGACAGACCTTATTACGCCGCGCCACCTTTGTGCTGACGGGGCTGCCGCCGACTGTGGAAGAGTTGCAGGCGTTCCTGGCCGATTCGTCTCCGGGGGCTTTTGAAACGGTCCTCGACCGACTGCTGAACTCACCACGGTTCGGTGAACGCTGGGCACGGCACTGGATGGACCTGATGCGTTACAGCGAATCTCATGGAAGTCAGGGTGATCCGGAACTGCCCAATGCCCATCGATACCGTGACTATCTGATCCGGGCTTTTAATCAGGATGTTCCTTATCGTCAGCTGGTGCTTGAGCATCTGGCCGGGGATCTGCTGCCGGAACCACGCTGGAATGCCGACGAGGGCTGGAACGAGTCGGCGATCGGCCCAGCGCATCTGCGGATGGTGGAGCTGGGCTTCGTCCCCGTGGACGCTCTGGAAGATCAGATGAAGGTGGTGGACAATCAGATCGATGTCTATTCCCGCGCCTTTCTGGGCCTGACCGTTTCCTGTGCACGGTGCCATCATCACAAATTCGATGCGATCAGTCAGGACGACTTCCACGCCCTGTACGGGATCTTTGCCAGCAGTCGTCCCGGACAGGTCCTGATTGATGCTCCGGAGCGACTGGAGAAGAACCATCATGAACTGCAGCAGTTGAAGGATTCCATTCGCAGTGAATTGGCCGACGCGTGGCTGGCAGCGGCGGGTTCGGTGGCGGATCGGCTTCGTGAACAAGCACTGCATGCCTCGCAACAGCAGGAACTGATGGCACGTTCACGGCAGCTTCGCGACGCGATTGCCGCAATCGAAGTTCCAGCTCAGACAGTCGTGCTTCAGCGACGCGGACAGGCCAGCTCCGGCACACTGCCAACTCCGGATGCGCGATGGAGTTTCGAGGGTGACGCGCGGGATCGTGTTGGACAGCTCCACGGCGAACTGCTCGGCGGGGCCATGATTCGCGACGGTCGGTTGATTCTGGACGGAGTGGCCGCGAACTTGCGGACCGGACCGCTGGATCGCGACATCCATGAGAAAACTCTGGAGGCCTGGGTGACGCTGGCCAATCCGGATCAGCGCGGGGGCGGAGTCATCGGTCTGGAGACGCTGGAAGGGAGACTCTTTGATTCCATTGTCTTTGGCGAACTGACACCGCGGCACTGGTTGCCGGGGAGTGATTTCTTCAATCGGACTCAGGAGCCAGGTGGTGCAGCTGAGACGTCCGGACCTGACCAGTTGATTCATGTGGCCATCGTCTACGCCAGCGACAACTCCATCACCCTGTATCGTAACGGGCGTCAGGAGGGCACCAGTTATCGCAAGGGAACCTTGCAGCCGTTTCTGCGGGGGAAAGCCCGGTTCCTGTTTGGCCAGCGACTGTCAGACATCAATCCGCCGCTGGCTGGCACTATTGAAGAAGCGCGGGCCTACCTGCGACCGCTGACTGCTGAGGAACTGGCATTGTCATATCAGGCCGGACCAGCGGGCGTCACAGCGGCTGAGATCGCAGCGGTCCTCGACTCTTCTCAGCAACAAACCCTGGAGGCTCTGCAGGCCGAGCAGCGGCAGGTGCAGCAACAGCTGTCAGACCTCCGCGGGGCTCAAAACGCGGCCTGGACGACAGCCCTGGACGAGGCCCGGAGCAGTTCGTCCGGCCCACTGACCCTCTGGCTGCAAGCCACCGCTGGCGGAGTGAAGGCGGAGGCGGAGGCGAACGTGCTGCAAACGATGTGGCAGGAGCAATCGGATTTCCAGCAACGGGACCAGCAACGTCGACAGTCGTCAAACGCGGCACAGTTCCGCCCTCTGTGGGACCTCCGAGGACCTCAGTCTGCGGACTGGTTCTGTTCCGGCACCGGGCTGGCTTTTCCACAGGCCGCCAGGTCACGTCGAGCCGCACAGGCCACAACCGCAGCGCACCATGGGCAGCTGGTGATTGAACCGGAGGGGGATCGCGTGCTGCGAGGCCTGCATCCATCTGCTCTGCTGACACATGGACTGAGTAATCGTCATACCGGCGTCCTGCAATCACCACGGTTTCGGATTGAATCGGATAATCTCTTCGTCAGAGCCCTGGGGCAGAACAGTCAGGTACGTGTGGTGATTGAAAATTATCCGCTGGGCAATGGCGGGCTGTATCCGGCGGTCAGGCTGAATCGTGACGAGCTCGGCTGGCTGCGTCTGGACACGGCCTATCGCCGCGGTTCGTACGCGTATGTGGAGTTCATCACAGATCCGACCGAGCGTGCTTATTTTGGCGCGGCTCAGGTGGTCGCGGGAGATCAGTCAGAACTTCCCGTGGAAACCAGTCTGCCAGCGATGACGATTCTGGAAGGTGATCCTCCGACGTCCATCGGCGCACTGGCTCAACGGTACAGTCAGGCGCTGCAGGACGCGGTGCGAGCGTGGCAGACCCAGACGCTGACAGAAGATCAACTGGCCCTGCTGGACTACTTCGTGCGGAGGGATTTGTTTCCGACCACGCTCAGTGCTCTGCCGCAGCTGCGTGAGCTGGTGGAGCGCTATCGGCAGCTGGAACGGGAACTTCCGGTTCCACGACGAGCACCGGGCGTGCTGGAGGCGGCAGGGTTTGATCAGCCACTGCTGGAGCGAGGGCAATTGAATCGCCCCGGGCGGATTGTGCCTCGTGGTGGCTTGCAGGTCCTGGGTGCGGAGCCGTTTGCGACTGAGCAGAGTGGTCGCCTGCAGCTGGCGGAACAAACAGCCTCGGCCACCAACCCATTGACAGCGCGCGTGATGGTCAATCGGCTGTGGCAGCATGTGTTTGGCCATGGGATTGTCAGAACACCTGACAATTTCGGACGGCTGGGTGAGCTGCCGACACACCCGGAGCTGCTGGATTACCTTGCTGTGCGATTTGTCGAGGAGGAAGGCTGGTCGATCAAGCGTATGCTGCGGTTACTGATGACATCAGCAACGTGGCAGCAGGTGACTACCACCACAGACGTGGCGATGGAGCGGGACGGAAACAATCTCTGGCTGTCGCATATGTCGATACGTCGGCTGGAGGCGGAAGCCATTCGCGATGCGATCCTGGCCGTGTCAGGACAACTGGATCTGCAGATGTATGGACCGGGCGTGAATGTGTATTTTGTGGGCAAGACGGAAGGGGGCGGTAGTCCGGGGCCACTGGACGGTGACCGTCGCCGCAGTGTGTACCAGCGGGTTCGCAGAAATGCGTTCAATCCGTTTCTGGAAGCCTTCGATGCACCACGGCCTTCGACCACACGTGGCCGGCGAGACGTGACCAACGCACCGGTGCAGGCATTGACGATGCTGAATGATCCCTTTGTGATTGATCAGTCGAAAAAATGGGCAGCGTCGCTGGTGGCTGACGGCGAAAATCCGGAGCAGCGAATTCACCGGATGTTCCTGCGGGCCCTGGGTCGTGAACCCGATCAGGCCGAGCTGCAGGCGTCGCTGTTGTATCTTGCAGATCTGTGTGAAGAACACCGTGTGGCCGTATCGGAACTGAGTCGCAGTGCCGAAGTCTGGCAGGACTTCGCCCAGTCCATCTTTTGCCTGAAGGAGTTCCTGTATGTCCATTAGTGAGCAGAATGGAATCGGGGGGATCAGTCGCCGCACCTTGCTGGCTCGAAATTCCACCGGCTTTGGTCTGACGGCACTTGCCGGCATGCTGGCTGCGCAGTCGCGCGATCTGCAGGCCGCAGACAATCGAACGTTGCTGCACCGCAGTCGAAACCGTCCACAGCGCGCGAAAAGTGTGATCTTCTGTTTTATGTCAGGGGGTGTTTCGGCGGTGGACACCTTTGATCCGAAACCGCGACTGACACTGGACCATGGAAAACCGATGCCGGTGCCTGTCCGTCCGACGATGTTCAACGCCAACGGCAGTATCATGGCCAGTCCGTGGGCCTTTCAGCACTATGGGGAATGCGGACTGCCGGTGAGCGATCTGTTTCCCTGCATTGCCCGATGCGCGGATGATCTGGCGGTGGTACGCTCCATGACCAGTATTGCCAACGAGCACGCCCAGGGCAATTATTTTCTGCACACTGGTTTTTCACTCGCCGGTTATCCCAGTGCCGGAGCATGGTTCAGTTATGGCCTGGGCAGCGAGAACGAGAATCTGCCGGGCTATGTCGTCCTTGCTGGCGGAGGGTCGCCGCTGGGTGGTGTCGGTATTTATGGCAACGGATTTCTGCCGGCCGTGCATCAGGCGTCACTGCTGGATCCGGATGCCGCAGAACCTCTGACGAACATCCGTCCGCGGGAATCAGCTGTACGGCAGCGTCGGCGATTGCAGTTCGTGGAGCAAATGGATCGTCAGCAACTGGCACAACGGGGAACGAATGAGCAGGTGGAATCGGCCATTCGCAACTACGAAACGGCCTTTCGTATGCAGACTGCGGTACCGTCGCTTGTGGACCTCAGTGACGAAACCGCTGCGACTCGAAAGTTGTATGGCATGGAATCACCCGTCAGGGAAACGGCGGCCTATGGGCAGCAGTGCCTGTTGGCGCGCAGACTGGTGGAGCGAGGTGTTCGTTTTGTGGAACTGACCTGTCTGCCGCGACCGGCGGATCCCGGTCAGATCGGCAATCCGTGGGATCAGCATGGCGGGCTGAAAACGGGTCACGCCGAGATGGCGCAACAAGTTGATCAGCCGATCGCCGGCCTGATTCATGATCTGAAACAGCGTGGGCTGTTTGAAGAGACGGTGATTGTGTGGGCTGGTGAATTCGGTCGCACGCCATTTGCTCAGGGAAGTGATGGTCGTGACCACAACCCGTTTGGTTACAGTGTGTGGCTGGCTGGCGGCGGGATTCGGGGCGGCACAGTGTACGGCGCCACGGATGACCTCGGTTATCATGCCGTGGAAAATGTGACCACGGTATATGATCTCTGGGCCACCGTCCTGCATGTGCTGGGAGTGGACCATGAGGCGTTGACATATCACTTCGGGGGCCGTGACTTTCGATTGACCGATGTGCACGGTCGAGTGCTGAGTGCGATCCTGTCGTGATGCACGCCCAGCCAGTTGCCGGGGGGCGTCACTGGAAATCCACCCGTTACAGTGTGCTGAGCATCTCGGCGACACGCGTCTCGAACAGCTGCTGCCATTCCGGAGCGACCAGAGTATCACAGTCTTCCTGAGCGTAACCGGTATTCAGGCGTTGTTCGGTCGTTGGAGTGTAGTAGATGTAGCCGTTGGTGTAGCCGGCCACGAAGGTGAACCGATGCGGCGACGCCTGCTTGATGTTCAATCCGATCTGCACAGTCAACTCGCCGGGAAACGTCACCATCACAAATTCCCCGATGCGCAGTCCTCCCACTTCGACTGTCAGCATCTTTGACTCGGCCTGTTCCACCTGTCGCTGATGCATTTTCAGCAGTTGCAGGTTGGTCTGCAGTTTCGTGAGTTTTTCCATGGTCCGGATGTTCTGTTCGTACGCCTTGAGACCAGCACGGTTTTCCGCATCCAGTCGTTCCAGATCCTGACGACCATTGGCCTGATCCAGCAGATAGCGATGAGAATACCAGGCGGGGTACTGGGGATTAACCGCGTGCTGGATGTAGAGTGGCAGGAACGTGCGGAAATTCAGATTGGTGGCCTGCAGCGAATTCAGCATTTTCGTTTGTTCTGCCTCCAGCGTTCGAATTCGCTGTTCAAAGTCGGTAGCCCATGGGATTTCCAGCGACTCATTCATAACTCGCAGCGTGGCCTGATCAACGGGTTCAGCGATGGCCCGCAGACCACGCAGCACATTCAGCCCCAGCATGTTGCCAAAGGGCTCGCAGTCATGTGGCGTGGAGACGTCTTTGTAGGTGACGGGATTGATGTCGCCAGCGCACCCCTGCACAAAAAACGCCATTGCCCCATGGCCCAGGTTTTCTTCGATCACAGTGGACGCAAAGCCCGGAAAGTCTGCAGAACTTAAACCACTGGGAACACCGTGAATCGGATGGCAGGCGAAATTGTAAACGGCGGCCAGCGGGGTTCCATCCAGGCGATCCAGACGCAGCAGACCAATTTCCGGATCGACCGGACCGATCCCGGTCACTTCGTCATCCCAGGGCATGGAATACGCTCGTCGCACATCGGCCTCACTGCCGTCGACCAGTCGCAGGCGACGGTTTTCCATGATGCGGACTTCCTGCCCGACGCCGGAACCGGCACGCACGGGCACCAGATGTTTCCACGCCTCCTGCACCGCGGCAATGGTCCGTTCCGCAACATCGGAACAAACAATCCCATGGCAGTGACTGGCGTTGACGAACACCTGCCGCGGCGGAATGCCCAGTGACGTCTGTAAGGATTCACGCACCGTGCTGAGAAACGAGTCGCGGATGTGGCCGATCCCACCGATGGCCACGGCGTCCACTGTGATCAGCACTGCCACGGTTTCATTCTGCTTCAGCACCAGGGCTTTGGCGAACAGTGGATCGTTAAAGGGTTGAGTGCGATCGGTGATGTCCGCTCGTGCGGTTCCCGCCAGCAAAACGTCGGCCTGTGCCGTTGCCGGACAGACCGTCATCAGGAGGGAAGCCAGAATGCTGGCAGAAAAGAGGACTCCGCGAATCGGCCCTTGTACGCACATCATGGACTCTGCCCTTGGCGGAAGAATTGCGGTGAAAAAGGGGGGACCGGTCATCCGTAAATCCGCATGCTTCCGGGATACGGTCACGATGGGGACGGTTGACGGCGGAACTGAGGTGGTAAGTGTCCGTGGGCGAGTATCGTCGAATGGTGGGCGTGGAGCAACACTGCGGGGGCCGGAATCACGTCCTGGATCAGTGCGGGGATTGCTGGAATTCTTCCGGCAGCATGAACTTGAGAACCCGCAGGAACGAGAAAAAAGCGACCTGTGCGGAAAGGTACAACCTGCGTTTTGTCGGTTGTGTTCAGTGGGTCCCGCTGTAAGATGCGAGACTCAATCAGATTCACCAGCATTTTCCCTCAGCGGTCTCCGGGTTTCGGGGCCAAAGTTGCCATCTCATGTCAGTTTCTGCAGAGTCGTCTGTCGGTTTTCCTGCTCCATCGGCGCCGATGGGTGACCTCGCGATCCTCGCCGGATCCGGCAATCCCGGGTTCGCCCAGCGGATTTCCGAGTGTCTGGGGGTCAGTTTGACGCCTTGTCAGGCGCAGGTGTTCAGTGAAGGCAACGTGTTTGTCCGCGTGCTGGAAAACGTTCGCGGCCGCGACTGTTTTGTGGTTCAGGGGGTCCATCGACCGGTCAATGATAACTTTGTGGAGTTGTTGTTCTGGATCGATGCTCTGAAGCGTGCCAGTGCAGCGCAGGTTACCGCGGTGATCCCGTATTTCAGTTATGCCAAGGGCGACAAAAAGGACGAGCCGCGAGTTTCGATTCGTGCGCGAGTGTGTGCGGACGCGATTGAGGCGGCGGGTGCGGACCGCGTGCTGACGATGGACCTGCACAGCCCGCAGATTCAGGGCTTCTTCAGCGTCCCGGTGGATCACTTGTATGCTCGGCAGGCCATCTGCGATCACATACGAACACTGAACATCCCCAACCTCGTCATCTGCAGCCCGGACGTGGGATTTGCGAAATCCGCATCAGCATTCGCCAATCTGCTGGGTGTGCCTGTGGTCATTGGCAATAAGCAGCGGAAGGACCACACCGAGACAGCTCAGGTGCTGGAAGTGATTGGAGATGTGCGGGGCTGCAACGTGCTGATGGTGGACGACTTCACCATCACCGGTGGCTCGATGGTGAGTATGGCCGAGGTATTGAAGGCGCGGGGGGCGTGTGATATCTATGCTGCGGTGTCGCATGGAGTCTTGTCGCGTGGCGCGGTGGCGCGGATTGAAAACAGTGTGATTCGACGGATGTTTATGACGGACACGATTGAGCCGGCGATGGAACCGCTGGGGTCGCGGATTGAGATCATTTCTGTGGCGCCGTTGTTCGCGCAGGCGATTTATTCCATTCATCGACGTACCAGTGTGAGCATGCTGTTTCCGGACGTGAAGTCACTGTAAGCCGCCGCCCCGCCACGGAATCACGGACGGTCACGGCGGCAAGGACTTGGAAGGTCTGGTTCACTGGACATCAAGTCTGCATCTGGCTTGCGGGCCCGGTTGCTGACGAGTCCGCAGCGTCTGGCTGGGCCGCATAGTGAATCAGCGAGTGTGGAATTCAACAGAATTCGGTCGCCAAAACGTGTTTTAGCGACTTTGATAAACGGTGTGTTCCTGATTGATTTTTGTTGATTTCAGTCGGCATAAAGAGTCATGACAAAACTGTCTCCGATGATGGAACGGTACCAGGCCGTGAAGGCTGAGCATCCGGGAGCGATGCTTCTGTTTCGCATGGGCGACTTTTACGAGTTGTTCTACGAGGATGCTCAGAATGCCGCGCGGGTGCTGGGGCTGACGCTGACCAGCCGCGACAAAAGTTCAGAGAATCCGGTGCCGATGGCCGGCTTTCCATGGCATCAGCTGGATTCGTATCTGCAGAAGCTGATTCACGCCGGTTTCCGAGCCGCGATCTGTGACCAGGTAGAAGATCCCAAAAAGGCAAAGGGGCTGGTTCGTCGTGAAGTCACGCGGGTCGTCACTCCGGGAACGCTGACGGACGACCAGATGCTGGATCCGCGTCAGAGCAATTTTCTGGCCAGTGTTGCACCGTCGCGAACGGGCATCGGCCTCGCGTGGCTGGAATTGTCGACCGGACGATTTTACCTGACCGACCTGGAACCAGCGCAGCTGCAGGACGAGCTCGCGCGGATCCGCCCGGCGGAATGTCTGATTCCCGAAAGTGCCGCGCAGGATGGCCCGCTGGCTGGTCGACCCGGTGACAGTCAGACCTTTGTGATCACCACACGTCCGGACTGGTGTTTCGCGAGGGATGAGTGTCGGCGGCTGTTGAATGAGCACTTTGGAACGGTGACGCTGGAAGGCTTTGATGTCGAAGACACTCCGGCGGTGACAGCAGCCGGGGCCCTGCTGGAATATGTCCGCGAAACCTCGCGCACCGCACTGCCGCATATTGCCCGCCTGGAATACTGGCGCCGCGGCCGGCATATGATCATTGACGAAGCCACCCGACGCAGCCTGGAACTGACACAGACGCTGCGGGATGGGCGTCGGGATCTGACACTCCTGGGCGTCATGGACGAAACCAGCACCCCGATGGGCTCGCGGCTGCTGGCAGAGTGGTTGTCCAGTCCATTAACAGACATCGACCAGATCACTCAGCGCCAGGACGCCGTCGAGGAGCTGTTAAGTCAAATGTCGCTGCGCGATGACATCCGTGAGTTGCTGAAGCAGACCTATGATCTGCAGCGACTGACTTCGCGTGTCGCAACGGGACGCTGCAGCCCTCGCGACCTGATCTGCCTTGCCCGCACGCTGCAGCAGCTGCCGCGACTGCGTGCGAAACTGGCAGAACGGCGATCTCGTCGTCTCCAGATGCTGGAACAGCGAATGGAACTGTGTCCGGACGCCTGTGCCGCCATTCTGGATGCGCTGGTCGAAGATCCACCGCTGACCGTGACTGAGGGTGGTGTGATTCGTCCGGGGTATCATGCGGAGTTGGATGAATTCCGTGATCTGATGCGCGGTGGTCGGCAGTGGATGGCCGCGTATCAGGCAAAGGAAATCGAACGCACCGGGATTCCCAGTCTGAAAATCGGCTTCAATAAGGTCTTCGGCTACTACCTGGAAGTGACTGCCGCCAATCGGGAACGGGTCCCGGCAGACTATATTCGCAAGCAGACGCTGAAGAATCAGGAACGCTTCATCACTCCGGAACTGAAGGAGTATGAAGAAAAGGTGCTGCGTGCTGAAGATCGCGCCATCGCTCTGGAACAGGAGCTCTTCGCCGCCCTGCGTGAACGAGTCGCTGTGGATGTGCCCCTACTGCTGCGGACAGCGGACGCCATGGCAGAAATCGATGTGCTCGCCGGACTCGCGACCATTGCTGCCAACGGCAACTACTGTCGCCCGACGTTGTCGCAGCAGGGTGTGCTGGACATTCGCGATGGACGGCATCCCGTGCTGGATCGACTACTGCCAAAGGGACAATTCGTTCCCAACGATGTCCGACTGGGCCTGGCGGAGGCAAGTGAGGGTGAAAAGGCCGCGGGCCGAGTCCAGATTATTACCGGGCCGAACATGGCGGGTAAGAGCACCTACATTCGCCAGGCGGCCCTGATCACTGTGATGAGTCAGATTGGTTCCTTTGTCCCCGCGCGTTCCGCAGTCGTGGGGATTGCCGACCGCGTGTTTGCCCGGGTCGGGGCCAGCGACGAACTGGCACGTGGGCAGAGCACATTCATGGTGGAAATGACTGAGACGGCACGAATTCTGAATTCGGCGACGGCTCACAGCCTGGTGATTCTGGATGAGATCGGGCGGGGGACCAGCACGTATGACGGCATTTCACTGGCATGGGCGATCACTGAGTATCTGCATGATGAAACGCGCTGCCGGACCATGTTTGCCACGCACTACCACGAACTGACCGATCTGACCACCACACTCAAAGACGCCTCCAACTGGAACGTCGCGGTCAGTGAAAGCAACAACGACGTCGTCTTTCTGCATCGCATTGTGGAAGGTGCTGCGGGGCGAAGTTACGGGATTCATGTTGCCAGAATTGCCGGCGTCCCGCGAACGGTGACCGAACGAGCGGCCACAATTCTTGCGACTCTGGAAAACGACCACCTGCAGGCGGATGGTAAACCCCGGGTTCCGCAGCGTGAGACCAGCACGCAGAAACGTCAGCAGCGATCTCTGTTTCAACTTCCCGAGGATCCCGTGCTGGATGAGATCCGACGAATGCCCGTCGACGAACTGACTCCTATGCAGGCATTGCAGGAACTCTACCGCCTGCGGCAGCATCCGGCAGAACGAAAATAGCCGGGGAGGGCGAGTGCTCCTGCCGAGCCGCAAATCTCAACTGCCCGCTAACTCGTTCCGCTCGCAATACCGGCTCCGGTGGAACTTAGCTCTCCCGGAACAGGACCGCTCCAATCGGCGACAGATGGATGGCCCGATGTGCGGCCCCGCCCCATTTGCACCCCACTTTGTGGTCCTCAAAAACCTGGCACAAAAACCGCAGGCTGATTTACGTAAACCTCGTCAAAATTAACACTTAGAACACCTACCTGCAGATGGATGGCCCCATTTGGGGCGCCTCCATTTGGGGCGGCCCCATTTGGGGCGAATACTTCGACAGGGTTTCGACGCGCTCTGCCGGTGTCCTGGGTTCACACGTACTGTCGTTGAAGGAGATCTCGGACCTCCGGTGTGAGCTGATCACGGCGTCGGATGGCGTCAAAGCGATTGAGCAGATCGTGGGGGCGGGTACTGCTCTTTTCAGCACCTGTCAGATCAGCAACAACCTGTCCATGATGCATCATGATGATTCGATCTCCAAGACTGACAGCCTGCTGCATTGAGTGGGTGACCATCAGTGTGGTGAGTCGATCCCGTGTGATAATCTCGTGGGTCAGACGAATCACCTGTTCGGCAGAGGCGGGATCCAGTGCGGCGGTATGTTCATCCAGAAGGAGAAGATCCGGTTTGACCCATGTGGCCATGAGAAGCGTAACCGCTTGTCTCTGACCACCGGAGAGGGTACCAATGGGATTGTCGAGGCGATCTTCGAGTCCCATTTTCAGGGAGCGGACGCGATCAGCAATTTCGCTTCGAAGTTGCCGTGAGAGGCACCAGCCAAGACCACGACTGAGCCCTCGGCGTGAAGCGAGTGCGAGATTTTCCGCAATTGTCAGATTGGGCGCGCTTCCGGAGAATGGGTTTTGAAAGACGCGTCCGATTCGTCGTGCACGTCGGAATTCTGACTGAGTCGTTATATCTTCACCGTTAAGCCGGATTCGGCCTGAATCCGGAAGAAAAGTACCCGCGACGGCGTTGAGCAGGGTTGATTTTCCTGATCCATTTGTGCCAATCACGTTGACAAACGATGCGTGCTGGATGTTGAGCGAGACACCGCGAAGTGAACGCACAGCGTTCGGGGTGCCGGCGAAAAACGTCTTGCTGATCTGCTGAATTTCAAGCATGTTCGGCGGCCTTGATTGATTTGCGTTTGCGAGTCCACTGCGGTGCGACAAGTGCGACAAACACGAAGAAGGCAGTGATGAGTTTCAGGTCATTGGGATTGAGTCCGCATCTGAGGGCGATCGCGATCAGAATACGAAACAGCAGAGAGCCGAAGACGGCCCCTGTAAGCAGTGATCCAAAGCGGCATGGGCCCAACAGTGATTCCCCGATAATGACACTGGCCAATCCCCAGATGACCATGCCAATGCCCATCTGGATATCCGCAAATTCCTGATACTGGGCGAGCAGTGATCCTGAAAGGCCGGCAAACCCATTTGCCAGCGCGACGCCGGCAGTGAGCAGCGTTTTGTCGCTGACACCCAGAGCCCGAATCATCTGCGGGTTGTCTCCACAACTTCGCATGGCCGCGCCAAGCTTTGTCTCAAGAAAGCAGATGAGTGTGACAATCGCCAGAACGATCAGCAGCATCAGCAACGTCAGACAGGCAATGTCCTGCATACCGACATCCCAGCCGAGGATATTGCAGCGGGCTGTGTAACCCGTCATTCGTTCGGCCTGCGTGGTCCACATTTTCAGCAGAGTACTCGCGCTGCTGAGCGATACGTTGCTGCGACCAAGAATCCGCAGATTAATCGAATAAAGAGCGGTCATCACAAGGATACCACTAAGCAGACCGTGGATGCCAAAACGGGTATGAAGGGTCCCGGTGACTGCGCCAGCCAGCAGACCGGTGAGAAAGCCTGCAGCGGTCGCAGTAACTGGATCAACTCCCCGGACCAGCAGCGCGGTGGTGACAGCACCTCCAAGGGCAAATGAGCCATCCGGGGTAATATCAGGGAAATTGAAGACTCGAAAACTGATGTACACGCCCAGCGCCAGGATCGCAAAAATCAGTCCGGCATTGAGCGCGCTAATCAACAGTAACATAGATGATCCACCTGACAGCGAATTGGGCGAACAAGGAGACTGGGTTCAGGGCAAATGTGTGATGGCTGAAATTGGACCGCACCAGCAGGCGCCACGCATCAGTTCTGTTTCGCCCGCACTTTCGAGAGTTCCTGTATCACGCAGCAAATGCCAGACGCTTTGAGGCACATTTCCCTGCATCAGGTCTCTGACGGTGATCTGCAGGTTTAGAACGCCCTTCGGCAGAGGACTGTAGTGAAACACAGCCGCATGAAAGTGTCCCGCAAACTGATCATCATCAGCCATGGGTCGCAGAAACGGTGCCAACTCAGTCTGAGGCTGACGAGCTGCGATACCGGTAATCAGTGCCACCCTGGGTTCTCTGTCCGGCTGGCTGAAAAATGAGAGCCAGTCACGGACGGCCGGATACTCAAACGGGACACTGTCTTTCGGGCCAAGTGGCGACTGAATCAGCCTTGCACCGACGAGTGAAGTCGATTCCGCCACAAACACAAAGGCTGCGTTTTTCCACTCGAACAGCCTGAGGATTTCAGAGACGAGTTCTGAGAGGGAAATACTGCCGCCACTTCTCCGCGCGGCTTCAAATCGGAGAAGATTCGGGAACTCACCCGACCACTGCATGCCATACAGCATCCGCAGCTCCGGAACAAGATCCTCTGCCGCTATCTGAAAATCCGGCACTCGGCTTCCGTCAGTCGCGTGCTGGATGACAGCACCTGCCACGCCAAGCGACTCACCAAAACTCGGACCACAAGTCTCGGAATCAGTCTCTGAGGAACCGACGCTGAACGCCCCCAGTCCGAGGCCGCAGGAACTGGTGTCAAAACGGACCGAATGAGCAGAAGCGAGATTGAAACGGCCAGCAGCGAATTGGTCGGGGTGACCAAAGACTCTGCAGTTCAGCGGTTGCCGGGAAGTCAGCTGGTGGACCTCAATCCGGCAACCGGTGTCATCGTGGATTTGAGGGGCAGTGCCCATCGTCAATGGTCGAGCCGGTGAACGATCGTCGCAAAGGAGCGCAGTGAGCTTCATCAGTTTCAGGACAGTGAGAACTTCTCCGGAAGCATTCAGCACGCGAAAGCTGCCCTTCACAGATGTCAGCTGCCTGAAGTACCTGATCAGAACACCAATGCCCGCAGAGCTGATGTAGGACACCTGCTGCAGATCAAGAGCGATGGTATGTTCGCCCCCCTGAATGGCAGTATCGACAGCAGCTGCGACATGTGAGGACCAGTTGGCATCAAAGCGCCCCTTGAGTTCGAGGACGAATGCGTTTTCGCGTCGAATTGTCTGGATTTCCATAAGAGCTGATTCGGCAGAAGGGGTTTGTAAGCCTCGGGTCATCCCAACCATGTACCAGGCACTGTCCTGAGGCTACTTGTCGGGCAGCAGTTGCGATGGAATCCTGGTTTCAGTGCTGGTCACCCAACCATCAGCCCGTTCACGAACGGCGGCGGGGAAGTTCCAGTGCTCTTTGAGTGTCTGAAGTGCTGTTTCGTTGTACAGCAGAATTTCATCCGTTTGATTTTCCACGGGGATGTCGGCAGGATTTCTGCCCTCAAGCACATCCGCGGCCAGATCTCCGAGCGTTTTACCAATACTCATGTAGTCGACCCCAAGATCAAGGGTGCTGCCTTTGAGAACAGCGGTGGGGAGTGAGCAGAAGACAGGGATGCCCGCGTTGCTCGCGGATTTGATCACGATTGAATCTGAGGACGAAACGGTGATATCGCCGCTAATCCAGAGACAATCGACCCCGCGGGAAATGACAGAGTTGGTTGCTTCCAGCACAGCTGCGGAGTTTTCCGCGCTGCCTTCGACAAGTTCGAGGGACATTTGAGCACAGATTTTTCTGGCGAGCATTGTCTGCGCTACGGAATTGGACTCAGCAGGATTCCAGACAAGTCCAATTCGCCGGGCCTGGGGACGCATACTGTGGATAATTCGGAACAGAGACTCGACCGGCTGCATGCTTCCAAAGCCGGTCATATACTCCGCATGTTTTCGATGGTCCTGCGGATCGATTCCGACGCCTGCAGAAAATGGATCTGTGACCAGACCGAAAACATGGGGCACCTTCGCGGCGTTCTTATTGGCCGTCGCTACGGTCTGCAGTGAAGGGGTGCTGAGAGTAAGGACCAGATCATACGAGCCTGTGGTGACCTCCCTCGCAATCGCGTTTGCTGTTGCGATATCTCCCTCGGCATTGAAGTAGCTGATGTTCACGGCCTGTTGATCCACGAAGCCGCGTTCAGCAAGTTGCCGGATGACTCCTGCACGTCCATCTTCAATCGCCTTGATTGAAGCGTGCTGGACAAAGGCAATGCGAGGCACGGCTGGCCGGGCAGCTGACGATGCCCCGCGTCTGGAGTTCAGGTCGAGTACCAACAATACAATCGAACCGAGAGCAAGGAGGGAGAGTGAGGGCAGAAATCTACGGATTTCACCCGTAAACGGCCTGCGTTTGTTAGAGCTCATGGGCAACCCTGGGGGCACAAATTCAAAAGGTGCAAAGACGTGTTATGGTCTCAAGCCCGCATGAATACAACCTATCCGACAATCCGGCACGTTGAATTCATGCGGCGATTCTCGTGCAAGCCGATGGTAAATCCCAGGTTCCCCAACGCGAAACCAGCACACAGAAACGCCAGCAGCGATCTCTGTTTCAACTTCCCGAAGATCCCATGCTGGATGAGATCCGGCGAATGCCCGTCGACGATCTGACTCCCATGCAGGCTCTTCAGGAACTCTACCGCCTGCGGCAGCACCTGACAGAATGAAAATAGCCACCCATCGGGTGCCCGGTCCACGCCATCGCGGACACCCAACTTCCGTCCCGGCACGGATCACACGCCGCGCTGCTGACGCCTCTGCCACATTCGTGAATGCACAGATTTCGGGAGGGCGAGTGCTCCTGCCGAGCCGCAAATCTCAACTGCCCGCTAACTCGTTCCGCTCGCAATACCGGCTCCGGTGGAGCTTAGCTCTCCCGGAACAGGACCGTTCCGACCGGCTGCAGATGGATGGCCCCCATTTTCGGACACCCAACTTCCGTCCCGGCACGGATCACACGTCGCGCGCTGCAAGACGCCTCTGCCCCACACAGTCTTCCCCAAAAGAGGCACGAAAGATCGCAGGCAGATCCACGTAAACATTTGCACAGTCAAGACTTAAAACACACACCGACAGATGGATGGCCCCATTTGTGTTCTCGCAAGCAACAGACTTTTGTCGCTCGTGTCCATCCGTTTGGAACCTCATCGTCCCGACAGGCTTGCGGCTCGGGTGGAACCTCGCCCTCCCAAAATGCGTGACAGCAATCGCAAAAATCGCAACCGACCGCTGACGCGTTGTCGCTCACAAGTCACAAGTCCGGGCGGAGCATCGTCGTGTTTCATCCGTGTTGATCTGTGTCCATCCGTGGTTTCAACCTCGGCCACGTCAATCAAGCCGATCCGTTTGGAACCTCATCGTCCTGACAGGCTCGCGGCTCAGATGGAACTTCGCCCTCCCGAAAATGCAGGCCATCACTCGCAGAAATCGCTACCGACCGCTAACGAGTTGTCGCTCACAAGTATGCGGTAAGGGGGAAACCTCACGCTCCCGAAATAGCGGAACAGGACCGGTTCAGCTGAGCTTCTGCATGTAGAATGAGGCGGGTTCGTGAGTGCTGGTCAAGGCCGGACAGGCTTTCTGCAGGGCGCTGTAGTGGTCGTGCTTCAGAAAGTTCAACGCGCCAATGATCTTCCAGCGGGCGTTCTCCGAAAGATACGCCTCCAGCAGATACTGCTCCGCCCACAAACGCACATGCCCCACAACCCAGTCCGTGGGATAGTCACGTGGAGTGAAGATGTCGTGCACATGCACAATCACTCCGGGCTGAAGAATCGGGAGTAGTTCCAGAAACTCACACAATACGTCGCCCTGCGGCCGTATCACGTGTGATGAATCAATGAACAGAATATCACCCGCCTGCAATTGCCGGAAAATCTCCTGATCCACGGTCTCGACACGCGCCCGCAGGACTTCTACACCCGACTGCTCCAGCCACGGCATTTCATACGGTTCAATACACACATGTCGGCATGGAACTCCGCCAGGTTCCTCACTGTTTTTTCGCAATGCAGCAATCGCAACGAGTGTGGAATTTCCACTGCCAATCTCAATGATCCGCCGGGGCTTGTTCAATCGAATCAGGCTGTACCAGAACTCCGCATCACCTGCGTCAAAGTAGCCGTTGTCCGCCACATACTTCCGCTCCGTCCCGTCCTGCGATCGCTGCCCATTCATCAACTCACGCAGCTCGTCACGAAACGTCATTCGCTGCAGCAACTGCAACTGTTCGGCCACATTCAGATCCACTCCCGGCAGATTCCGAGGCTGATCCAGCGAATGACGCAGCAGGCTGAAATTGATCAGTGGCTCGTAGTACTGATCGACGAGCGGAAACACGCCAGCCGCCGACAATCCTCGACGACACAACGGCATGCGCTGGACACCCGCCCGACGCAATAACTTCATCAGAAACGCTGCCGGTAGAATCAAAGGCGCTAAGACCACGTCCAGAAGTTTCAGAATTGTCCACTTCAGTATCCGCACCTCAAGCCTCCCTTCCCGCGCCCGTGCCGCTCATCACCCGTGCTGCGCATCGTCAATGCAGCCTGTTCGCCAGCACTGATCCCTCGTCCGTGCGGCCTGATCCATCATCTACCAGTCACGCGTCAGACGCCACCCGTTTCGTCGAACGAATCATTGATGGTCGCGCAGTTGGTCTTGCGACTGATCCGCTTCAGGAGCCCCTTCAGGACTTTTCCCGGGCCCACTTCATAAAATTCGTCGCAGCCCTGGCTGAGCATCAAATTGATGGAATCTTCCCAGCGTACGGGGCTGATCACCTGACGAATCAGCAACTCACGAATCTCTTCAGGGTCGGTGTGCGTCAAACCGTCCACGTTGGAGACGACCGGAATCTCTGGCGTCCGAATCTCTACCTCGCCCAGCACTTCGGCTAGCGCCTCATCGGCAGGTTTCATAATGTTCGTGTGGAAGGCACCGGCGACCGCCAGGGGAATCGCTCGACCACCGGCCGCGACAGCCAGTTCCGCAGCTCGCTCGCAGGCGGCATTTTCACCGCTGACGACCAGATTCCCGGGACACAGGAAGTTGGCAATCTGGATGATGCCGTGCGCTGACGCCTCCTGACAGATCTGTTCGACCTGTGGCTTTTCGAGCAGCAGAATGCTGACCATGCCCGATGGCGTTGCATCCGCGGCGGCCTGCATGGCTTCGCCACGACGCTTCACAACTCGCAACCCATCTTCAAAGGACATCGCGCCGGAAAATACGAGGGCTGTGTATTCACCAAGGCTGAGCCCCGCGGCCATTTCGCAGGCGAGCGGGATTTCAGGCGAGTCCGCACGCAGCTTTTCAAGCGCCGCAAGGCTGGTCACAAACAGAGCCGGCTGACTGATCACCGTGGAGTCCAGTTCCGCGGCCGGTCCTTCGAAGCACAGTTTGGCGAGATCGTATCCAAGGATGGCCGAGGCACGTTCGTACAGGCTTTGCGCGCCGGGATACTTCTCTGCAAGCCGACGGCCCATCCCCACATGCTGAGCTCCCTGACCTGGAAAAAAAAGTGCGATGCGAGGCATAGGGAGATTTCCTTTACTGACCGACGTAACACAACCGGGAAAAACTGAACTCAATTCCGGGCGGGGATTGTAGTGGCCGGGGTGTAACGAGGGAACACAACGGCTGTGACTTCCGCAGGATCAGCAAGGAACACAAAAGACAGGCTGCCAAACTCTGTTCAGGGGCAGAGCAGTGCACTTGTTGCGTCACAGGCACAGCCAGATCAGCAGGGGTGTTCACCAAAACCACACGCGACCCGTGCCATGACGCACTGAGCAAGAGGGCGTGGCGGAATGTTCGTCAGAGCGCAGGGCGATTTCAACTACGCGTGGTGAGAACAAGCGCGATCGCCAGGAGTGCGAAGGTGGGATGGCGAAACGGTGGTAATCCGGGAATTCCGGGGTGATTTCATCCAAAGCGAGCTAAGGGATTTGAGTGTCGAGTGCGGCTGTGAAAACCGTGGACGTTCGTTTCGACGGAACGAAACGCGACTCTCTGTGGGCTAAACACCGTTTCGCCATCCCAGTGCGAAGGTCCAGGCGTAGGTTACTCAGCCTGGCAGAGCAGTTCGGTAATCCGGGCATTGATATGGTGATTGTCCATCTCTGTCGCCATGCGGAGGGCGTTGCGGATGGAACGCTGATCACTGGAGCCGTGGCAGATGATGCAGACGCCGTCGATCCCCAGCAGAGGAGCCCCACCGGACTCCTGATAGTGAAACTGATCAGCGACCTGGTCCAGCGTTTGTTCGGCCAGCTCTTTCTCGCTGGAGAGGGACTTGTTCATGGCCCGCCCAACGGTCTTCAGCAGGAACTCGGCCATACCTTCGCTGACTTTGAGCACAACGTTGCCAACGAAGCCTTCGCAGATGATCACGTGAGTGTCACCGTGGTAGACATCGCGCCCTTCGACGTTGCCGATGTACAGATCGCGTACGGGGGACTGCGTCAGGAGGGTATGCGTTTCACGATAGAGGTCGGTGCCTTTGCCTTCTTCGCTGCCGATGTTCATCAGCCCGATGCGGGGAGTGGCAATACCGAGCATCTTCTGGGCGTAGACGGCGCCCATCATCCCGTATTGAACGAGATGTTCGGGGCGAGCGGCGGGATTAGCACCGACGTCAATCAGGATGCAGGATCCTTTGAGCGTGGGAAGTCGCACGGCGATGCCGGGTCGCTTCACGCCTTTCAGAAACAACCGTGTGCGCAGACCGGCAGCGACGACAGCGCCGGTATGCCCGGCGCTGACGACGGCATCAGCCTGCTTGGCGGCCATGAGCTGCCAGCAGCGGACGATGGAGCAATTGGGTTTTTCTCGCAGTGCGGTGGTAGGCTTTTCCTCCATACCGACAAAGCCTTCGGATTCGACAATCCGAATGGAGTCGGGGAGCTGTCCAACCTTCGCGATCTCCTGTTCAAGCAGTGGTCGGTCACCGACCAGCAGCACTTCGAGACCTGGGAATCGTTCGACAGCTTCCAGAGCACCAAGAATGTTCGGGCCGGGAGCAAAGTCACCGCCCATCGCGTCCAATGCGATCCGCATCGAGGTTATTCCTCTGTTTCCTCAACCAGCGTGCGGCCCTGGTAATAGCCACATGTTGGGCAGATTACATGGGTCGGGGTCAAAGTGCCGCACTGAGTGCACTTTGCCAGCTGACGCGGCTTAATTGCGTTGTGACTGTTGCGCTTACGCGAACGTGACTTGGAGTGCCTTCTTTTGGGCTGGGGCATGACTCAATTTCCAAACTCAGATAAAACACAAAAACTTCAGAAATGCGTCTTTGCGAAACCGCTGGGACGAACGCAGGACCGTGTCTGCAATGCACAAACTGAGTCGCGATCGAGGGGTTACCGGCGGAAACAATCCAGAACTGCGCCTGCCAACTGTTTCTAACAGCACCCTGCCGCGAAGACCACTGCGACAAATCAAATCACGATTTATCGGAGTTGCTGCAGCACTTTGCCGCTCAAATTGGCACTGATTCGACTGAAAAACCAGGATTTTTCAGCCCGCAACACCAGCGATCACTTCCGCTGCACACATCACCCTGGCCCCCAAACTGCCCAAGCTTGTTTTCTTAAGTGAAAAACTCCCACAGGGATGTTTTCCCGCTTTTGAAAAGCATTTGAACCAGTCAGCAGGGGAACCCAACGTCCGATCGGTTGCTTTGAAGACTTTCCATCTGCAGCTGTGCCGACAGCAATTGCCAACACAGAAATGCCACTTTTTCGTACGACTTGAGGCCCCGAAAAACGGCGGAATGTCCAAAAAACGGCAACATTACCAGCCAAACCAGTGACTTGTCACGCAGTATCCACAGAGGGCGTACGCAGAGAAAAGACACTAAAACCCTAAGCTGACGCGGTTGCCTTCAGATCGAATCGCGTATGGTGTCAGGTCGAAGGGGGAAAGTCAAGGAGGACCCCCGGTGCGGGTTGGATTTCCGGGCAGGCGATGGACAGCGAACCGGTCAAACACCCTCCAGAAGGGCGCAGGGCAACCTGAGCCGTTGTTCGCAGGAACCGTTTTGCGGCGCGGCCGGTGCACGCGCCCTCCCTTTTTCCGCCTTTGCACTCCTATTCACCACGCCGCCTCCCGTTTCTCATCACGCTCCCCGGATTAAAAATTCCCGCCCCCGGCATTTGACCGGAGCCGCCACTTCTCCGATGTTGCCCCCTGCAAGCCACGGTCACAGTCATCACAGGCAGAATCTCTGCGTGTCGGAGGATCACGGAATGGATTTTGAAAAGCTGGGTCAGTTTTACCTCGGTGGACTTTGTGATCCCGCATCCGGCGAGTGTCAGGCGGAACAGCCTCTGCTGTATGACAGCCGTGACCTGACGACTCATGCGGTCTGCCTCGGTATGACCGGCAGCGGAAAGACCGGACTGTGTCTTTCACTGCTCGAAGAAGCCGCGATCGACGGCATCCCGGCGCTCTGCATTGACCCCAAGGGCGATCTGGGAAATCTGCTGCTGACATTTCCCGCACTCGCCGCCGAAGATTTTCAACCGTGGGTCGATGCGGGTGAGGCCTCGCGGCAGGGTCTGGACATCGCCGAGTTCGCGGAGAAGACGGCGAATCAGTGGCGGGAGGGTTTGGCGGCGTGGGGTCAGTCCGGGGCCCGCATCCAGCGCCTGCGCGACGCCGCAGAACTCACGATCTACACCCCGGCCAGCACGGCAGGGCGTCCGCTGACGGTGTTGAAGTCCTTCGCAGCCCCGGCCGCCCACATTCTGCAGGACCCGGAACTGCTGCGGGATCGACTCACGTCAGCCGCCGCGGGGCTCCTCGGACTGTTGCGTATTGACGCCGATCCAATCACCAGCCGGGAACACATTCTCCTCTGTTCACTGCTGGAACATGCATGGCGAAATCAGCAGTCGGTGGACATGGGGAGTCTGATCCGGATGATTCAGACGCCACCATTTTCCACCGTTGGCTTTCTGGATCTGGAATCCTTTTTTCCGCAGGTCGAGCGATTTCGGCTGGCGATGACTCTGAACAACGTCCTTGCCTCACCCGGGTTCTCCGCATGGTTGCAGGGCGAGGCTCTGGACATTCAATCGCTGTTGTACACACCGTCCGGCAAGCCACGGATTGCCATTCTCTCAATCGCTCATTTGTCTGACGCTGAGCGGATGTTCTTTGTCACCATTCTGCTGAACGAGGTGGTGGCGTGGATGCGTTCGCAGACGGGCACGTCGAGTTTGCGGGCGTTGTTGTATATGGATGAGGTCTTTGGTTATTTCCCGCCGAACGCCAATCCGTCCAGCAAACTCCCCATGCTGACTTTGCTGAAACAGGCCCGGGCATTTGGTCTTGGCGTCGTCCTGGCGACTCAGAACCCGGTCGATCTGGATTACAAGGGTCTGGCAAATTGTGGCACATGGTTTCTGGGGCGGCTGCAGACGGATCGGGATCGGCAGCGGGTGCTGGAGGGTCTGGAAGGCGCAGCCGCTTCGACCGGGACCGCCTTTGATCGGCAGCAGCTGGACCGTCTGCTGGGGGGACTCGGCAAACGGATGTTTCTGATGAAGAACGTACACGAGGACGAGCCGGTCCTGTTTCAGACGCGGTGGACTCTGTCCTACCTGAGGGGGCCGATCAGTCGTCAGCAGATTGAACGGTTGATGTCGTCCGAAAAATCAGCGGCGCTGGTCACTGGCATCGGGAGCAGCACCGTGCCGCACTTTGCCTCTCCGCCGCAGGAGCTGGCGCGGCAGTCCACGCGCCCGATGCTGCCGCCGGGAATTCCCGAGTACTTTCTGCCACCCAGTACGACTGCGGAGCGGTATCTGTATCGTCCGGCGCTGGCAGGCCAGGCGCGGGTGCATTTTGTGGACGCGCGGCGGGATGTGGATGTGTGGGAGACGATCACACTGATTCGTCTGGCAGGAACCACCGTGCCTTCAGAGCCGTGGGAGGACGCAGATGAGTGGGAAGACGCCGAGCTGGTGCTGGCTGGGGAACCTGCGGCGGGAGCGGAGGCTGTTTATCGGGAGTACCCCGGGGAACTGGCACAGAAGAAATCCTACACCGCCTGGGGATCGGCCCTGAAGAACAGTCTGTATCGGAATCGCAGGCTGCGTTTGTTTCAGGCGGAGTCACTGAGTCTGGTTTCGGGGGTGCAGGAGACGGAAGGGGACTTTCGGGTACGGCTGCGACAGCGAGCGCGCGAAGAACGCGACCTGCAGGTGGAAAAACTGCGGCAGAAATATGGGGCTCGACTGAAAACGCTGACGGAGAAGATTCAGCGAGCGGAGCAGAAGATTCAGAAAGAGAAATCGCAGCAGTCCTCAAAAACACTGACGGCCGCCGTGACGCTGGGAACCAGTTTGCTGGGGGCCTTGATGGGCCGGAGAACGTTGTCGGCCACCAATATGTCCCGCGCCGGTACCGTCTTTCGATCCGCATCGTCGGCGGTTGGTGAAGCTGGGGATGTGCAGCGAGCGGAAGAACAGCATGCGGGGTTGTTGCAGGAACAGCGGGAACTGGAGACCCTGATCGAAGAGGAATCCGCCCGGATCGCCGAACAGTATGATCCGGATCATTTGCCGCTGACGACGCTGGAGATCACCCCGCGCAAAGCGGACACGCTGATTGATCAGGTGGTCCTGTTGTGGCTGCCGTGGACTGAAACCTCAACGGGGGCGATTGAGCGGGCCTTTTGAGTCGGGCGGGGTGGGATAGTGCGGGTTATCACGGGTCGCGGGATCCGACGGCGGCAGCTCCTCCGTTCACCGGAACGAGCCTGCGTTCCCGGAATCGCCGCTACCTTTGTGTCGGTCTTCTGTTATGATCTCCGGGACGTCCGGACTTCCGTTTTCTGAGCTTCCGTGCTGCCTGGACCGGGCAACTCACGGGGTTCGCGGTCTTTAGAGCATGCCAGTGTTCCCATGAGCTCTGTGTTTCCGTCTGTTGAAGATCAGCTGCGAGTGATTACTCGCGGTATCGAAAAAATCGTGCCCATGGAAGAGCTGCGCAAAAAGCTGCAGCACAGCCGGGACACGGGTGTACCATTGCGAATCAAATACGGGATTGATCCGACAGGCATCGACGTGCATCTCGGGCATACCGTGCCGCTGCGCAAGCTGCAACAGTTTCAGGAACTGGGTCATCAGGCGGTCATCATCATTGGCAACTACACGGCGCTGGTGGGTGATCCCAGTGGCCGCGACGAAGCGCGCAGCAAGCGTCTGACAGCGGACGAAGTCGAGAACAACGCGCGGGACTATCTGGCGCAGGTTGGCAAAGTCGTCGACATGTCGCGGGCCGAAGTGCATCGCAACGGCGACTGGTTCAGCCGCATGGCGTTCTCAGATGTGTTGTCGCTGTGTGGTCGGGTCACGATCGCTCAATTGCTGACGCGTGAAGACTTTGCCAAACGCTATCGGGAAGAGAAGGCGATTTTTCTGCACGAATGTCTGTATCCTGTCATGCAGGCGTGGGACAGCGTGGAAATCCGTGCTGACGTCGAACTGGGGGGCACCGAGCAACTCTACAGCTTCATGCTGGCTCGTGACCTGCAGGCGCAGGAAAACCTGAACCAGCAGATCGCTGTGATGTCACCCATTCTGGTCGGTCTCGACGGGATTCGCCGCATGGGAAAAAGTCTCGGCAACTACATCGGCATCAGTGAGCCGGCGTGGGAGATGATGAAAAAGTTCATGCAGCTGCCCGACAGTGTGATGCGGATGTACTACGAGCTGTTGACGGAACTGCCGATGGAAGAGGTGGATCGGCTGTTGAGCGGTCATCTGAAGGAAGCCAAAGTCACGCTCGCGAAAACCGTCATCTCCCAGTATCACTCCGCTGCCGAGGCGGACGCGGCGGCGTCACGCTGGCAGGCAGAGATCGGTGGCGAAGCGCTCCCGTCAGACATTCCGGACGTCACGCTCGACGCGGGCTCACTGACGGACGGTGCGACCACGGCCGTACGATTGCTGACAGGTCTGAAATTGTGCACCAGCAACGGCGAAGCACGTCGACTGATTGACGGCGGTGGTGCCAAACTGGGGGAAGACAAAGTGACCATCACAGCGCACGATCAGCAGATTCCTGTCACGGACGGAATGCTGGTCTGGGCTGGTCGAAAAAAGTACTGCCGCGTGCGTCTGGGTTAAGTCGTCGTCAGGTCAGTCAACAGCATGCCCGGCTGTTGCTGTGTTCGTGTGGCAGCACCGTGGTGAACCCGGGGGCCCGAGTGATGTTTTGCTGGCAGTGCGCGGCGGATTCCGAACAGGCGGCCTGTCTGTCCGGCTCGCGTGATGCCATTGAATCGGAGAAACAGCCATGTCGGAAGCAGCGGAGTCAGCAGTTTCAACGGTCCAGCAATTGTGTACCGCGCGGTGCGTGCCGTGTGAAGGTGGCGTTCCGCGACTGACACCGCAGCAGGCCGCCGAACAACTGCAGGTTCTGGAGGGCTGGGAATTGTTATCGGGCCCGGATCGGATTCGCAAAAGCTGGGTCGTGAAACACTTTCGCGCGGGGATGGAATTCTTCAACGCAGTGGCAGAGCTGGCAGAAGCGGAAGGACATCACCCGGATCTGCACCTGGTCGGGTATCGAAACATCAGTGTGGAGATCTGGACGCATGCGATCGGCGGCCTGTCCCTGAATGACTTCATTCTGGCAGCACGGATCGATCAGTTGCCCATACGATTACGTCCCTGAGTCGGGACGATGCAGACCAGCGGCTTATGGCATCACCATCACGATGGTCGCATGAGTGGCTGGGCGACAGGACACCGAACAGGAACGGACCACAAGGAATGAGAGGCGGCCCATGACAGCATTGCCACAGATGTGCGATCTGATTCAGCACTTCGACACTCCGACGCTGAGTGATATTCCTGCAGCGGTGCAGGCCCAGATGGCCTCTCTGGAACTTCAGAAGCGGATTCGTCCCGGACAAACGGTGGCGATCTCCGCGGGTAGTCGGGGAGTGGCCAACATTGCCCTGATACTGCGGGAGATAGCCGCATTTCTGAAATCACTGGGAGCCGAGCCGTTTCTGGTTCCGGCGATGGGCAGTCACGGCGGAGGCACGGCTGCGGGTCAGGTGAAACTGCTGGCCAGTCTTGGCATCACGGAAGCCAGTGTGGGGGTCCCGATTCGAGCGACGATGGACACCGTCATTGTGGCGAAAACATCCAACGGACTGCCCGTGCACTTCGACCGTTACGCTGCCGAAGCCGACCACGTATTCGTCGTGAATCGTGTGAAGCCGCATACGCGGTTCGTGGGTCCTGTGGAATCCGGGCTGCACAAGATGATGCTGATCGGGCTGGGAAAACATGCCGGGGCCAGTGTGTACCATGCGGGCATTCTGACGATGAGTTTTCCGGAGATCATCGCGGCTGTGGCAGAACGTGTTCTGCAGGTGTGTCGCGTCTGTGGCGGCATGGCCATTCTGGAGAATGCGGAGGATGAAACGGCCGTGGTGGAAGCGGTGCCGCCGGAACAGTTCGGCACGCGTGAACCGGAACTCCTGGCGATGGCCAATGAGTGGCTGCCGAGACTGCCATTTGATGACGTCGATCTGCTGATTGTGGATCGCATCGGCAAGAACATCAGTGGTGTGGGTATGGACGCAAACGTCGTGGGGCGCAAGTTCAACGACCATGCCGCCACGGCTCAGGATCGTACCCGCTGCCGGCGGATTTTTGTGCGCGGGCTGACGAAGGAAACCGGGGGCAACGGCACCGGGATCGGAATTGCCGAATTCACCACGCGACGGGTTGTGGAGCAGATTGACCCGGTGATCACGCGGATCAACTGCATCACAGGAAATCATCCGGAAGCAGCCATGATTCCCATCACCTTCGAAACGGATCAGGAAGCGATCGAAGCCGCTCTGACCACGATCGGAATGATCGCTCCGTCGCAGGCACGCATCATTCAGATTGCCGACACGCTGCATCTGACGCGTGTGCGTGTGTCCGAGGCCTATTTTCCCGCAGCTCGTGACAGCCGTCGGATGCAGCTGGTGGGCGAGCCCTATGCGTTCCCGCTGCAGGACGGTGGCTGGCTGCGCGATGTGGAGCTGCCCTGAGAGATCCTGCGGCCGGTGATCGGCAATGCGCTGGAAGGAAGATGGTTTCGCCATGATACCGGTGATCTCAGCAGTGGAAGAAATGACACCCACGGACTATCGGGGGCGGATTCTGTCGTTGATTCCCCCGATGACTCAGCTGAACACTCCGTATCCCTCGACGGCGTACCTGACAGGGTTCCTGAGATCGCGAGGGTTTGACGCGGTACAGACGGATCTGGCGCTGCAACTGGTGCTGCACCTGTTATCGCGAAGCGGGCTGCAGCAGATTCTGGACAGGGCCCGCCAGCATCCTGCCATGAAGACGTCCGGGAGTGTGCAGACTTTTGCAGCGGAGAGCGGGCGTTACCTGGCGACGGTTGATCTGGTCATTCGATTTCTGCAGGGCCGCGATTCCACTCTGGCACACCGCATTGCCTCACGCAATCTTTTGCCGGAAGGTCCGCGGTTTCAGACGCTGGATGTCTACGAGGGCGATGAGGACAACGGGGAGGATTCGCTGGCGTGGGCTTTTGGGGCGCTGGGAGTTCAGGATCGAGCGCGGCATCTGTGCACATTGTTTCTCAGTGACCTCGCGGATGTGATTCGCGAAACCATTGATCCCCGCTTTGAATTTGTGCGGTATGCAGAATCGCTGGCGGCCAGTCAGCCGACGTTTGATCCGCTGGCGACGGCCCTGGCAGCACCGCTGACGCTGCTGGATGAAACACTGCGGCACCTGACACGGAATGCCGTGCAGCAGCATCAGCCACAGATGGTCCTGGTGACGGTTCCTTTTCCCGGGACGGTGTATGCTGCCTTCCGAATCGCTCAGTGGATCAGGGAGATGGCCCCCGATGTGCTGACGGTACTGGGTGGAGGATACGTGAATACGGAATTGCGGGAGTTGCAGGAACCGCGGGTCTTTGACTACTTTGACTTCGTCACTCTGGATGATGGTGAACGTCCTTTGCTGGCGCTCGTGGATCATCTGCAGGGCCGTCGTGCTCTGGATCAACTGGTGCGTACGTATTATCGGTCATCGGACACAGGCCGTGTGCAGTATTCGCGGGCCGTCGAGCCTGACGTGCCCTTTGCAAAAGTCGGTACGCCCACCTGGGACGGATTGCCGCTGCACGATTATCTGTCCACACTGGACATGCTGAACCCGATGCACCGACTGTGGTCAGACGGTCGCTGGAACAAGCTGACCATCGCCCACGGGTGCTACTGGAAGAAATGCAGCTTCTGCGACATCAGTCTGGACTATATCGGTCGGTATGACACCGCCGCCGCAGAGCTCCTGGCAGATCGCATTCAGACGATCGTGCAGGAGACGGGGCAGACGGGCTTTCATTTCGTGGACGAGGCGGCACCACCGAAAGGGTTGCGCTCGCTGGCGGAAGAACTGCTGAAGCGGAATCTGAAAATTTCGTGGTGGGGCAATATTCGCTTCGAAAAATCATTCACGCCGGACCTGTGCCAATTGCTCGCGGACAGTGGCTGCATCGCCATCTCGGGTGGTCTTGAAGTAGCCTCCGACAGACTGCTGGCACTCATGGAAAAGGGGGTTTCCGTCGCGCAGGTGGCCCGAGTGACTCGAAGTTTCAGCGACGCGGGAATTCTGGTGCATGCTTATCTGATGTATGGATTTCCCACACAGACGGTGCAGGAAACTGTGGATGCACTGGAATATGTCCGGCAATTGTTTGAAGAAGGTTGCCTGCACAGCGGCTTCTTCCATCGCTTTACCTGCACCGCACATTCGCCAGTGGGACAATCTCCGGAACGATATGGCGTCACCCTGAAACCGCTGCCCCCGATTACGTTTGCCAAAAATGACGTGGAGTTTGTGGACCCAACCGGTGTGGACCACGATGCGCTCGGAGAATCACTGACCAAAGCAATTTACAACTTCATGCACGGTGTGGGGCTGGATGCGGATATTCGCAGCTGGTTTCGCAGTCGAGTCCCCCGGTCGACCGTTCCTCGCAACTACATCGCTCGAGCACTGCAGTCCCGGTCATCCGGCTGATGAATAACACGGGAAACAAACACACGGACTGTCTAAACCTGGGCAGCCCGAGTGGGGGGAACGCTGGGGTGCTTTGGGCAGCGCGAGGGGCGGGGAAATTCCGTGAGCGAGGCTGAAAGTGCGGGGATTCAGTTTCGCTGAGACGCGGCGCGTGCCATAATGACGCCCATGCGGAGGGGGCAGCGGCTCTCGACTCCGCCCGATTCGCCTGCTCACACGGTTTTCGGCAGCACTGTCCGAAGCATTTCCCACCTTTTCGATACGGAGCATTTTCAATGACGACATCACCAGTCGGTTCTTCCCGTCGCGGTTTTCTGAAAACTTCCACCGTAGCCGCAGCGGCTACTGGCCTGATGAACGGCACCGCCCCGGGACTGTATGCCGGTGAAGACAACACCATCCAGCTGGCTCTGGTTGGATGTGGTGGTCGCGGGACCGGCGCTGTCGCCAACGCCTTTGCCGTGGACAATGGCCCTCTGAAACTGGTGGCAATGGCCGACGTGTTTCAGAAGAACATTGACGGCAGCTACGGTCGCCTGAACGCAGACCATGGCCAGTCCGGCAAGATGGATGTCCCGGCGGAACGCCGCTTCGTCGGGTTTGATGCCTACCGCAAAGCCATGGATGTGCTCAAGCCGGGCGACGTGGTGATTCTGACGACACCGCCGGCCTTCCGCTGGGTGATGTACACCTACGCGATTGAAAAAGGCCTGAACGTATTCATGGAAAAGCCGGTCACCGTGGATGGACCGACCACCAAACGAATGCTGGCACTGAATGACAAGGCGATTGAAAAGAACCTGAAGGTGGCTGTCGGACTGATGTGCCGTCACTGCGAAGCCCGCCGCGAACTGCACGATCGTATTCAGAACGGTGAACTGGGCGAGCTGATGGCGCTGCGAGCTTACCGCGAGGCCGGGCCGACCGGGACAGCAGCCACCGGTCCCAAACCGGAAGGTGTCAGTGAATTGCTGTGGCAGATCAGCAAGTTCCACGCCTTCCTGTGGCTCAGCGGAGGTGCCGTCAGTGACTTCCTGATTCACAACATTGACGAAAGCTGCTGGATGAAAAACGCATGGCCGGTCAAGGTCATTGCCAACGGTGGCCGTCACTACCGCGGCGACAACGTGGACCAGAACTTCGACACGTATTCCATGGAATACACCTTTGAAGACGGCACCAAACTGTTCATGAATGGCCGCACGATGCCGGGCTGCTACCAGGACTTCTCCAGCTACGCTCACGGAACCAAGGGCCTCGCGGTCATTTCCAACGGCGGTCACTGGCCATCACGGGCTCGGATGTACAAGGGCCATGCGATGGACGACAAGAACCTGATCTGGTCCTTCGGAGAAGAAAAGAACAATCCGTATGTGGATGAATGGAAGCACCTGATTGCAGCCATTCGCAACAACGAGAAGTACAACGAAGTGGAACGCGGCTGTATGGCCAGCCTCGTGACTTCCATGGGACGTATGGCAGCGCACACTGGTCAGGAAATCACGCTCGAACAGATGATGAATCATGACCACGAGTTCGCGCCAGAAATCGAAAAGCTGACACTGGAATCCGAATCACCGCTGAAGGCCGACGAGACCGGTCGGTATCCGATTCCGCTGCCGGGTCTGGAAAAGTCCCGCGAATACGCAACCTGAAGCCACGTCAGAGCGATCGACGTTGTCGTCAGAGTGAATGTTGGGGGACCACAGGCCGCAAGGCCTGTGGTCCCCTTTTTTTGATGTGCCGCAGGCTGCGTCATGGCCAACCCAGCCGCAGGGTCACAACACCAGGCCGTCAGGGTCGCCGATGCAGTACCAGTGCCATCACATCGGCCAGACCTGCCTCGGCCAGCAGGGCCGCGGCAACGGTCAGTGTCCAGGCAGTACGGGCATTTGTAGCACAGAGCAACACTGGTCCCGCCGACACGTCAGGATGTGTCTGCAGGCGAACGGATTTCTCCAGGTGCTGCACATGCACGGTGCTGGGTGAGTCTTCCGGACAGGCAGCACCCTGCCAGGAAAACGCATCGACCATGGGAATTCGGCCGATCGTCGAAAGGTGCGCGGCCAGTTGTCGATTGCGCTGCATTTCGAGGGCGGGCGCGGGAGCTGGCATAATCAGTGCCGGGCGTTGTTCCCATGTGTGCTTCCAGCGTTGCAGGACACTGACGGCCCCATCCAGCAGTCCCGACGGGATCGCGGTCTCACTGTCTCTGGAGAGTTCCCGCAGTTCCGCGGTCCAGCCGGGGTCTTCCGCAAACGCGACAGCGCGGGCGGCGAGCTTTGCTTTGATCGTGCCTTTGCGACTGCAGCCCTTCGGCCAGATTTTCCGTGGTTCGAAGAAATGATCCTGCTCGCGGAGAAAGCTGCGAGCTTTGGTGATCGCGATTTCAGAAGGGCGGAGGCCGGGAGCGGGTACATGCCGTGTGCAGACTGAGCACTTGCCGCAGGGAGCAGGATCCGGATCGCTGAGTGCCTGCTGAAGATACGCCATCAGACAGCCTCGACCATGAGCATAGTTGCGCATGATGTCCGCTTCTTCACGACGTCCTACCAGCAAAGCCTCCCATTTCTGCGTGTCATGAATCCATGGTCGTCCGGTGGCCACCCATTTGCTGCCATCCTTCCTGACTACATCCTCCACGGCAAGGATCCGCAGCAGGGCTTCAAGGCGTCCGCGGCGGATGGCCGTGATGCCTTCCAGATCCACAACGGACTGCGGCTGTTGGGCAAGTGCGGAAAGGATCCGATCGGCACTGTCCTGACTGGGAATATTGGCGGTGGCAAAGTATTCCCAGATGTCTTCATCACTGGCCGCCGGCAGCAGAATCGCTTCCGCATGAGAAAGTGCGCGGCCGGCACGACCAATCTGCTGGTAATAGGCGACGGGCGTACCGGGCGATCCCAGGTGCAGGCAGAATCCAAGATCGGGCTTGTCATAGCCCATGCCCAGTGCGGAAGTGGCGACGACAGCCTTGAGTTCATTATTCCGCAGCTGCTGCTCGATCTGCAGCCGTTCTGCGGTCTCAATCTGCCCTGTATACGCGGGCACATGGAAACCACATCCACGGAGAAAACCGGCCAGACGCTCAGCTTCGGCAACCGTCAGCGTGTAGATGATGCCGGAACCCGGCAGAGCAGGCAAAGCGTCAGCGATCCACGCATACCGCTCCATCGCAGAGAGTCCGGGGATGACGGACAGCCGCAGGGATGTTCGGGCCAGCGTACCTCGAAAAACGTCCGTGCCACTTCCCAGTTGTCTGCGAACGTCCTCAGTGACACGATGATTGGCCGTGGCCGTCGTAGCGAGAACAGCTGTATTGGGTGCCGCCAGCAAAGAACGCGCCAGTCGCTGATAATCGGGGCGAAAATCGAATCCCCAGTCACTGATACAATGAGCCTCATCAATCACGACTAAGGACGTTCGGGCGAGCAGCTCAGGGAGCCGCTGGGCGAACGCCGGGTTTCCCAGTCGTTCAGGAGACACCAGCAGCACATCCAGCTCATTATTTTCGAGGGCCTCAAAGATGGGATCCCAATCGTCGATATTGGTACTGTTGATGCTTTCGGCCCTGAGCCCCGCACGGCCCGCCGCAGCGACCTGATCGCGCATCAGCGCCAGCAACGGGGAGATCACCAGTGTGGTTCCGCCGCCAGTCTTTCGCAGAGCGCTGGTGGCAGCCCAGTACACGGCGCTTTTGCCCCAACCGGTGGCCTGAACCACCAGGACTCTCGCGCGAGGTTTCAGCACCGCTTCGACCGCCGCCAGCTGATCAGCACGTGGAACGGCATGCGGTCCTGCAAGGCACTGCAGAACTTCAGTCAGCTGCTGGGTGGCAGAGGAGAGTGACATAATGCAGCAGTCAGAAAAATAGCGGTGCAGAAAGAACATAGCGCCGGACAACGTCTGAGCGCAGTCAAATCAAACTTGAATCATACGCCATCATCTCTCTCCGCGAAAACCACGCCCTTGAAGAACTCAAAACGTGAATTTCAGGTCGAACGAACTTCCATGTGAGCCGCATGACCCCAGCATCGGGAGGGCGAACTTCCACGTGAGCCGCATGGGCTTGCCAGGAGCCGCGTCCCTGGCTGGCGAAACGGTATCAAACCAGAAGAGTGTCGCGTTTCGCTCCGCCGAAACGTGCGCCCCGCGTTCTCCAGCACACCGCTCGCCACTTAGACAGACGCCTCGCTGCCATCAAGCAGAAAAAACTCGGATCTTCCATGTGAACGTCGTTTCGCCAATCCAGCCGCGGCCCCCCGATGCCGCGGCCCCCCGACGTCGCCATATTCCATCTGAGCCGATACCAGCACGGGACGAATCAGACAAACGATCATCATCAGGAATACGTCAAAGTTGCACTGTTCGGCCCCGATTGTCATGCTTTTCCCTGGTCTTCCCTGCTGTACCGGAAACAGGCGACCGATGCTGAATTCCTTGTTCAAATAGCAAGTCGGACCCCGGAAACAAACAGGCGATCCCCGGACAATTGCCCCTTCCGGCTGATGATTCTGAAATCGATGGCGAGGTTTCTTTTCGCCTGCTACCGCCCTTAAACTGGTCAACTTCTCGATGTGATGTCGCGACCGCAAACCAGCAATCCCTCGGAATGAATCCTGATGGCCAGCCCTCTCAGTAAATCTCTCGCTGACGCAATCTCCGGTTCCACTCGTGCTGCGAAACACTGCTGTGGTGGTACAGTCCCGAATTCGAATCCGCAGATTGAAGTCGACAACCTTGGGCGTCTCAAATTTCCGCTGACACCAAAAGTTGTCCAAAGCCTTGTCGATCAGTGCCAGATGGCCCCGTTTGGCAAAGGCACAAAGACGCTGGTCGATACAAAGGTTCGTAAGACCTTTGAATTGTCACCAGATCAATTTCGCGTCGGTGATCAGTGGAATTCAACAATCAAACACATCAGCTCCTCCGTGGCGACTGAACTGGGACTTCCTTCCGACGCCCTGCAGGCAGAACTCTACAAACTTCTGGTCTACAAACGCGGTGGTTTTTTTGCGGCTCATCGGGACAGTGAAAAAGTCAATGGCATGGTTGCCAGCCTGATCGTCGTGCTGCCAAATCCATTTCACGGTGGAGCCCTGACTGTCAGACACAATTCATCGCAGGTCACGCGATTTCCGTTTCAGGAGGCCGCAAGCGGGACCGCTGTCAGCTACGCAGCGTTTTACGCAGACTGTGAACATGAAGTGCAGGTTGTGGATTCCGGAGTGCGTGTTTGCCTTTGCTATAACCTGATTCTGAAACCCACCCGAACAAGCCGCACCAAACCCGGGAAGAACGGTGTTGACAACAGTCCACTGCCAGGATCCGTCCGTGATTGGTTTGCGGCCCAACCTGCCAAGCCGCTCGTCTTCGCGCTGGAACATCAGTACAGCGAGCGAAGTCTTTCCGGAAGCCTGCTGAAGGGAACAGATCGCGCCATGCTTGATCTGGTCACGTCTGCCGCTGAAGAGACGGACTGTCACATTCACCTTGCACATGTGACACGTCATCTGCAGCAGTTCGCAGATGACGGCAGCTTTGATGATTGGGATGACTACCGCCGATACGGTCAGGCACGCAAACGCCGGAAACTTGAGATCGGCGAAACATACGAGGATGAACTGTATGGAACCCTATGGACCAGCATCACCGGAAAGAAACAGACATGGAGTGACCTGCCGCTCGACGTCACCTCGATCATCTCTCAGACTCCCATCGACGACTGGAAACCGACCTCTGAAGAATACGAGGGATACACCGGAAACGCCGGAAACACACTCGACCGCTGGTATCACCGCACGGCCCTCGTGCTCTGGCCGAAAACACAACATTATCGAGTGATTGCCGCGGCCGGTTATCGCAAAAGCATCCCACTTTTCAAAAAGCTCATGGCAACGCTGGCCAGGTCCTCCAGGACACGCAAAGAGGGGCTCAGGGCCGATTGTGTTCAGTTCGCTCAGGCAATCATCACTCAATTGCCTTCATGGGCGCGCGATGACGAGCAGGCTCTGGTGCAGGAGTTTTGTGACCTGCTGGTCATTCTCAATGACCGGACAACGCTCGTCGCGCTGTTGTCAAAGGGGGCGACCTGTATCCGGTCGCAGCCTCTGAAGTCGTTGATTCTGCACGGCTGCAGCCAGTTCGGAATCGCAGCGTTTGCCGAGGCACTTCAAGCCCTGTTAACGCCACCGGTGAGTCGTTATGGACGCGACGAAGTTCCTCTTCGCAACTTAGAGTGGCTGGAGGCCGTGTGCGAATTGCCGCAAACGGATTCAGAGTCGCGGAAAGTCGTTGACAAACTTTGCCGTCTGGCCGTCGACTGGTTCTGCACCGCAGACCCACGATCTCACGGCTATCGCGACCACAACGAACGAGGAGAACAAACGACGGACGAAGCAGGACTACCGCCGCTGTTGAGGGCCTTGCTGAACAGTAACTGCCAGGAACCGCTGAAAAAAGTCGTCCAGTTTGTGCAGACCAACCGCGACCTGTTCACTCTGGAACACGGGCAAGTTCCCGCATTGCAACAGGTGATTCCGTGGTCCATCAGGAAATCCGGACAGACCCCACCGCTGCTCAACACCTGGCTGGCAGCCGTTCGTCGGTGGCTGGAAGCCGCAACGGCGCGAAAACCTGAACCACCGACCGACTGGTCACGTCCTTCGCCCATTTCCTGTGGTTGTAAGTACTGCACCCAGCTGAATGTGTGGTTAGGCGATCCCACCATCGAGATCGGCAGGATTCGGGCAAACGAAGAAACACGCGATCATCTGATCGATGCGATTGAAAGGAATCGGTGCGACGTCACCCACACGATAGACAAGCTCACAAGGCCGTTTTCTCTGGTTCTGACAAAGACTCAGACTTCATTTGATCGAGCCCTGAGGCGATATCTACTGGACAAAAAACTGCTCGCGGCACTGCCCCAGCCTGACTGACCTACGCAGCGACAATCAGCCGCTCGTCCGTGTCACCGGACCTCACCACAGGAGCTGCCCCGAAGGAGATCATCTATTCCCGGACGGCCTTCAACGCCAGTGGCCCGAATTCCGCCGCCGGTGTCCGACCGTAGAGATCATTGAGGGGGCGCATGCAGGACTCGAGAATACAAATCTCGCTCGTGGCCTTGCCGGCTTTCGTGGAGTGCGTTTTAGCGTGCTCAAGAAACACCACGCACAACTCACCAACCGTCGGCCCGGGATCCGGCTGTTCATTGCAACCGTGCGTCCACAGTGAGAGGGCACATTTGCCGCAAGTGCAGGCAGAGATTGTGTTTGCGATTCTGTTAGACAGGTGGATGGCACCAATTTAAGTAGACAAGTGGATGGCACCAATTCATCGCCCCTGCCTCAATTCAACGCCCCAATTCAGCGCCCCTGGCGAGTGCGGCAAGCGGTAAGGTGAAGGTTGTGAGCCGCTGCTTCCAAAATCCGCTGCTGTAGCGAGACCAAAGACGTTCAAATCTGTCGTGAATTGACTTACTCAGAAGACATTTCGCCTGTCAGTTGCCGCGAGTTGGAGGGGCGATCCAACTGCCTTCAATCGCAGCCGCCAGTTCATTGGCAATCGCCATCTGGTCTTCCTTCGCGGCTGGATATCCAGTGATGTTGGCGTGATTCGGATTTCCCGGAAGAATCGGGGCCGGCACGACGTCCAGCGTCCGTACTCGACACTGACTTGCTCGGATGTTCGCCAGGCCGTATAGCGATTTGTTACGGGCTATCGCGACTTCAGATCCAACCTGCCAGGTTTCTTCTAATGTCGCTTCTCTGTGACGATTGACAGAAAGCTCTACCCACTTGTACGGCATAAACAACCTGTGGGAAACCTGTCCATCAGGGCGTTTCTCATTACTGTTCACGATGAATCGAGCCAGCAATTCGTTGTCCGCCACGTCAGGTATCTGATCCGGATGCATCATCCCTGAAATACTCGCGCGATGTAATGCAGAATTGATTCCGGGACGCGGTCGATGAATCTGACAGCGCCTCGTGGCGACTCGCTTCCAATCAGTGCGGCCCAGTGAAGTCGATCAGACGGCGCTACGCTGACAGAAATGACTCGCCTTGGATTGCGATACCATTCCAGGTTGATATGCCCGTCAGGTTCCGCAGAGACTGATGGCTGCGGAAAGCCCAGCGGAAGGGCTTCCACAAACCGAATCGCCGTATCACGTACTTCCTTCGAGATGGCCGTTTCATCGTCGGCAGATTTCCAGCCCTCTTCCGTCGCCTGCCACGCTTCCCAAACAGCGTCCAGTGCTTCCTGTCGTGAGAGCGTGACTGCATACTTGCACCGCAAGTCTATGCCGCGCTGAGTCTGTTGCAAAATCTTCGCCGCTTCGCTCAGACCTGAAGTCCCGATTGACATGAAGTCACCCTGCTTATCTGAAACGCTGTTCAGCGTTTTTCATATAGCCGAAAAAAACTTTGTTCTTGATGAAACGCATTTGTTGCAGAGTCACTTCCAACTCCCCCAATGTCACTGCGACCGTTGTTGACACATCAATATCGACGATCAGTTGACGTCTACAACCACTGGACTCCGCCGCAGGCTGCATGGCCCTCATCAGCCGGACTTCAAAGGGATACCCCTCAATCGGAATGGTATCCTGATGGAAGAATGACTCTGAACGCAAGCCCAGCCCCTTAAGAGGCAATGGCACCTGTTGAACGTAGGCTGATGGCCTTTCACCGTCCCCGAGGGGAATCTGGGAGATGAACCGAACGCCGAGCCCCTCAATGAGCTGTGGATCTGCGGTTTTCTGATAGAGCTCCCAGAACGGCAAGGCCGTATCCATGAACTGAGCCCAGGAAACGTAAGGCTGCAAGCGACTGAACACCAGACAGTTACGTTTCCACTGACAGATGTGTTTGCCATCGTCTGATGTCAGCCGGAATCCGTCCCACTGCGTTTTTTGGCGGACTTCCATATTGCCCGGCAATCTGGTGAGCCCGGTTTCAAACTGTGCCTGATCACTGACGGCGTATCCGGCGAACTGTTGCTCCAGAATCGTGCGAAGTGCAGGCGGCTCAATGACGGTTCTCGTTGGAGCATGGAACTGGATCACGGCCTCCACAATCGGCGCATGTTGCAGCGATGGAAACTGCTCAGTCAGGTCGATCTGAAACTTCGGAGGACGTGTCATAAGGATTCACTATCGATTCACTGGCCAGGAGCAAACATTTCGGTGCTCAAATCCCGAGTCACATCTTCATCAACCATCGAATACACCGTTGGTGACTTGAAGGGTTCTGCGCAAAATGAAGTGCGCGGGTCCAAATTGTGTGCGGTTTTTGGGGACACGAAAGGAGCCCATCTCGATTTGATGAACAGTGTCTAAATCCGTTTCATCAGGAGAATCGAGGTAACGGTCCAAAAATTGTACAAGGCAATTGGTGTTGCTGGCTACGAAACATTGGCCTGTTGGCGAAAAGACGGCGTTTTTCATTTGCGGCTGGCCGCCTTGTGATCGTCGCAGTACGAGCCTGGACCTGCGTGCTGGTCCCGAAAGGAGTCGGCCTCGTGCAACCACGCAACCTCTCCACGACGATCAGAGCTGATTGAGCCTCTGGCAGCATGGTTCGGAGAGCGTCGTTGCAGAGAGTCAGCTTGCAGTCGTCTCCAGAGTCGCACTTCCGCCGTTCGAGTCCGAGAGTCGACAGTAAGAAGTGAATCAGCAGCTCGGAACGATTCAACGTCTGATTCCGGGGATTCAGACATGAAAACCGTGAGAGCGCGCGGAGACAGGCCGAGCGAGCGTGTGAGGCGCGGAAATGTGGCTGTAGGCGATTCCACGAGGTTCCGGGCCGGCGTTTTGGGGCTCTCAACATACAGAGCGGCCAATAACCTGAGATTTTCGCACGTTCGCAAACCAGCTGCACTGGCAGCAAGCAAACAAGCGTGGTGGCTGAGGACAAGCATCCCAGACAACCTTGGCAAGTCGGGATCCGGCTTTTACTTGCAGCCACGCGTCCTTAGTGAGGTCGCACCAGGCATCGACGCGAACTACGCCATGCCCGCTCATCGGGTCCAGCAACTACGACGGAAAACCTTCAGTTCTCTGACTTCACACGGGACTCTGCTTCATTTTGAGGTAGTACTACCTACCCTGAAAACAGAATCACACGGCGCGAACAAACGTCGAAAATTGCGTAAGCCGTTGTCCAGCAAGGACTTATGAGAAGTGGAGGATAACGGATTTGAACCGATGACCTCTTGCATGCCATAAAGCCATGGACCGAAGTGCGATTTCAGTAAATCTGCCTGAAACACAGTATTTTATCGGCTTTTCTGCCTGTTTCAATCAATATCAACCAGACTCATTTTCTGCCGTTATTTCGTGGAATCAGGGGCATTTCGTGGAAGAATCGCCCATTTCGTGGAAGACTCCGTCGCACAAAAAAGCCTGACCGGGATTTCTCCAGATCAGGCAATCGTTGCGGCAACCAACAAACACAGCGACAAAATGTACTCTTCCGGATTAATGCAGAGGGGATGCGAGCGAGGGAAAGTACCTGGACGACCTAGGGCGGTAGTGTTGCCACCCTATAACCCCAGCCAGCCCAGCAGCAACCGCAGCGCCGCACCAGCCAGCACGGCAGAGCCAGTCAGCCGCCAGTCTCGCATCTCCCTTGCAACGTTCCGAACCAACCACCAGAACGCCCGCGCGATCTTCATTCCAGCCCCCTCGACAGCCCGGACACAGCGACCCCCGCAGCACGCGCTTCGGCTCGTCTCTGGTTTTTCGCCCGCCAGAATTCAGGACCGCGCTTTGGTCTTTGACCCATCGCTGCCCAGTACGCATCCGTCACCTGACGTTCCTCCGCGTTTTGGGGGTTCAACTTGATCCTCCGGCGCTTTGGCTGTGTAGACGAGACCTCACGTCCCTTGTGTGGGCGTGGGCCTGCGCCTGACCGTGTCATTGTCGCCCCGCGTGGCGATTTCTTACGCGCGGCCGCGCATGCCTGTGAAAAGCTCACACTCATTGAACAAACTCCTGTAGAAGTGAAATGGAACCCTTGCCAGCCTGTAGGCTACTTCCGTTGGGCAAGGGCCCCGAAAGGGGGTGCCGCAATCGCGACACCAGGCACCACCGTTGCACGAAAGCCTCACCTCACGTGACAGTGCCCGCATAGATTTCGCAATCACACTCGGAGCAACTGTCGTGTCAGTGCCTTCAATCGATCCCGTTGGCGGGTTATGACTCCGGCAGAATCGCGCGTAAGTGTCGCCCACTCCTTCAGGTTCTGCGCGGCCTGATCCGCCATTTCACGGGCTGCGCGGACGTCGGCAGAGTTTTCCACCGTATGCCGGAAGCGGGCCTCTGCTGCCTGGACGTTGAATTGTGCGTTGGGCTGATCCATGGGACCACAGCCGGCCTTTTCAAGGGCTCGTGCTGTCTTCTGTCGGGATCTCTCCAGTGTGGCCTCTGCTGCCTCCAGAGTAATCCGCAATGGCTTCTCCAGCTGCTTCAATAGCTGCTGCCGAGTAATCGCTGCAACAAGCAACGCGCGGTGATCGGCGTGCACTGTCGTCCAGGTCGATACCATACGCTTCCGAAGTTCAACGAGTTCTACGTTCTCAGCATCGTCGAGAATCGTTGCCAGTGCTGCCTCTGCCTGGCAGACGCGCTGACATATCTCGACAACACTGGTGTTGAACTCCTGGACCCCGGATCCTTCTGGCAGGTCTGGAATATTTACGATGAATTCTGCGTGCATGTTTCCGATTCCCTCATTCTTGTGTGCGACCGCTGGCGACGTGCCCCAGTCTTCAAAGTTTCGAATCTTCCAACCAATCCAAATCGTGCCCTATGGTGGATCGGTGGATCTCAGTGGATCCTTTTTGGCCCTCCTCCGCTTTCGTGCTGTCTTCCCATTCTGTTTCTGTTTTCTGGAGTCCTGAGAAAAATGATCCACTATGATCCACTGATCCACCATCACCTGACTGAATAACCCAATAGCTGGATCCGCTCTTGATCCGTATGTCCAGCTTGAGACCTTCGACAACCCGGGATCGAAAATGCCCGAGGCGGGATCCCAGCTTACGTGCGGTGACTTTTTCAATACTCAGTTCCGTGAATCCCTCAATCGCTTCTCGGAGCGACTCAGACTCAGTTCGCCCGTAGCTCTGATCTTTGCCGTTGGCAATCTTCAGCAGATCGGTGGTGCGCAGGCCGATCCCATCACTATCGATCTCCACAATGGCCTTGAGTAACTGCCTGAGTGCGCCGGCCTCGCTGTCGGCTGTGTCCCTGAGTTCGAATCTTGTGTCCCCCGGATCCGCCATGCCGGCCCACACAATCGCACCGCGGACGAGATCGGACCACGATTCGAACGAGCCCCATGGCTTCAATCGTTGATCCGGTCGACCCTCTGCCACGTACCCCGCAAGAATTGTCAGTGCAGCTGCCAACAATGCCGGCCTGTTTTCTCGGACATATCTCCGGACGTCGGGATGCCTGAATCCGGCCCGGTCCTCCGGGTTCTCCAGTGGCGACTCCAGACGAATATGGCAGGTGCGTCGCGCAGTATCCGCCGCCAGTGCGACGTTGTTGCCACTTGCAAGCCACGAAACTCGAAGGGGCGCTTCGATCATCTCCGTTGCCCCCAAACGACGATCTTTCCAGACCGTGCCTGTGAGTGCAGCATCGATCGACTCACAACCAAACTTCCCGCCAACGTTGTCGATCAGGACCAACCGCGCACCATCACTAACGAGTGCTGTGATACGCTTCCGGAATTCATCGTCACAAGCCGGCGCAACCAGGCGAGTCGCTTCTCGTCCCGTGACGATCAGTGCAGCGAGATCCGCTAACAGAGACTTTCCGGATCCTCGAGTATTCGCATCAATCAGGAACAAGGGGCCCGTAGCACCATCGTGTGCTTCTCTTGCCAGTGGCGTCAGGACCGCCGCTATCCACGCCGATCGGGAAGCCGGATTGGAAAACGGGAAGTCAGCCACGATGCCGAGGAGCGACTCCACTGCCTGCCGTATCGCTGCAGCTGTCGGCCTGCCCGGGATCTCAGGAAAGTCTCCATCCAGATCCACGTACAATCCACTGGCGACGTCAAAGCCAGTCTTCTGGAGAATACTGCCATCGGCCTTCATCACAGGTGCGTTGACGATGCCGCGAATTGCCGGGATCCCGTGCCAAACTCCACGTTTATGGATCGCTTCATAGCACCATCTTGGAACACGATGAACGCGCCGTTTCCGCTGGCCCGAATTGAAGTCAAAGTCGTGCGTGACAAACTGCACCGCGTCAGTGATCAATTCCCGGAGAGACGGTAGGGGTAATCGCCGTATGACCCGCCGCGAACAATCGTTGTTGTCGGTCGATACCGTTGCCAGTGCACCACCGAAGTCGAAAATCTGACCACGCTCTGCGAGTGCTCGAATAACAGCATCGTTGACCAGCTGTTCATTCATCCCGAGTTCAATCTCGCGCTGATCGGCTGGAAATGATCCACCATGATCCACTGATCCACCGGAAGGCTTTGTCATAGCGACACCTCCACGCCAGTCGATGCGTATCGGCCCAACTCAATCGCGGTGCAGAGTCGCTTCACTGCGTCGCGCTTGTCCAGTTCCTCTGATGTGAATGAACCAGCACCGCGGACGATGTTCAATCCCTCAACGAAACGCATCGGATGAAACGTCTCGTCAAGCTCTACCAGGTCCGCGGGATCCACCTGAAGGGGCCGATACCCTCGCTCCTCACGAAACGCATTCAGATCCGGCAGAAAATGATTCCACTGAATCCGCGTCAGTGCCGGGACCGCGTGGCCCTGTGACAGGTGCGTCTCAATCACAGATCGGCAGAGAATCCAGAGATCCCGCCGATGCCGAAAATCCGAGTTCCGTAGCGTGCAGCATTGTGGCCAGAGTCCCATGGGATTCTGTGCCAGACCGCGAAGAACGTTTCGTTCTGCAGCTGCGCAAACATCGCCAACCGGATTACCGAAGGGCGTTTGGGCCGATTTTGTCTGGCCCGGATGCAAAGCCGTTGCTAACATAAAGACTCCTGTGTGTGTCCCGGTCGGGCCTGCCAGCCTTCGGGAAGAATTGTTCAAGCGAGTGAGCCCCCAGTGATGGGGGCTCTTTTCGTTATGCCATCGGGCGCGGTGCCAGGTGCGCGCCGTGCAATTCACGTTGCAGAATCGCCTGCGCCGCCTCTGCCAGCACCTGGCGACGTGCGCCGTTGCTGCCGATTGGATCCTGATTCGAATTCTGTGCCTCGATAAATCGGGCGATGGCCTGCCGGCTTGTGAATCGCTGACCGCCAACAAGAATCGTCTCCAGCTTGCATCCACGCACGCCAGACAATCGCCACCTGTGCAGAGAAGCCAGACCTACGCGCCGGCCCGGGAACGCACCGCATGCGGCATTCAAGGTGAGAAGATCTTCAACGTTGGGATCGATCATCAATCATGCTCCTGAAAAGAAAAACCCCGCGAACGTTTTGACACGTTGCGGGGTGATTCTGGAGGTGATGGAGTCGACTTGCAGCAAGTTCCGAGTTCCCGGAACCACGGAACTCAAATTCCTATTCCATGTTCCGTTTTTTGGGCGTTGTACCCCTCAAACGGTGCAACAACTCGCCACCAACCTCGTTTCTGATTCCGACGTCTTTGGAGAAGGCCTTTGAGGTAATATCAGGAAGCTTATCCAGCAACTGGCGGCCTTGCTGCTCTTGTGCACGGGACCACGATTTGGTGGGTTTTTTTTTCTTGCCCTGTGTTGCCTCCCGCGCAGCTCGTGCTGCCAGCACCAACTGAAAGAACGTCAGTTTCCGTGCCTCTGAAATGGACATTTTCGCAAGGCTTGCGAGATCGGGAATCACACGCGACGGGAAGGCGTTCATCGCACTGGACTGAAATTCCTGCGACTCAATCGGAGCGTTACTGATGGGGGAATCCTCAATAATCCACCGGATCCTTTCCCGCCGGAACTTCTCCTCCAACGCTCCAACCGGTGCGCTGTCGTCGGTCCCCTCAATCCGGGATCGAAGATACGCATCGAGTGCGTCGATCTCCTGATCAGTGATCCCATGGGATTTCTGTTTCCGGTGCCCGGGAACCAGTACCGCGAACTTCACGGAATCGACCGCCGGCAGTGCTGATTCACCCTGGATCACCAGCAGATCTCCATGGATCCCTTCCAGTGCCAGGCGGAGAAGTTTCTCCAGATAGGCGACCGGCAATTCTTCAATGGGAATCTGAGCCTGATAACCCTCTGTCCTGTACCAACGCTGGATTCGCGACCAGCATTCATCATCCGGCAACGCCAATCCGCCAAACAATCGGCGCCCCAGCTCCAGACTCACAGCCTTATCCTGATCATCGGTCTTGCGTGCTGCTCTTTTGGCCACTGCGACACTCCTGAAGTGCGCCCCTGAGAAAAACCACGGGAAGCCGGATCAGGTGTCCGGCTTTTCAGT
>CAIYBH010000358.1 GCA_903924405.1 uncultured Planctomycetaceae bacterium | reverse complement strand
CGGAACCCACCATCAGTCGCTTCCAGTCCTCCTGCCATGCCCCCCGACCTCCCGCCGGACCACCAAACCGATGGACCGTGCCGTCCAGCAGAACCGCCTCCAGTCCCAGCACATAATTGCTGGTCACGCCATAACGAAAACAATGCGCGCCCCCGGCGTTCATCGCGACGTTGCCACCCAGAGTACACACGGGACCGCTCGATGGATCCGGAGGATAAAACAGGCCATATGGTGCCAGCGCGGCGTCCAGCTGGTTCAGCACCACACTGCTTTCCACCTCACACCAGTAGCCCTCCGGACAAATCTGCACCACCCGCTTCAATGAAGACGTGTGAACCACAATGCCACCCTGAGCCGCCACGGGGCCGCCCGACAAGGACGTGCCCGCACCCCGAATGGTCAACGGCACGCCCCACTGCCGCGCCGCACCCACCACCTGCACCAGCTCCGCGGCATCTGCCGGAATCACCACGGCATCCGGCCGAAACACCTTGTATCCCAGTCCGTCCGTGTCATATCCCGCCAACTGCGCAGGCGCCGTCAACACCCGTCCACGCTGAACCAGTCTCTTCAACTGCTGCGATAATTCCGCTGATACCACCGCTGCTCCCCCAACATGCACACACCGCCCCGGCCGCCCTGCCACCCGCACTCAGTCTATCAGGCTCGCCCCCGCAACGGGAATGATCGCCCCGGATCAACCAAAACCCCTTCATCCTTCATCCTTCATCCTTCATCCTTCATCCTTCATCCTTCATCCTTCATCCTTCATCCTTCATCCTTCATCCTTCATCCCTACTCACTAAACCGCCACTTGCCGCGCAAATCGACGCACGACCGCCATCTGCTCTTCCACCGCCTCCAACGGGACCTCGGAATCATGAATCAACGTCATCCGCCGCGATAACTGCTGCCAGTCCCGACTGTCACTCCGCGGCAATGTCAGATCCCGCGCATTCCCCCGCACCATCCGCAGGCAATCAATCAGTTCCCGCAGAAAAATATACGCACCCTCCACCGCGCGACATGTCGCTTCTGAAATCAGTTCCAGCCGAGAAGCCTCACGCAACACCGCCAGCGTGTTCGGATGCTGCAGCCCCGAGTACCGCCGACCATGCGTCAATTGAATCGCCTGAACCGCATATTCACAGTCCACAAGCCCACCATCACTCAGCTTCACATTCACAGTACCCCCACGCACCAATTGACGCATCTGCCGCTCTCGCATCGCCTGCATCGCCGCAAAATCAAACTTCCCCGGTTCATAAATGGCCTGACGAGCTGCCTTCGTGACCTCTTCACCAAATCCCGCATCACCAGCCACGCGCCGAAAACGCACCAGCGCCTGTCGTTCATAGGGCCATGCCGGTCCACCTTCCCGGTAATACTCGCGCAAGTCCGCCAGCAACACCGCCCCCGGGCCCGCCTGTCCATAAGGACGCATCCGCAGGTCCACATGGAAAATTCCATCCTGAGGCGCCCGGATGCCACTCTCCACCTGCCGAATCATGCGATCAAAAAATTCCGCGTTGCTGATCACATGGCCGCCATCAGTCTGACCCGCCGATTCATACACCAGCAGTAGTTCCAGATCCGACGCAAATCCCATCTCCACGCCGCCAAACTTGCCCAGTCCCGCCATCATCCACAAACACGCTTGGCCCGTCACTCCGTGACACGGCACGCCATGCACCCGACTCAACTCAGACCATGCCAATTCACACGCCCGGTTGACAATCAGCTCCGCCAACTCCGTCAACTCTTCCGAAAACGCCCCAAACGGCCGACAATGCCCCAGCACATGCCGCATATCAATCCGAAACAAATGCCGATCCTTGAAGTCGTTCAACGCCGCCCATGCTGACACTCCCGCCGCAAGCCCAGCCTGATCCTCCAGGTCCAGTCGCAGGGATTCCCGGCTCTCCCGCTCCGACAATCGCTCCGCATTCGCCAGCAACGGAAACAACTCCTCGTGCCGCGATCGCAGAAATGTCTCCCACAAATACTGACTGATTCCCAGTACCCGCGCGACCGCATGCAGGACCCCCGGACGCTGCAGTGATCGCATGTTGTCAGCCCACGCTGAGGCCGGCTGCAGCCGCGACACCAGCTCCCGAAATCGCAGCAACGCATGATGCGGATCTCCGGCGGATGGTAACCAGTGCGTGAACTGCTTGATCAGAGTCGCGGCGAGCTGCAGTTCCTGACTCCGCTCCTCACTGGCAATCGGCTGCCCATTCCGCTCACGCACATACAACACGTCCTGCACCCGCTGCCCATCCGCCCGAATCACCGCCCGCAGCACCCGAAATCGACTCAACGACAACGCACTCGCCAACTCATACAGAAACCCCCACGAATCCTCGCCCTGAATGTGCACTTCCGTCAGCACCGATCCGGGAATTCGATGCAATTCCACCGTCAATTCGCCGTCGTCCCACGCCTGAGTCTCATCGCTGGTGGCCGGAACCGCCGCACAAAATCGAGAAATCAACTCCGCACGCACATCCTCAATCTGCCCGCCGCGCGACAGGCGACCCAATCGACACAATTCCGTCTGCAGGATCGCCGTCGGAATTGGCTCCACAGGAGACCGCTGCTCCCCGGTCATCTCCGCTGAACTCACCCGAAAACAGGCCACAAACCGCCCCGCGGGACGCTCCGCCCCCAATGAACTTAATCCTTCTCCCGTCGCCGCGTCCCCACTGCGAATGTTCAGCCGATAAATCGACAACAATCCACAAATCACCGATAACCATCCGGAAAAATCCAGTCCCACAATCAACACGTCCCACGTCGCTGGCTGCCCGGAAACTTCAATCCCCGAGACCACACAGCCGCCACTCGGTTCCACCAGCGGCAACATCTCCGCAATCCGACCTGCATGCTGCTGCACAAGGTCCGCATCGCCCGCACTCTCCCCCGAATTGACAGGCACCAGTCCCGTGGGCCCCGCGTGATCCGGCCCCGGTGTGCCGGGATGATGAGTCAGGCAGTCGACAAAAATCGTCCGCACCGCCACCCGATGCTCTTCATAACGCTGCAGAAAAACCGCCCCATCCGGATAGTCCAGCCGATTCGCCAGCCACTCCAGCTGCTCAGGATCCTCCGGCAACTCATGCGTCTGCTGGTTGTGCAGCAACTGCAGCGAATGCTCCACCGACCGCAGAAACACATAGCCCGATCGAAGTTGCCGATACCATAGCGCCGGGATCAGCCCGAATTCCGCCAGACGCACCAGCGAATCCAGTGTATTCGCGCAGACAATTCGCGGCTCCTCCGCCCCATGGATCAACTGCAGACTCTGCACCAGAAACTCAATGTCCCGAATCGATCCGGCACCCAGCTTCACTTCCGAATACAACTTGCCCCGTTGCCGCAGCCTCGATTCAATCTTCGCTTTCATCCCCGAAATGCTCCGCAGCACCTCCGCAGCCGTCCCGCGAAACAACAAAGGCTGAATCTGACGCAGAAACCCCGACCCCAGCTCCGGACTGCCCGCAATCGGACGGGCTTTCAACATCGCCTGCTTCTCCCACAACTCCGCGTCCTGACCCAGATACGCAGCATACGCAGCAACAGAACTCACCAGCGGCCCCGCCTCGCCCCAGGGCCTCAGTCGCAAGTCCACCCGGTACAGAAAACCCGGCGGACTGTTGTCCGTTAACCCGTCAATCGTCAGCCGCGCCAATCGCTGCACACCCGGTGAATCGCTCTGACAGATCAGAGTCAGGTCAATGTCCGAGCTGTAGTTCAACTCCTCGCCACCCAGTTTTCCCATCGCCAGAATGGTGAGTGTGTCGGCCGCCATTCCACACTCCGCCGCCGCGATGTTCAGCGATGTCTGGACCACCGCGTCCGCCAGCAGTGACAACTGCAGTGTGATAAATCGCAGGTCCATCAGACCAAACGCATCACACATCCCGATTCGCAGTAACTGACGTCGCTGATAGCGTCGCAACTCACGCAACTTCAATAGGCGACTGGGCTGCGCTTCCACGCACGCCATGGCCTCCGCCACAAATTGCTCCCGATCCTTCGTCTCTGCCGCACGTCCATGCAGAGTCAACCCCATCAGGCACTGCGGATCCGCGAGTAATGTCTGAGTCAGAAAGGGGCTGCCACACGCCAGTCGCGCCAGAACCTCCAGAGCCCGTGGTGAATGACTGAACAACAGAAACGGATCAAAGTCGTCCCGGGCGTTGCGAATGAACTGCTCCGTCGCACGCAGTACCGCATCCTTCAGAGGTGCCTCACGCAGGACCCGCCGCAACGTCGTGAACCACACCGGCAGCTCTGTGCCGCAGCCTGAACCAGCTCCGGACGCTGCCCCCGCCTCCGAACTCGACCACCACGCCAGGATTCGCTCCAGCGACACCGCAGCCAGCGACGCATCAGCAAACCCCCATGACTCCAGATCCGCAACAAACATGTCCCACAACCCCGCCACACCAAAAAACAACTCGCATCTCGTGACGGCACATCATACCAAACCACCGCCTCACAGGCACGCCCATTCCCCTGACCCCTCGAGCGCAAAAAAAGGGGTCAGGTCTCTTTTTCCCGCGAGCATACCAACCCGAAGCGCCAGCGAGGCCCCCCCAGCGCCGCCTGCCTTGCACCCTTCCTCGCTCGCGTTTCGGGTTAGGGAAAAAAGGGTTCAGGTCTCTTTTTCCCGCGAGCATACCAACCCGAAGCGCCAGCGAGGCCCCCCAACGCCGCCTGCCTCGCACCCTTCTTCGCTCGCGTTTCGGGTTAGGGAAAAAAGGGTTCAGGTCTCTTTCCCGTGAGCATACCAACCCGAATCGCCAGCGAGGCCCCCCCAACGCCGCCTGCCTCGCACCCTTCCTCGCTCGCGTTTCGGGTTAGAACGAAAACCGCCGCCGGGGCTAGCGAAACAGCACGTTCACCACCATCCCAGCCGCCGCAGAACAGCACAAAAAAAGCCCCGCAGGCGACTTCCTGAACCCGGAAGCCTCTGCGGGGCGTGATTGCACGCGACATCAACACCCATCGTTATTCAAAATCCCGTGGCCCCACGTTGGGGTCCACGATGGCCTCGGGCACCACCGACCCCGTGACAGGCGACTGGGATTTGGCACGGACCACGATCCGTCGTCCCGTCTCGGCCGCACGCTTCAGAGTCAACGTCAGCACACCATTCTGCAGATCGGCTTCAATCGACGACGTGTCGACGCCTTCGCGAATCTTCAACACTCGCCGAAACTTCCCACTCGTCCGGTCATTGAAGACCTCCCGCGAACCAGCCCCGGCGAAGGTCCCACGCTCACCTTCAATCACCAGAACGCCATCCTGCACGGAAACCGCAACCTCAGATTCGGACAGGCCCGGCAGGTCCACACACACGGTGAACCGATCCTCAGACTCCAGCACCGTCATCCCGGCAAACCCCGGCCCGGACTCCTGTGCCAGCTGACGTTCCAGATCCCGTCGCAAAGCCACGAACGGACTTCCAGCAGGCCGCAACAAAGTATTCCACTGCATGACTTCTGCTCCCTCAACATGACCACACTGAGCGAACGTGGGCCGTGCTGGATCAGCACTGAACTCCCCACATCACTCCCTGCCAGCCTGTTAAGCAGATCACATACCAATTCCCAGCTGCAGTCGCGGAATGAAACGCAAATCAAGACATCGATTGAGCTTACATTGATCGAAAACGTCTGCAGTCATTTTGGCAGCCCGCCATTGGTGCCACATTGGCATTCTGTGTGCAGCCGTGACTCCTGGTGCCACATCGGCAGTGCTGCCGCTTTGGCACCGGGAGGGCGCGG
>CAIYBH010000357.1 GCA_903924405.1 uncultured Planctomycetaceae bacterium | reverse complement strand
TTTGAAGTGGACGAGCTGGTGAAGCGTCTCGCGGGCCAGTCTGCCGATGGCGTCTCGCTGAACGTCGTACCGCTGCCGCTCATAGCCTCCATCACACCGCTGGCGGATGAAGCCAGCACGGAAAACAACGAGGCGGCGATGCGTCTGGCGGCCGTGGTGCAACGGCAACGCGTCCTGCTGCTTGACGGTCGATCCCGTTGGGAGACACGTTATCTGCGGAATCTGTTTGAGCGGGACGAGCAGTGGGAAGTGACTTCGCTCCTGGCCGGCACGGGAACTCAGCAGCACGAACTGCCGCGGGGAACTGAGGCCGATCAGTTTCCTGCCAGCCGTGATCAGTTGTTCGGGTATGACCTCGTGATCCTGGGTGAGCTGGATCTGTCGCTGCTGTCGGCCGCCGAGCAGCGCTGGCTGCGTGAATTTGTGGAGTTGCGGGGCGGTGGCCTGATCCTCATAGATGGCCAGCGCGGCGAATTGAAGCAGGCTGCTCCGGAAACGCTCGGGGCCCTGCTGCCGGTTTCCTGGCCGGACGCCGCGGTGTCTGCTGCGGTCGCCCTGAGGCTGACAGATCGGGGTGCGGCGGACGCGATGCTCAAACTGGCGGCGGATGATCCGCAGAATCGTGGCTTCTGGAAACAGCTGCCACCGCCGCAGGCCCTGATTCCGGTGCAGGCTCTGCCGGGCGCTGAGGTGCTGGTGGAGGCGGAGCTGGCTGGCGGAGTGCAGCCGCTGATGGTGTCGCGGCAATTTGGTGCCGGACGTGTGCTTTATATGGCTGGCGACGAAACCTGGCGCTGGCGTTACAAGACTGCTGACCTCTGGCATCAGCGGATCTGGAATCAGATTGCCCGCAGCGTGATGGCCCGTTCGTTCTCGGTCAGCAGTGAATACCTGTCGGTCGACACGGGGGCGGTCAGTTATCAGTCGGGGCAGGCGGTGGACGTCCGAATTCGGCTGCAGGATGCTGGTGGTAAGCCGGCTGTTTCTGCGTCCGTGGACGCATTGGTCTGGCGGGACGGCGAAGTGGCAGCCACGGTTTCGCTGCAGGCGGATGTAAATGTGCCGGGCATCTATCGGGGACGACTGACGGGCCTTGCAGCGGGCGACTATGAAGTCTCGGTGCAGGCGGCCGGGTACAGTGCTGAGGCGTTGCGGGCTCGCACCGGCTTTACGGTGACAGCTGAAGCGGCCGCTGAGTTGCGTGATGGATCAGCAAATGAAGGGTTACTGCAGGAAGTGGCTCAGGCTGGAGCAGGTCAGTTTCTGCGTGAGGAGGATTTGCAGCGGTTGCCGGAAATCCTCAGTGTTTACAGCAATGGTCGGATCGTGGAGTCAGATACACAGTTATGGCAGAGTGGCTGGTGGTTTCTGGCTATTTTGCTGCTGCTCACGTGGGAATGGCTTCTGCGACGTCGAGCGGGCTTAATGTAATCAGTCGGGCTTGAACAAAGTCAGACAGGATGGATTGAGAAGTGACAGGGACAGTTCGGTGATCAACCGGACGGATAGAGACGGGGGTTCCGGGAGATTCTCTCGTGCACCTCGAACTGACGGGGCTTCGGTGAATTCGACGGTCTCCGTGGAATTCACCACAGACTTGGAACGCTCGGAAATTCCGAGACGACGATGATTCTTCAGCCGTTTTTTGGCGGGCAGCGAGTTTCGCGGTGTCCGTGGGCAGCAGGTTCCGGAACAGGACAAGGCCGATGAACATTCCCCTGGATCCCGTTGTGGTGCGTCGTCTGCAGCAGTTTGCCCGGCGTCGGCGGTTGCTGTTGCTGGCCCGTGGGCTCAGTGCGGGGCTCAGCACATTTCTGTTGTGTCTGGGTGTGGCGGCGCTGGTGGACTGGTACTGGTTGCTGACCGATTCCCAGCGCTGGGTGCTCTCGGCCTGTGTGTACTTGCCGTCGCTGCTGGCGACATGGCTGGCCTGTGGAGGACAGCTGCTGCGTGTTCCGGGCAGCGACGAGATCGCGATGCATGTGGAGCAGACGGAGCCGCAGCTCCGGGAAAAGTTGCTGGCGGCCGTGGAGCTGGCGGCGGACGATCCGGGCAGTCGGCACGATTCCGCGATGTTCCGTGGTCTGTTGCAGGGCGAGGTGGCGGCGGAAATGCAGCGTGTGCAGCCGTCTGCGGTGCTGCCCTTCCGCCTGGTCGCTCGATGGACGGTGGCAGCGTGTGTCATCGGGGCCGTCTTTCTGGGGTTGCTGGCGGCCCCGGACGCCAGATTCCGGCAACTGGCGGTTCGCAGCATGCTGCCGATGGCCAATCTGGCACGCGTTTCGCGGGTGCAGGTGCAGATTCTTCAGCCGACACCACATTCTCTGCTGCTTCCCGAAGAGGAAGCGGTGGCCGTGATCGTGCAGACGTCCGGCGGCAGGGTGAGCGGCGCGGTGCTGGAGGCCAGGTCTCGCATCACCGGGGTTGTGCAGCACGAGATGCAGCTTCAGGATGCAGCACGATTCTCGGCCAATGTGCGGCTGGACAGCGGCGATGTGGATTATCGCATTCTGGCTGGCGACGCGGTCACAGAATGGCACAGAATTCAGACTCGGCCACGACCGCGAGTGGAGCAGTTTACAAAACGCCTGGAATTTCCCGAATACAGTCAGCTGCCGCCGGTGTCCACTACGGCTGAGGACGGCCACCTGCAGGCGCTTCAGGGAACGACCGCGCACCTGACGATTCAGCCGAACCAGCCCATTTCCGCCGCCGAACTTCGCCTCGATCCACTGAGTTCCGAAGAGATCGTGGTGATCCCGCTCGTGCGTCAGCCCCGGCAGGACGCGGCAGCCGGCGCGACCCAACCAGCGGCGGAGCTCTGGACGGCCGACGTGCCGATGCAGGAGCCGGGTACCTATCGGGTGCACCTGGTTTCGCAGGAGACGGGCTTTGAGAATGAGTTCAGCCCACGTTACGAAATTCGTCCGCAGCCAGACCTGATTCCACGAGCCGGCTTTGTGGATCAGCAGCAGACGACACTGTTGTTGCCACCCGACGACATTTTGCAGCTGCGTGCGATGGCGGAAGACGACCTGCCGCTGGTCAGTCTGGAACAGCAGATCTCGATCAACGGCAACGACTGGATCTCGCTGCCGCTGCAGACGGAAATCGTGCCCGGTTCCGAGGGCCGCGGAGTAACCGCACAGTGGCAATGGGATCTGGTGCCGCACACGCTGCGTCCCGGCGATCAACTGCTTACCAAACTCTCTGCGCTTGATCGCCGCGGCAGCCGTGGTGAATCCGCGCCAATACGAATTGTGATTGCCGACCGCCAGTTTGATCCGGAGCGGCATACGCAGATGCAGCAGAAGCTGTCGCTGCAACCTCTGCTGGCGAAGCTGGCCATACAGCTGGAAGAACAGAAGGTCGCGGCCACCGCCATCCTCGAACGTCTCAAATCCCTGCCTGCTGACGCGGCCCAGACCGCTACGGACCGGGCTGCTCTGCTGGACCTTGCCGGTCGACAGCGCCAGGCGGCCGAGACCGCTCTGCAGCAGGCTCAGGCCATCGTCGGCCAGATGCCGCCCGGAGCGGACGCGGCCGACCTTGAACTCACCGGACGCATGCTCGCCCGGCTGGCCCT
>CAIYBH010000356.1 GCA_903924405.1 uncultured Planctomycetaceae bacterium | reverse complement strand
TCTGATGGAATCCGCTTCGCAACAAAACACCCTGTTTTTTGCGAGAAGTAGAGAGTTGAAGGCCGTTAGTGTCAATCCTGTGGAAGTTGGAAATTGCTGATTTAGTGCGTTTTCTGTGCTTTTTTGCGGTCTGCGGGGCAATCGAAGAGGAAATTACCCGACTTTGAAAAGTGCGAAAAATCGGAATGTTTTCAGGCGGCCTTCGATTGACCGGCCTGCAAATGGTCTGAATTTCGGCCTCGTGATCCATTATTTGCAGCAATTTACTGAGTTTTGACGGTCTTTTCCGTTTGGTGGTTGTTTCCCGAATTTTGCTGGGGAGCGAGGTTCAGTGAAGGTTTCTGGTCGGCCGGGACTGTGTTGAGTCGTGTTTTTTGTGTTGAAAAGCGACATGTTCTTTTTTGTTCTTTGGGTTCCTGTTGATTACGGTTGATGAACTCTGTTCTGGTGATTGGGGGAAGTTTTCGAGTGTTTTGCCGGGAGGGGGTGAAGCGATTTGTTGTTGCCGCGGGATTCTGGCACCATGCAGGACACGCCGTGGATCGGGGTTGATTGTCGAGGAGTCAGGGGCGTCGCGCAGGGGCCTCAGGATTACAGGATTTCCTGCAGTTTTTGACGCTGGTTGGTGGTCAGGGGATCCGGTAAATGCTTTGGGGCCGATGGCATACCCTGACGGGATTTTGTGGGGACTTGTGCGGGTTTCGGACAGTTCGTTTTCGGGTGTGATATGGCAGATTCGATGGTGACTGATTTGAAATGTCGCGCCAGGGCTCAGCGCGGGCTCGCTGCAGTGTTTTGCGTCCTGCTTTGGTTGCTGCCGTTTTACGGTGCGGTGACTGCTGAGGATTTGGTTCAGTTGCCTTATCAGAACCCGGATCTGGTTGTGGATCTTGGTGTTGGGTTGTGGGCATGGCCGCTCCCCTGCGATGCGGATGGCGACGGGGATTATGACCTGCTGGTGTCCTGTCCGGACAAGCCGTCCAACGGGATCTGGTTTTTTGAGAACACCAGTGGCAGTACGGCCGTCAACAGGTTTCCTGTGTTTCGCCCCGGGCGATCACTGGGAAAAACTGTGCACTATCTGATGCCCAGTTATGGTCGTTCCGGGATGCGTGTGTTGGCCCCCGGTTTTGAATATGCAGACGTGACCACACAGGGACTGCGTCAGCGAATGCCGTTGAGCTTGAGTCCCGGGTTTCACAAGCCGTCTGGTCCTCAGCCAAAAGGCCCCGGAGTTCGCCACAACCAGTGGCGTTATCACGACTTTGATGGGGATGAGCGGACCGATCTGATCGTGGGGATTGAGGATTGGAGCTATTATGGATGGGACGACGCATGGGATTCTAATGGGCAGTGGCAGAATGGGCCATTACATGGCTGGGTCTACATCTTCCGAAATCGGGGAACCGATGAGCAACCGGACTATGACAAGCCTTTTCTGCTGGAGGCCGGAGGGAAGGTCATCGACGTTTTTGGCTGCCCTTCTCCAAACTTCGGAGACTTTGATGGGGATAGTGACGCGGATCTGATTTGTGGTGAATTCCTTGATGGTCTGACGTGGTTTGAAAACAGGGGAAGTCGCCAGGAACCGGCGTATGCAGCGGGTGAGCGTCTGAGAGCGGTGGAGGGTAATCCGCTGGTGATGGATCTGCAGATGATTGTGCCGGTGGCATTCGACTGGGACAGCGATCGGGACCTCGACCTGATTGTGGGGGATGAGGACGGTCGAGTCGCACTGATGGAGAATGTCACCGAGGCGGGTCAGTCGGGAGCACCTCGGTTTCGCGGGCCAGTTTACTTTCGCCAGCAGGCTGACACGTTGAAGTGCGGCGCACTCGCGACTCCGGTGGGAGTGGACTGGGATGGTGACGGCGACACAGACCTTGTGTCCGGCAACACAGCCGGCTACATCGAGGTCTTCAGGAATCTGAGTGGTCCCGGAGTTGTGAGACCGGTCTGGTCAGGTCCGGAGAGACTGCTTGTGGGTGGGCGGGTGTTCCGGGTTCAGGCGGGGCCGAACGGTAGTATTCAGGGGCCAGCGGAAGCGAAGTGGGGCTATACGACATTGAGCGTGGCGGACTGGGATCTGGATGGTTTGCCGGATATCGTGCTGAATTCGATTCTTGGCAGGGTACACTGGCTGAAAAACTGTGGCACTCGGCAGGAGCCACGATTTGAGGACTCGAGGCCGGTGGAAGTGGAATGGGAGGGAGCGCCGCCGCAACTGGCGTGGGGCTGGCTGAAGCCGGAAGGCAAGGGGTTGCTGACGCAATGGCGTACCACTCCGGTTGTGGTGGACCTGAATAAGGACATGCTGCCGGATCTGGTGGTGCTGGACCATGAAGGCTATCTGACATGGCTGGAACGAGTGCGTCAGGGAGACCAGTTGTTACTGAAGGCGCCTGCGCGAGTTTTTGTGGATGAGCAGGGGCAGCCGCTTCGTCTGACAGCGGGAGTCGGGGGGCGAAGTGGCCGTCGCAAGTTATGTGTCACGGATTGGGACGGGGACGGTCACTATGATTTTCTGCTGAATTCGGCGAACGCTGATCTGCTGCGGGGGCAGGGCGAGAAGAATGGAACATGGACCATGGTTCCTGCGGGGTCTCTGGCAAAGCGAAATATCGAGGGGCATGATGTCAGCCCCACGGTTGTTGATTTTGATGGCGATGCGGTGCCGGATTTTGTGGGTGGTGCCGAGGATGGCCGCTTTTATTTTCTGAAGAACCCTCGTTCCAGTACTCCATAGCCGGGTTTGCGGGACGTGGTGTCAGCAGCCATTCTTTTCCGCAAATGGATTGATTCCTGATGTGTTTCGGGCAGTTGTTTCGGGATGGAATCGGCTGTCTGTGGAATTGCGGGGATTCCGGCGTTCGGGCGTGTTCATGAACACCAGCCGACATTCAGGACTGGCCGGTGTTTGAAGGGCGGGAGCGATAGATGGCGACGATAGCGGTACTGGGGACACTGGACAGCAAGGGGGCGGAACATGGATTTGTTGCTGACCAAATTCGGAGACAGGGGCATGATGTGATACTGATCGATGTCGGGACAAGTGGACGGCCATCGATCGTTCCGGATATCCGCGCTGACGAAGTGGCTGCGATGGCCGGATTTGACATGCAGCCGCTGCGAGAACGCGGGGATCGTGGTGAGTGTGTAGCGGCGATGGCCGCTGTGTCTCCGTCTGTGCTGCTGAAGCTCTACAGTGAGAAGAAGATCGACGGAGTGATTTCGCTTGGTGGCAGCAGTGGGACGGCGATAGCTTCGTCCGCCATGCGAGCTCTGCCGACGGGATTTCCCAGACTGATCGTCTCTACGATGGCCAGTGGCAACATCGCTCCGTATGTGGGAACCGGGGACATTGTCATCATGCCGTCGGTTGTGGATGTTGCTGGTCTGAATCGTATTTCCCGGATGATCTTTGCCCGAGCGGCCGGGGCAATCTGCGGCATGGTCGCAGTGAATGTTGACAAAGCCGATGCGCGTCCTGTGATCGCTGCGAGCATGTTCGGGAATACGACTGAATGTATCAATGCGGCGATTCCGTTGCTGGAGCGGGCTGGCTACGAGGTGCTGGTGTTTCATGCGAACGGTTCTGGTGGTCGAACGATGGAGTCACTGATCGAGAGTGGACTGATTCAGGGCGTCCTTGATGTGACCACGACGGAGCTGGCTGATGAGCTGGTGGGTGGGGTACTGACAGCCGGACCGGACCGTCTGACTGCGGCGGCGCGGTGTGGCGTTCCGGCGGTTGTGGCACCCGGGTGTCTGGACATGGTCAACTTTGGCGAACCCGGCTCGATCCCCGCGCGTTTTGCCGATCGTCGATTCTACCCCCACAATCCACAGGTGACTCTGATGCGAACGAATGCTGAGGAGTGCCGAACGCTGGGGGAGCAACTGGCCGGGAAGGTGAATGCCTCCACCGGGCCGGTTTCCGTGCTGATTCCACTCCGCGGGATGAGCGTGATCAGCGCTGCGGGCGGGCCATTTCACGATGCTTTCGCAGATGCCGCACTGTTCAATTCGCTGGCCAATTCACTGCGGCCGGGGATTCGCAGGGTGGTGATGGATGTGACCATCAATTCCCGCGAGTTCGCGGAGGCGTGTGTCAGGGAATTACTGGCCGGTATTGCCGCTGTCGGTCATTCTGTCACAGTTGAAGGTCAGCTATAGGGCCTCGGGCGTGTCCAGCTGAGATTCGGGAGGACGTTGATGGCCAAATCGCTGAAGCATCAGGCGTTAATTGCCAACGGTCTGCTGGTCATGGCAGGCAGCCTTCTCAGTGTTCTGCCATGGTGCAGTGGCGTTGGTGGCGTCGTATTGATTCTGATGGGACTCTCGCTGATTTTTTCCGGAGCCACGGACTTTTGTGGCTGGGTGCGAATCCTGGCGCTGCTTCCGGGAAACAGAGCGGACAACATACCCAGTCGACCGTCCGGAGCTAATGACGCGGCCTAGTGCCGTGGATATTGTTCCGCTTATCTGCTTGGACGATGTCTGATCAGGTCTCTTCCGAGTTTCGAAAGGCATTGAACCGCAGGTACTCCCAGTGCTGATAGAGTTCGCTGCTGCGAACAAGTTGTTCGTGTGTTCCGTCCGCAGCCACTCGGCCCTCATGGATCATGACGATGCGAGAACAGCGTTTGACGGTTGACAGTCGCGTGGGAAGGAACAGGACGGTCTTGTCTGCGCTGATGCGCTGGTAGGCGTCATCCAGCAGAGTTTTGGTTTCGCTGTCCAGCGGTGTGGAGGGTTCTTCGATGATCAGAATGGCTGGCCGTCGTACTGCAGCTCGGGCGAGGCTGAGGCGAAACGTCTGTCCGGGATCAGGTTTCAGGCCCTGTTCCCCCAGCTGCGTTTCGTAGCCCATGGGCAGTGTACGAATGAAGTGATCGGCATGGACACATTTGGCAGCGTCAATGGCCTGTTGTTTCGTAATATCCGGCTGTCCGCAGGTGATATTTTCAAGAACTGTCGCGTCGAAAACAGGGTCACTACCGCCGACAAAGATCGCTTCTGCCCGGAGGGATTCGAGCGTCCCTTCACGAATATCAACTCCATCGATGAGGATCTGTCCGGGATCCGGATCAATGAACCGTGGAATCATGGCCGCGGCGGCATAGGCCGCCGCCGGCTGAAGCGAAAGCAACGCGATTGTTTCCCCGGCCGTGAAACGTAAATCCAGATTGTTGAGCAACAGAGCTTCCCCGTCCGGCTGAAAGCAGACCTGGTTAAAGGTCAGCGTACGTGCCATGGGTGGAAGGAAGCCCGCTCCGGATTTCTGACTGATTGAGGGAACGCGTCGCAGATAGTCTGCAATGTCCTGTGCGAGGGCGCTTCCGTGACTGCCGGATTCAATAACGTTCTCAAGCTGCTGAATCCTGTGAGCGAACAAACTCAGCGTTCCGGTCAGCACGAGCGCTGAGAAGATCGGGAACCCCTGCAGAACCTGAAAGCCAAGAATGACCGCTGGGAGTCCCATGGTGATCAGTGTGAGTGAATGAATGATGGCTGAGCGGACCTGCGCCTGATTGTCTCGCTGTCGACATCGCAGATTGTGCGAGTGCAGCTGATTCAGAAAGTGCTCCTGCTCACGAGTCTCCAGTCCGAAATTGCTGACAACACGTCCCCTCAGCAGACTCGGCGACAGACGCTTCAGGCTACGCTGGAGGTGTTCCGTCAGCAACAGTCGGGATGTCTGGTTGTGGAGGGATTCCCGGTGCAGCACCAGCACTCCCAGCAGTACAGGGATCATCGTTTGCAGGGCAACGCGCCAGTCCACGAGAAGACTGAAAAGGACCAGCACGCCCAGTTCCGGGAGTCCGGGAATCAGCGAGTCACTCCAGTGGACGGCCTGCTGCTCCAGCTGTTCGGCAGTCTGCTGACACAGACGTTCAGCGGTCTCGGCTTCACGTCCGCTGAGGTCTGCAGGCTCGAGTCGAATGGCTTTACGATGTATGTGCTGCCGAAGTCGTATGACGGCTGCGCTGATGTGTCGTCGACAGAGTCGCCTGCAGGTGGCGGTCAGCAGGGCTCGCAGAGTCCAGAATGTCGTCGCCAGCAGTAGAATCGCAACGAAGGCCACACCGCTTCGCGCGGATTCGAGAAGGCGGTTCAGGCTACCCGGTACTTCGGCAATCCACAGTGTGGCCAGCAATTGCTGAATCACAGTCTGCAGCGCCGGTGTTGAGCCATCAGATTTGGCAGAAAGAATCAGGCTGCCTGCAGAGGCCAGGCAGAGGACTGCAGGAATTGACAGCAGAGCACTGGCGATTGTACACAAAAGCGCCGGCAGCAGACTCAGGCTGAACAGTTGACGCAGCGAGATGATACGTCCGAATTCGGGAGACGTCGCCAAGGTCAGATTCTCCGCCAGCCCCAGTCAGTTGAAGACATCCATTTGCAACCCGCGAAGAACTCTGCAGAGGGCAGAACCTTTCCAGCGGTAGAGACGATTTCATGTTAAGGCACGAATTCCCCTGGAAACAGACGTTCATGGGGAAATCTTCCAACAGAGGTGGAACTTCGTCGGTGCTGACCGTTTGCTGGTTTGCCCCGTATGTCCGAATTGCGCCGCTTCACTGATTGGATCGCGATAATCATCGCGCGGACCTCAGCTGACGGGCATTGTGAACCCAATGCAGGCAGCCTGCGGAGTTTGTGCGAAAGGGAACGAGACAAACGGCACAACGGTTGAGCGATGCCGTCGTTACCGGGCCACCGAGGCGACGACGATCAAATGGACGGGGCTGCAGGTTGTGCGGAGAGAATGAAACGATTTTTTCCGCGCACTTGCCATCCCGCGGCAGCGATACGACGTCGGCGAGCATCCTGATGCAAATGCGGTGTCGGATGGGGTGCAGGAAGGGCGTGATGCGAGGTTGGTTTTCCGCCGTGGGGTTGGTTACGCCAGATCCCGGTCCTCAAACAGCAGGAAACCAAGTAGCAACATGGCTCCGATGTAGGTTGCTGCGTAGAGGAAGCTGTATCCGAGGTAGTCCTGAGGCACGACGCGTCCGGTGGCAACAGCGGAAGAAATGTTGAAGGCTGACAGTGACGGGACAACCATCGAGATCAGTCGTGCGGTAAAGGTGACGGACTCCTTAGCCTGACCCTCAACACTCTGGTTCACGATAATTTCCGTCAGGTTACCGATCACAAAGACGGCAAAACAGATCACCAGATTCATAACCATTGGCAGCCGGGTGGCCACGGTGACGCTGATGGCACCGAGAACACAGACCTGCATGAATGTCAGTGCAATTCCGGGAAGGATGCCGGCCACAACGGCCATGCGTTCCGGGTGGGGGACTGGAAATTCGACATCGGAAAGTCTGAGCCACTGCCAGTAGGGCGTGACATCCAGCGACTGTTCTTTCTGGTCGTAGCCAACTTTGATGAAGATCAACACGGAGAACAGTGCCGTGAGGATCAGGAACATCCAGATCACGGCCTGCACAATCCCCACGTATTTGCCCAGCAGAAACTGGCGTCGATCAATTGGCTTACTGAGCAGTGTCATGGCCGTCTTGCCCTCAATTTCGCTGGTAATACTGGTGCCTGCGGTCCAGACGGCAAGGAGTGCACCGGAGATCAACAGGGTTGCCAGTCCACATTCGCTGAGCATTTTTCCTTCATCTTCGAAGGTGAAGAACGGCGCGACTGTGTTTGCGATGAGTACCAGTGAGGAAATGGCGACTACCAGCAGAAACAGCGGTTGACGGATGGCTTCTTTGGTGGTTGCGCGGGCGATAACACCCGCACGGGTGCCGTATGATACAGCCACCAGGGTGAGCAGCAGGGCGAAGACGGAGAGCCAGGACCATGTCCAGTCAATTTCCGGACCCGTGACCGCGGAACGAACTTCGGCCAGTGAGAGAAGATTGTTAAACACAGTGTTTTCCCACATCAAAGCGAAGGGTTGGTCGATCAGGCGAACCTGCGACCGGGAGATCGAGCCTGAAAACTGTCTGGCTGCCTGGTGCAGTACGACGCGCCCTGCAGGTTCGTTGGCAATTTTCGGGAGATCCTGACGTCAGACCGGACCGAGCACCGACAGGGTTAAGAATCCGGGGGTTGGCCGGCTGGACGGGTATTCCGCGGAGGGATGTGGCGGTGCACATTCTCCGGTTGCAGGTCGAGTCCTTTATCGATGTCGTCAGGTTTATCAGATAAACAGACTCGGTTACGTCAAAAATCCATGTTGGTTGTGGGAATCGTCGTTCGTTCGCAGAGTTTTTGTCACAGATCACCCGGATTTCCGTGGCTGGGCATGCGGAATGCTCGGACAGGAGCGTTTTTCTGGATTTTATGTGATATTCCGGCCGGGGAGGTTACGGGAAGGAGCGGTGTCCTGGTTTGTCGCGGGTGAGGGGCGATGCGCCGGGCGATTGTGGCGAGGGGATTGTACCGGAGGGGGACAGTGGCGTGGCGGCATGGAGCGACTGTCGAGCCGGGTTTTGCGGTCTGATCCGGGTATGGATTGTTCGGGGCATGGCTGCTGGAGGAGATTGTAATCGCCGGAGTTCGGGATTTCATGGTTTGCGTGTCTGTTGAACTGGACTTCCGGAGGCCTATACTCCGACCAATCCGTTCCGCTGATGTTCTCGTGATTGTGGTGCGGGATCCAGACGGTCTGAAGGGTTAGTCAACAGCTCATCAAAAGGTGAAAACTATGGCAGTTCGCGTTGGTCATCCGGCTCCAGGTGCAGAGCTGGCTCTGCAGGCATATGATCGAACAAAAGACGGAACCGACGGTCAGTTCAGGGACATGAAGTTGTCGGATCTGGCGGGAAAATGGGTCTGTCTGTATTTCTATCCGCTGGACTTCACCTTCGTCTGTCCGACGGAAATCATCGCATTTGACAAGGCCCTGGGCGAGTTTTCCGACCGCAACACTGTGGTTCTGACCGCCAGCACAGACAGTGTGTTTTCGCACAAGGGCTGGTGCGATTCTCACAAAGAGCTGGGTCAGCTGAAGCATTTGATGATTGGTGACACCAACCATCAGTTGTCGGCAGCGTTTGACGTGCTGGATTGCAGCAAGGGAATTGCCTACCGCGGCGTGTATCTGATTGATCCCCAGGGAACTCTGCGCTGGCTGGCGGTGCACGATCTGGGTGTGGGTCGCAACGTCGATGAAGTATTGCGAGTGCTGGACGCATTGCAGACGGATAAGCTGTGTCCCTGCAACTGGAAGCCGGGTCAGCAGACTTTGAACTGACCAGGCTGGATGGCTTCAGCGGGTGCATGAAACCCACTGGTTTTGAGCAGAACGACAGAAAGCCCGACCGGATCCGGTCGGGCTTTTTTCCTGCGCTGTTGCTTGATCCGGGGTGCGGTCGGGTGCACGTGTTTTCCGTGCAGGTCCGCGGTGCTGCAGGCTGTGACAGCAACACCGCGGAGATGTCCCGGGGCGGAGGGGTGTACGCGGTTCTGCGGAGTTCAGACTTTCTGCAGGTGAGTAATGCGGCCTGTGGCCACCCATTCTGCAACGAAGATATCGCCGTTCGGGGCAAAGCAGGCATCGTGTGGATGTACAAACTGGCCATCCACCCACTGATCCGGTTTGCTCCGCAGGTCCTTCACCGCCTCCAGCCGCTCTACGGCTTTGCCGAGTTGTGCGACCACTTCGTTCTTTTCATTCAGCAGGGTGACGCAGGACTTGAGTTCGGGGACCAGCATCAGGTTATTCAGAGTATCGATATTGGCTGGCAGTCCAAAGCCCGAGAGAGTTTCCCGATAGACGCCGTCCATGGAGAAAATCTGCAGCGTATTATGAGCCCGGTCTGTGACGACGATGGACGGTTCGCGTCCTGGGCGATTGTCCACCCACAGACCATGTGCGGTATTGAAGGTCCCTTGGCCTTCACCGGCGCCGCCGAAGCTGCTCTGCCAGTTTCCGTCCTTGTCGAAGCGGTGAATTGCAAAGGTGCCGTAACCGTCAGCCAGCAGAAAACCGCCGTCATCGGTAAAGGCAAAGTTTGTCGGCAGGAACCCCTGACGATTCCACGAGGGTTCTGTGGAAGTGGATTCACCCGGAGCGTAGAGGCCGGATTCCATTGGGGCCTTCTTGTACCAGACTGTTTCGCCGGTCAGGGTCATTTTGGCAAAGGCCTTGACCTGCTGGTAGGCGGCCACGTAGAGGAATTCTGTGTTGCCTTCCTTCCGAACTTCGATACCGTGGCCGCCACCCTGAAACTGGGATCCGAAGGCCCGGATGAATTTTCCGGCAGGGTCAAATACGAAGATGGACGGGTGATCTTTCTGATCCCGTCGGCCTTCATGAATCACATACAGGTTGCCTGCGCTATCCAGAGCGACATTGTGAGTGGTTTGCCAGGTGTACTTATCCGGAAGCTGGCAAAAGGCATGATTGACGCGATATTTGTAATCACCGTCTCCGATCAGGACTTCGGCGTTGGTACGGCTGGCCGTGGCGATTGCCGGGGCGGCGACGATGGTGGACGTCAGAGCGAGTGCTGACGAGACGAACTGGCGGCGTGAGTGTGTGGGCATGGAACTGGCTTTCCCGGCAGGTGAAAAGAATGAGGTACAATCGAGATCAGGAAGTGGATGGTTTACCATCGAAATCCGGTGGATTCCACTAACTGAGACGAAAGCAGACTGTGCTGTGCGAAAAAATGGCCATTTGGGGTCTTTTTTCGAGTTCAGGGAGCCTTGAAAACTCCGTTGAATGCGATGTTTGCCCCTGATTTCCGTTGTTTTTGCCTCCGTGAGTGGCGATGGTGGGGGTCAGGGAGAGGAATTGAATGCGGGGCGTGGCTGAGAGATACTGTGGCGGCCCAGAGTGGACTCCGGACCGGGCAGTACGCGTTCTGAGGGGCTGACGGACTGAAGTCGGGTCGTGATGCTGAAGGAAAACCAGGTGAGAAGCAGCATAGAGAACATCCGGGGATCGTTCTGTCGCAGAGAGATGCTGCGTGCCCTGGGTGGGGGTGCGGGGACGCTGGGAATGCTTGCCGCGATGGCGCCACAGTTACGGGCTGAAACATCATCGCATTTTCCGGGACGTGCTAAACGAGTCATTCATTTGTTTATGAACGGCGGCCCGTTTCAGGGGGATTTTTTTGATCCGAAGCCGGCGCTCAGAGCATTTGCGGGCCAGCGACCTCCGGAAGCGGACTTGCGGACGGAGCGTCGGACGGGTGGACTTTTGCCGTCACCGTTTCGATTTCGTCCCTGTGGAGAAAGCGGGGTCCCGGTCAGTGAATTGTTGCCGCTGACATCAGCCTGTATCGATGACATCTGTGTACTGCGTTCAACGTGGACGGACAATCCGAATCACGGGCCAGCGTTGTTGCTGATGAACAACGGCACAATTCTGCCGACGCGTCCCAGCATGGGGTCATGGTTATCTTACGGACTTGGCTCCGAAAATGAAAATCTGCCTGGATACGTGGTGTTATGTCCGGGCAAGCCGGTGCGATTTTCGATCCTGTGGACAAGTGCATTTCTGCCCGGGTCACATCAGGGGACATACATCAATCATGCTGACCCTGTTCCGGATAAGCTGATACCTTTCCTGAAGAATGCCGCAGCGGACCGACGGACGCAGGAAGAGCAGGTGCGGTTGATTTCCCGCCTGAACGAATACCAGTTGGAGCGTACTGGACCGGACAATCAGCTTGAGGGGCGTCTGCGGGCTATGGAGACGGCGTTTCGGATGCAGTTCACAGCCACGGAGGCATTTGATCTGAATCAGGAAACGAAAGAGACGCGAGCGTTGTATGGTGAGGGTCATTTTGCCAATGGCTGCCTGCTGGCGCGACGACTGAGTGAACGTGGAGTTCGATTTGTTCAGGTGTACTACGGTGACGGGCAACCCTGGGATACTCATAGTGACCACAATAGTGCCGCTGTTGCACTGAGTCGCAACATTGATCGACCGATTGCGGCATTGTTGCGGGATTTGAAACAGCGAGGTCTGCTGGACGAGACATTGATCCTGTGGGGCGGTGAGTTCGGCCGCACACCGACCTCGGAAAATGGTTCCGGGCGTGACCACAATCACTACGGATTCACGACGTGGATGGCGGGTGGTGGAGTGCGTGGTGGACAGACGTATGGAGAGACGGACGAGTTTGGTTTCCGTGCGGTTCAGGATCGAGTGCATGTGCATGATCTGCATGCGACGATGCTGCATCTGCTGGGACTGAATCATGAGCAGTTGACTTATCGATATGCTGGCCGCGACTTCCGGTTGACGGATGTGGCCGGGCGGGTGATTCGGGAAGTGGTTCAGGGATAGATGGTGTCCTGTGCCTGCCCGGAGTCCGGCGAGGTGAGGGGTGCTGAGGGAAACATGCGGGTGAGTAAGATGAGTGGTGCGATGCTTCGAGGCCTGCTGAGCGTATTGAGTCTGCTGATGTGCGCAGTAGACGTGGAGTTGCGTGCGGACGAGCGGGTGCGATTTGGTCGGGAGATTCTACCGATACTTTCTGCCCGGTGTTTTGCGTGCCATGGTCCCGACGAGGCTCAGCGACAGGCGGGGCTGCGTCTGGATCTGGAGCAGGATGCGAAGTCACCGCACGCGGGCGGAATTCCGATTCTGGCCGGTGATGTTGCCGGCAGCACACTGTGGCAGCGGATTAACAGTTCAGATCCGGAACTTGTGATGCCGCCACCGGAAGCCCATGGGGAGCTGAAACCGGAGCAGCGGGAAGTGTTGCGTCGCTGGATCGAAGAGGGGGCAGTCTGGGGCAGGCATTGGTCCTTTGAGCCGCTGGAGCGACCGCTGGTCGAAACAGATTCTGCGAAGGCGATTGATCAGCTGATTCAGTCGGCACTGCGTCAGCGCGGCCTGTCGCTGCGTCCTCAGGCGGGGCCTTATGAGCTGGTGCGGCGTGTCTATCTTGACACCATCGGACTGCCCCCAACTCCGGAGCGTGCGGATGCATTCGCCCGTCAGCCGGACGGGGCTGCGTGGGAACAGTTGATCGATGAGCTGCTGGCGAGGCCTGAATTTGGTGAGCATTGGGCGAGGATGTGGATGGACCTTGCGCGGTACGCAGATACGAAAGGGTATGAGAAGGATCTGGGACGTACGATGTGGCCGTGGCGTGACTGGCTGATTCGTGCGATCAATGCGGACATGCCGCTGGATCAGATGACTCGTGAAATGCTGGCCGGCGATCTGCTTCCGGGGGCGACAGAGGAGCAGAAACTGGCCACGGCGTTTCACCGCAATACGATGAGTAATGATGAGGGTGGAACAGACGACGAGGAGTTTCGTGGGATTGCGGTGAAGGATCGAGTGGATACGACGCTGCAGGTCTGGATGGGATTAACGGTTGGCTGTGCCAAATGTCATACTCACAAATACGACCCACTGACTCACGCTGACTATTACAGTCTGTATGCAATCTTTAATCAGACGCAGGATGCTGATCGCTACGATGACTCGCCTTTGCTGGAAGTGGTAAGTCCGGAGTTGCGTGAGCAGCGTGAGCAGTGTCGGCAGCGGATTCGGGACGTGCAGGGGCGGCTTGCGCGAGCGGAGCAGGCTGATGCAGCTCGGGAGGATGCATTGTGGAGCGTGCCCGAAGTAACGGACTCTGTGTCGCAGCAGGGTGCAACTTTGACGCGACAGTCGGACGGCACGGTGCTGGTGTCAGGAACTTCTGCGGCTGAGGACGTCTACACACTGAATATGCAGGTGGTGGGGCGTTTCACGGCTTTGCGTTTGCAGGCTCTTGTTCCGGAATCCGGAGGCGATGTGGGTGTGGGGCGTAATCCGCGGGATCCCAATTTCGTTTTGTCGGAACTGGAACTGGAGCTTGTTGAGGGTGAGCGTGTTCGTCAGTTGACAATTGGCGATGCCCGAGCTGATTTTGCGCAGGACAACTGGCCGGTGGCTGCTGCGTTTGATGGGCAGCTGAAGACAGGCTGGGCGGTCAGCCCGAAGCAGCGGGAGCCGCATTCTGCCGTGTTTGTGTTGTCGGAACCTGTGGAAGTATCGGGGACCGGAGTGTTGCGAATTGTGATGCGACAGCATTACGGAGATTCGCTGACATTCAGACACTTCCGTTGGAGTGTCACGGGACGGGATGCTTCAGAGACGCAACCTTTGGAGCCTTCTGCGGAGACACGGGAATTGCGTGAGTCTCTGGCGGAGGCTCGGCGTGAACTGGAGGCGATGCATGCCCGGATTCCGCGGACGCCGGTGATGGTTGCGGTCGGTGAAGGGCAGCGTCGGGAGACACGAATTCATCGCCGTGGGAACTTTCTGGATCCGGGTGACTTGGTTCCTGCGGCATTGCCCGCGGCGTTTTCCGGGGCATGGATCGGGAAGTTATCCGGGCGGGAGCCAGATCGGCTGGATCTGGCAAACTGGTTGATGAGCCCCGAAAACACGCTGACGGGGCGTGTCTGGGCGAATCGAATCTGGGCGCGGATTCACGGTCAGGGGATCGTGGAGACTGAGGAGGATTTTGGCGCGCTCGGGGCCTTGCCGGCAAATGCGCCACTGCTGGACTGGTTGGCCTGCGAGTATCGGGACAACGGGTGGTCGCTGAAGAAATTTCTGAAAACGATGTTCCTGAGTGATGCCTATCGACAGGTGTCTGAGCTGACACCTGAGTTATTGTCTGCGGACGCCGGTAATGTGCTGAATTCACGAGGAGCGAGGTATCGTCTGTCCGGGGAGACGATTCATGATCAGATGCTGGCGGTGTCTGGACTGCTGTCTGAAAAGCGGGGAGGACCATCGGTCATGCCGCCTCAGCCTGATGGTCTGTGGCGTTCGACCTACAATGGACAGAAGTGGACGAATGCTGAGGGAGAAGATCGATATCGTCGGGCGGTTTACACGTATCTGAAACGTACGACACCTTATCCATCACTGACGACATTTGATGGGGGCAGTGGTGAGGTTTGCCAGATCCGACGGATCCGCACGAACACACCGCTGCAGGCCCTGGTGACTCTGAACGACCCGGTATCACTGGAAGCTGCTGGGGCACTTGCACGGCGAATGACAGAGTCGCCGGGGCAGGCTGTGGAACGAGGCCTGCGGCTGGCCCTGATTCGACCGGCACGCGACGAGGAAGTGCAGCGACTGCGGGAACTGCAGCGGGCCATTCAGCAGTCCCTTCTCGAGGGACCGGCGGCGAGGCAGATGATACGAACTGCACGGGCTGAGGTGCCATCGGGCATGTCGGAAGCGGAATTTGCCAGCTGGTTAGTTGTTGCCGGCACGATTCTGAATCTCGATGAAATGCTGACGCGTCATTAAACATGTTTTCTGTTGCATTGAGTCCGGGCGCGGTTGCGAACAGTTAAGTGGCCAGTGCACGACTATGATCGGTCTGTTGAGAGACTACAGGAATGGATCCAATACTGGAAAATCGGCTGCTCGAAACTCGGCGGCATTTGTTGCGCACGGCGGGCCTCGGGATCGGCTCGATGGCCATGCAGGCGTTGTTGCTGAAGGATGCAGTGGCGGCCCCGGCAAACGACACAGGGAATCCGCTGAGCGCCCGGCCGCCGTTGTCGGCAGGCCGTGCGAAGCGTGTGATTTACCTGCACATGGCGGGATCACCCAGTCAGCTTGAGCTGTTTGAACACAAGCCAGCCCTGCAGAAGCTGCATCTGCAGGATTGCCCGGCATCCTTTCTGGAAGGAAAACGGTTTGCGTTTATCCGAGGCGTGCCAAAGATTCTGGCCGGACAATTTGCCTTTCAGCAGCATGGCGAAAGTGGTCAGTGGATCAGTGAGTTGTTGCCGCACTTCGCGTCTGTTGCGGACCGTGCCTGTGTGATTCGGACGATGCAGACGGATCAGTTCAACCACGCGCCGTCTCAGTTGTTTCTTCAGACGGGGACACCGCGACTGGGAAATCCGTCCCTTGGATCGTGGGTGACGTGGGGGCTGGGCAGTGTGAATGAAAATCTGCCCGGGTTTGTGGTGCTGCTGTCCGGAGGTAAGACACCCGACGCCGGAAAATCACTTTGGGGATCGGGCTTTCTGCCTTCGGTCTATCAGGGAGTGAATTGCCGGACCAGTGGCGACCCCGTGCTGTATCTGAGTAATCCTGAAGGGATGGACCGCGAACTTCGTCGACGTATGCTGGACACGCTTGCGGAGATGAATGCGGCGGAGTTTGAACGGCACGGGGATCCCGAAACACAGACTCGCATGGCACAGTATGAGCTGGCGTATCGGATGCAGATGTCTGTTCCTGAGGTGCTGGACATTTCGAAGGAGCCGAAGCACATTCTGGAGATGTATGGTGCGCAGCCGGGCTATGTTTCGCCCGCGGAAAGTGCGGATGATCCGCGCGTGCTTTATAAAGGCGACGATCCGACGTTTGCCAACAACTGCCTGCTGGCTCGGCGCCTGGTCGAATCGGGTGTGAGATTTGTTCAACTGTATGACTGGGGCTGGGACCATCATGGTTCTTCGCTGGGTGAGAGTCTGGATGAGACGTTGCCGATCAAATGCCAGGCCTCGGACCGGGCGATCGCTGCGTTAATTCGTGACCTTGAGCAACGGGGCCTGCTGGACGAGACTCTGATTGTCTGGGGCGGGGAATTCGGGCGCACGCCAATGATGCAGAACAATGTGCGTTCGGAGCTGAAAAAGGGATACGTGGGCCGAGACCATCATCCTTATGCATTCACGATGTGGATGGCCGGTGGAGGTATTCAGGGGGGATTGTCGTGGGGGCAAACTGACGAGTTTGGGTATTATCCGGTAGAAAACGCGACGACGGTTCGGGATCTGCAGGCCACGATCCTGCATGTGCTGGGGCTGGACCCATTTCGGTTCAGCTATCTTTACCAGGGGCTGCAGAATCGACTGATTGGCCCGACGGACGAAGGAAGAGTTCTACAGGACATTCTGGTCTGAGTTTTGGTGGTGTCATCCGGGATTGTCGGAACCCGAGTCAGTCGCGTTGCTGCCTGAAGAGCAGTGCAGAGGGGCAGGGGGGGATCGCAGTGAAATGACCGGAGTCCAGCGCAGGGGGACCGGTATCGCTCAGCGTTTGGCAGGGGGGTTGGAAAACCCGTTGTCGAGTGTCAGCAGCCGGGCTTGCTCTGAGTCTGTTTTCCGACGACGATGCCTGCCGGAGACGGGCCTCTTCGCCCCCCGGACACAGAGTCAGGTTCAGATCGCTCAGGATGGAAGCAGCAGTGCAGAGACACAGTCAGGAAGTGCAGCCAGTCATCAGGCCCGAAGCTGCGTATCAGACGCGTCTGGAGGAAATCCGGGCGGAGATGCTGGTTTATCAGCAGCGGGATCGGGGATTTGTGCACATTCGCACGGGGTTGGGGATTGTCACCCTGTTGCTGGTGATTTTGTGTCTTGGCGAGCCGGAGCGAGTGTCCTGGTTGTGGCTGATGGTGCCGATACTGATTTTTCTTGCTGTCCTGCCTTTTGATCGACGATGTGTCAGAACGCTGCAGCGCCTGACACTGCTTCAGAGGTTTTACGAGAGTCGTCTGAATCGTCTGCATCGGATTTTTGCCGCGGGTTTGCCGGACGGGCGTGAATTCGCCAGTGAGAATCATCCATGGACACAGGACCTCGACGTTTTTGGCCAGGGTTCGCTGTTTCAGATGCTGAATGAGTGTCGCACGCAGCCCGGTCGCCAGCGACTGGCGATGTGGCTGACCACTGTACCGGATGCGGAGGAGATTCTCCTTCGTCAATCGCGAGCGCAGGGACTGAAGCAGGCGTTGCTGCTGCGGGAATCGCTGGCATGTATTCCTGAGGTTGAAAACTGGTCAGCAGCGGAGGATCTTCTGAAGCGCTGGGCGCGTGAGCCGGCGCAGCCTATTCCCGTCGGAGTCCTGATCTGGGCGACAACTCTGGGAATAGCTGCGGTGCCGCTCATGGCGTTGTTGCTGATGGACTTGATTTCGTTGAGTTGGCTGGTGGCGATGGTGATCCTGCAGGCCCCTGCCATCCTGCTGACGCGGCGGCAGATCAGTCAGACGGCGGCGGTGATGGATCGAGTTGATCAGGCGTTGAAACAGTTCGGTGCGGTGATTGCCGTGTTTGAACAGCAACCGGTGGAGGAACCGGCTGTGCGAGACCTGTTGAATCATTTTCATACAGAAACGGAAACGGCTTCGCGGGCTATTCAACGCCTGAGTCGATTGACGCAATGGATGAACAACTCGATGCGAAATCAGTTTTTTGCACCGATTGCCTGGACCTGCGGTTTGTTTGTGATTCTGACGCATCGGATGGAAAGCTGGAGACGGCAGTACGGCATTGATGTGGCGGACTGGCTGGAGACGGTAGCCTGCCTGGAAGCGACGGTTTCGATTGCGGGTTATTGTTTTGATCATCCGGAGGACTGCCTTCCTGAGATAGTCAGTGATCGGGCGGAATTGTTGGCGGACGATCTTGGGCATCCATTGCTGAAGGATTCCGTGTGTGTTCGTAACAGCCTGCACTTGACTGCAGAGACTCCCCTGATGCTGATCAGTGGTTCCAACATGTCGGGAAAAAGTACGTTTTTGCGCAGTATTGGTGCCAGTATTGTGCTGACATTCTGTGGCTCTGTCGTGCGTGCGCGGCGTTTTGTCACTTATCCGTTTCAGCTGGGCACCGCGATGCGGGTCAGCGATTCGCTGCAGGAAGGGCGTTCATTGTTTTTCAGTGTGGTGCAGCGTCTGAAATCGGTGGTGGACCTGACAAGCGGCGATCGGACAGTTCTGTTTCTGCTGGATGAGATCCTGCACGGCACCAATTCACATGACCGTCGTCGGGGCGCTGAGGCGGTGATACGCTCGCTGGTGGAACGGAATGCGCTGGGGTTGGTTACGACCCACGACCTGGCTCTGACGCGAATTGCTGACAGCATGCCGAATCAGGCTGTTAACAAGCATTTCGAGGACACAATTGTTGAGGGTACGATGCTGTTTGACTACACGCTGCGCGACGGTGTGGTGGAGCGAAGCAACGCGATTGAACTGATGCGGATGCTGGGGCTAAACGTGTGAGTCTGCCATGGCGCCCGCAGTGGCCCCGGGAATTCGGACGTCTGCAAGTGACTTTTGCAGCAGGGGGCGAATGAGCGACCGCACTTCGATCGGCAGGCGAAACAGGGGGCGATCGCCGGGAGTATCTGCTTTCAGGATCTCGACAGCGGCTTTCAGGCAGGCCAGCGGAATCTGCAGGTCTTCGCAATCTGTTGCCACCAGCAGCCAGGCGCGATACCAGAGTTCCAGTTGTGATGCCGAAAAATCCCCCTCGTCCAGTAATCGAATTGTACGTGTGAGGCTCTGACCAAGTTTGTCTGCAACACCGGCCTGAATATAGAGTGGGGCAATCCGGGAGACATCAACAGCCCATTCAGAGGGGCCTCGCTTCAGCAGCATTGAGAGCAGTTCAAACGAGAATCCTCCGTAAGCGCGCGATTGCCTGTCGCCAAGGCTGAGCGCATTTTTCAGCGAGATCAGGAGGTCGTCTCCGGATCGAAGGGCCACCGTGGCCAGCGGTACGGCAAACAGCGCCTGAGTCCGAACGTCAGTATTGTGGAATTCAGTGCTGCCTGCTGTGGCAAACTCGTTGAGGCTGTCCTGCCAGTTGCCGGCTTGCCAGTACGCAATCCCTCGCTGGAAATGTTCCTGTGCCTGCTGAGCATGAGACGCCGCGCTCGGGTCAGTTGCCACGTTACCCTCTGACGGCTTTGGTGTGAATTCGCGGGTAGAGTGGGGGCCTGCGCATGACTGCAGTTGATCTTCAGCAACGGCCTGGGCAGGACACGTGTAGTCGGTCAGCGACGACTGATGGGTGCCAACCAGCCGGATGGATCCGAACGAATTCGGAGGGTGGTCAGTGCCAGTGAATGGAGGCCGACCTTCGCCCGGGGTGCGGCTTTCCATGGAGGTAGCTGTCAGATTTGAAAGCCCCTGACTCTCAGAAAACCAGGCTTTCAGAAAGCGAGCCATTCGTTTCAATGGACGCCCATGCTGGTGCTTAAGCTGCAGACACAGCCGAATGAACGGGTCAGCGAGTTCGTAGTAGGATTCTTTTCCCCGTTTTTCGCTGCGTACCCAGCCGTCGCTTCGGAGTCCACCGAGCTGACTGGAGCAGTTTCCCTCAGCAATGAATGTTGCCTCGGCGATCTCGCGGACTGTCATCGCTCCGGTTGCATCGCAGAGGCATTGCAGCAGTTGGCGCTGCTGATCCGGCAGCGCACGCATGCGTTCCTGCGTGCCTTGAGTCATTTCTTCGGCCAGCAGTTTTAATGCGGGCACGAAGTCGTCCAGCGCATCATGAGTCAGAAATCCAGCCAGCAGGACATACAGGCGACAATGCCCCGCGATCAGATGATGCAGGGCGCGAACGCGATTTCCGGCATGCTCGGTGCTCAGGAATTGCGTGAACTGTGCGTCGTCTCGAGCCGCGGCGATGTTTCGCATCAACTGCAGAGCGTCATCAACGCTGAGCGGCTGGAGATGGTGCGTGTCAAAGAATCCAAAAAAAGCTTCCTGACGACTGGAGACGGCAGAGAACAACTGCCGGGAAGTACTGAGTATGGCTATGCGACGCGTTTCCTGGAGAAAGGCCCGCAATTTCTTTTGACCGGATTCGCCCAGACTCTCGAAGGTCTGATCCAGATTCTCTGTAACCAGCAGAAGGTGACGATTTCCAAGTTGGCTGAGGATTGTGTTCAGAACGGCAAGTGCTGCATCGTCGCGAGGCAGACCACGGACTCTGGATCTGAAATCTGCAGGGAATTCAGCCGGATATTCAACTGAAAGAGTGTTTGCGATGGCAAAGGCAAGATGCACCAGCCCGGAGAAGACATCGTCTTCACCAAGCCAGGCAATGCGCATCGTGTCCGACAACAGCGAATTTTGTCTTAGTGCCCACACCGCCAGTGACACGAGGTGTGTTTTTCCGCTACCGTCGGGCCCGATGAGCAGCAGATGGTGCTTGTCTCCTGTTGTCATACTGGTTGTCAACCGGCGGACAACCATCTCCAGTAGCTTGTGTCGCTGAACCGTGATCTTCTTCAGCAACGCGGGATCGGAATTGCTCGGTGCGTATGCGGAAACCGGAGAAGCGATACTCATGATTCCAGCCCCTGTGCAATTTTCCACCAGTTTCGGACCAGAGAAAAACGGAACTGATATCGTTTCTGCAGATCACAGCTGAGATAGTGATCCTGTGCGAGTGACTTGAGCAACTGTACGACGATGCTGCGGTCGGTGAGCGCGAGCTGGCTACGGATCGTTGACCAGACCTGTTCGATCGACTGCGGCTGTTCTGCAACTGCAAGGTGATCAAGAATCGCCTGGGCAAGCAGGTATTCCGGCAACGACCGACCGGAATTGTCGGTCAGTATGCTGTTATAGTAGACCCGGAGTCGACTGCGAAAATGATCCATCTCCCACGGGTCGTGATCGCTGGTCAGATATTCCCGGACTGCCGTAGTAACGTCCTGCTGCGTCAGTGGGTGATCCAGCAGAGACAAATGCCCAACGAGACGTTCCATGTAGAACGGAATGCCATTGGCCTGATCGACCAGTTGTTCAGCAATAACGGATTGATTGTCAGCACAGGCCACACTGGCCGCATTGAGCAAATGGACGGCAAGCCGGAGAGCATCTGAGTGTTCCAGTGGCCCGATTTCCACCAGTGGCATGTTGTTCACAGGTTCGGATGCCAGTTTTGTGTGTTTTAGTTCCCGGACGACATGATGCAGCCCAACGGAACCAGCAAAGATCATTCGCAGATTGGAATGACGTTGTCGGAGTGCACGGAGCAGGTCCAGCAACGTGATGGCCTCATGGACTTTGCCCGCCTTTGATGAAACCTGCTCTATCTTCTGCAGCATGTATGGCAGTTCGTCAAACATCAGTACAACGATGTGCCGAGGTCGATTCAGGCAGAAACCTTCGATGGCTTTCTCGAGCGTATCCTGCCAGGTAAGCGGGCCGGTGTGTGGCAGCTTGAGCACTCCTCCGATTTCCATGCCGTTTGCATTTTTTCGGAGTGTCTGCCACCAGTCGAGAAGATTTTCAGAGGCCGTCAGTCGCTGACGCATGCGAGTCAGGAGGAGTTCATTCAGGCTGTTGCAGGAGTCAATACCTTCCACTTCAAGAAACAGGACTTCAAATCCTGCTTCTGGTTCGGCCGCCATTTTTGTCATGACGGTCGTTTTGCCAATGCGACGTTCCGCGGTGAAGCGGAGCGATCCGTCCTGGGAAGGCCTTTTCAGACAGTTCCAGATCTGCCTGATAAGAGCATCTCGGCCAATAACCTGCTTCGGGTCTTTCTGTGTTCCCACTGAGCTGCAACTCCTGATTTTTTTGTCGCGTTATTTATTTATCGTACGATAAATGTGTCGCATGTCAATTGATTTTGTTGTTTTTGGGTGTCGATGCGCGCGGCGGCCACCAGAAGGATTCCGTGTCTGGGGCCAGTGAAGCTGCTAAATGGTGTTCTGGAGTCCCCATCAGCGTTGGCGGTCGCTGGTGAACGTGTACGCGTCACAATCGCACACATCAGCAACTCCCGGGACGTTCAATCGTGTGCCCCCGAATACTGGTTGGTGTGTCCCCAAACGCAGATGGGAAAGATCTGCTGTGGTGTGTCCCCGAAAGTTGAAAACAGAGCAAAAAACCAAAGCAAACGCGTTTACTTCGCCTTTGAAGGCAGGCTGGAGACCACTCATGACGCGTTGCCGACGGGGAACACCGAGGCGTGTTCCGTGGTGCCTGATGGTGTGTCCCCCGAGGTAGGCAAGGCGGATCCAGCAGGCAGTCGATAGGGCGAGTTTCAAAAGGGCTACGGTACAGTCGTGGGGGCGGCTGGAAGGCGGTGATGTCCGGGCTGGTGGTCGCGGGTTGAGATTTCAGATTTTGCGGACAGGTTGATTTTCCGCAGCATTGCCCTGAGATTGACGGTGGGTGGTTGATGATGCAGCGATCGCACGGCGATGGGCGAGGTGTATTCACCCGACTGATGCCGTGCCGGTCCGCAGCTCTTATGCCAGCAACAGGGGGAAAGCCTTATCCGAGGCTGAATCGCTGCCTTGTCGGTTTGTCAGAATTGTGGGTGATCAGCCAGCGTGTTCGTCGTTTTTCAGGCGAACCAGGTTGAATTGCATGGTTCTGAGATTCATGCGCAGCAGGCGGTTTTTCAGTGGAGTCCCGAAGCCTGCGAGGAGTTTGATGGCTTCCATAGCTGCAAGGCAGCCTATCGTCCCGCTGACAGCCCCAAAGACCGGGAAGCGGCGCTGCCATCCGGCAGGCACGTCGGGAACCAGATCCCGAAACCGCAGTGTTTCCGGGGGCTGGATAATAGTCAGTGATGCCTCCAGTTCATACATCGCGGCTTCCACGACGGGTTTTCCAAGGCGCTCTGCGGCGTCGTTCATCGCCAGTCGCTCCTGAAACATAGGGGCTGCATCCACGACGCAGTCGGCCTGGCTGACGATTCGTTCTGCATTGTCCGTATGCAGATTTTCTTCAATCGCGATGATTTCCAGTCGGGGGTTGAGTTCTTTAAGGCGTCTTTCGGCTGACAGTACTCGCGGCTTCCCAATCCAGTCATGGGTCATCAGGATCTGGCGGTTCAGGTCGGACGGTTGTACGTTTCCGGCATGGGCCAGGATCAGTCGGCCTACACCGGCCGCGGCCAGTTCGTAGGCGACGACAGATCCAAGTCCCCCGACACGACTGATCAGGACGGTCGAATTCTTCAGCAGGGCTTGTCCGGACTGGCCAAATCCTTCAATGTCCAGTTGCCATTCGTAAGTACTCAATTCGTCGGCCGTGAGTTCAGGCTGCATGTCATCATCCCCCACTGATCATCGGCATCAGCGTCAAACGTCCGGTCGCCCGGATCTCTGTGTCCGGCTTTCCAGGCAGCAGCGTGTTGTCCTTAAGCACCAATAGACCCGGCGGGATTTGTTGAAGGGACTGGCCGTTCACGTGCTGCAGACCAAGGACTCGGATCGCCTCAGGATACTGCTGCAGAAAAATCGTCAGGATCTCCCCCAATCGACAGACTTCGGGACAGCAGATCGACACTTCAGTGCGTCCGATGGCAGTTTGCAGCGGACCGGTCAGTACAAGCAACAGGCAACTGGAGTTCATCGTCAACGATCAAGTTCTCAGAACATCACAGGGCGGGAACAGGATACGCGCATTCAGGAGGGGACAACATGCCTTGCAGATTTGGCTGTAAGCCGGGCTCCGCAGAGCGTTCGCGGACGGCGACGACTGAAGCGGAGCCCTGACTGGTTCGACATTATTTCGAATCCTCTACTGTGAGTCGCATTTCATCACTGTTACCGACCAGTTCGGGCGAGTACATGCCTTCGATGGTTGCCGGTAGCGCACTAACGTTACCCGGCGCTTCAGCACGCATTCGGTAGCTAATGCTGTGCTGTCCCCGTGCGAGGTTTGTCAGGAAGAAGCTGACGCGATTGTCACGCAGTTCTCTCCAGGCATGCAGGCCCTCGAAGACGTAGCCGCTGCGCTGATCGTCAGGTTCAAAGCCGCTGGGTTTGTGATCGACAATCTGCAGATATTCGTAGTCATTTTTGCTGTCAATCAACAGTTCCACCTCGACCAGTGTGCCACTGGGGAGTCCTGTGGTGGAATCGATCGGAATGCGTTTGAACCCGGAAACTTTCTGTTCGACGACTTGTCCACGACTGCCGCGGACGCGTTCTATCCGATCTTCGGGCTGAAGGCGATAGAACCGGCGGCTGATGTTGACTTCAAGGCCGGCTGCTGTGAGGAAATCGGTTTTTGCGAACGTGGTCAGTGAGGCAGAGATCCAGAGCGGCCCGCGGCCCTTGCGGCGAACTTCCACGGTGTGTTTTCCGGTAGTGACATCGTCGCCTTCCAGAATCAGTGAGTTCTCAAAACTGAAGAGATTCTCCGGAGTGATATCCACTGTCCTGCGGACCTGTCCGTCGATCAGGATTTCCACGGTCATTTCCGGTTTGTTTTCACCGGTCGCTCTCACGTATTCCGCCATGGCCTCGACCACCATGGCGGTGTCACGGGTACTGTTCCAGTGGCTGGCGCTTTTGCGATTGTTGAGCAGGTACTTAACGAGCCGCGGCGCCACAGGGTTTTCGGGGCGGATGGCCGTCAGGAGTTTCAGATACACGGCCATGGCTTCAGTATCGCTGCCATACCAGTACCACCAGCTGGTTTCGGGAAGTCGCAACCATGCGGTCTGATTGGTTTCGTCCTGTTCCAGAAACTGTTCAATGTTCTGCAGCAGCAGATCACGTTTGGGAAGATCCTGCATCTTATGCATGACGGTGGCAGTGAGCGCCATACCGTAGACGGTAAGATTTCCCCGGTCGCGATGCAGGTACTCGTTCATCGCTGCGTCAGAAAGCGAATGCTCGCAGAGCACACTGGCGACGAAGGCATCGAGATGGTCAGCGGAGGTCTTGTAATCGGCCTGACCTTTCCGTGCGGGATCGGCGCGATGCTTATCCCCTTCGCGGAGCCGGGCGAGTTCTGTGGCCTGATAATTCTGAAGCCATTCGACCCCACGCTGCAGGACATCCGGCAGGACGGGCACGTCGTTCTGTCGAGCGATGGTTAATCCGTGTACAACTTGCGCAGTGATATGCGCGGAGCTACGTTCTCCGTACCCGGAAAACCAGCCCCAGCCACCATCGGAGAGTTGTGCTTCGGAAAGTGACTGCAGACCGTCACGGACGAGTCGTTTCATCTGACCATCATCAAAGACGGGATTGAATGACTTAGGCAATCCCATTCGAGCGTTGGTATCTGCGTCGATGTGTTCCTGAATCCAGTTCGCAAGGGTACTGCTGCCGCGTCCGAATCCGGCCGGCAATTCCCTGAGGTCACGAGTTTGCACCGCGGGTGGGCTGCCCCAGTGTGCCGGGAATTTGCCGCGATAGCTTTGTTGCGCGTCCAGACTGATTCGCTGCTGTCGGATTTGAGCCAGATTCACGCCCATGGTCTGCAGTGTTCGCTGTACGAGCACGGCGGGCAGAAAACGATTGAGCGTCTGCTCAGTACAGCCCCAGGGGTATTCGATCAGCCATGGCAGCGTATCGATAAGAGCGGTTGCCAGTGTTGGGCTGTAGCGGATTTCAAGGCGTGACTGTTCGGAAAGGCGCTGCTCCGGAACATCGATGGTGAAGGATGCTGACTGACCCTCTGGACGAATCACGCTGGAAAAGCTTTCTGTTTTCAGCATGCCGTGGACCTGTACCGGGAGTGAGAGTTCAACGGCGTCGGATTCTTCGTCCGTAAGGGCCTTCATTCTGAGTGTGGTCTGACCGGATTTCTTCACATGGACTCGCCAGTCAACGCGGGCTTCACCATTTGGTGCCAGCGTGATCTGCTGTTCTGCACTGGACAGTAACTGAAGATGTCCATCTTCATTTTCAAGGACAACCCGGACAGATTTTTCGGAGGCGAGGTAGTTGTGGACGATTCCGGACAGTACCAGTTGATCCTGTTCTGTGAAGAAGCGTGGTGCCTGAGGGCGGATCATCAGGTTGCGGCGAGCGATGAGGCTGGCTTCACCGGATCCGACGCGTGTTCCGTCGGCCATGGTCCAGACTTTGATTTTCCACGTTGTCAGATTGTCTGGCACGCGGAATGTGAAGCTGACAATTCCCTTGTCATCGGACGTGGTGGAAGCCACCCACCAGGCCGTATCAGCGAAGGCAGAACGCACGGCTGCAGGTGCTTCGCCGGCGGGGGGAGCACCCGGCGGCGCGCCGGGCATACCACCAGCCATCATTTTTGCCGCGGGGGCGCCCATTTCCATAGGAGCACTGTCAGCGACGGCCATTCCGGCCGCGAGATTGAAACGAGGTTGACCTTCGGAACGGTACAGTGCGTCACCACCGCCCATCGCCCCCGTGGCGTACTGATTGTACAGGGGTTGCATCACCAGTTCGTTGTCCCTGATGATGGGGCTGGACTGACGCTGCAGGCTGGATTCAACCGTGAGCATATGTGATCGTCGAACGTCCCAGAAGAAACGCCGGATTTCGGGAATCGTACTGGCCGCGATCGCCTCAAGGCTGGCATCATAAACTGAGACCACCACATTTCCCTGAACGGGTTGTCCCTGAAGATCAGTGAGACGAACCTGCACACGAGCCTCGTCGCCCGGTCGGGACATTTGCGTCTCCGACTGCACCTCGACATTGGTCACGCGTTGTTCGGGCGGCACTACAAGTTCGCGAATGGCCGTATGAACTTTTCCGTCTGCAATAGTCAGTGCCTCGATAAAGATATTCGGCTGATCATCGGCAGTGATGGGAAGTTCAAAAAGAGTACTCTTTCCCTGCAACCGCAGGACCTGCGGTTGAGGACAGAGTCCATTCACAGGGCGGACAAACAGCAGCACAGTACTGTCGATGTGATTCGTGTTGATCTGGATTCGGGCTGTCTCGCCGGGGGCGTATTCCCGCTTATCGGTAATCAGTTCCAGGTCATTGAAGCGATAGTCCGTGCCACGATCATCAGGGCCACGCACAAACAGCACCGTAGCACCCTCCTGCTGATGACCTTCGGCATCAGCAAGCGTCACGCTGAGTCGGAACTGGCCGGACTGTGGTACCCGCAGTTTCAGACTTCCGGACCCTGCTGCATCGGTCGCGGCATCCCACGCCTGCAGCTCCTGTTCTACAGGTTTGTCGCTGCCATCGTAGTGCACCGAGAACAGACGGACCTTACCCTGGCTGGCGACAGGTTTGCCATCCGGGGTACGTGCCTGAAATCCGAGCTCAATTGTGTCGTCAGACTGATAGTGGCCCTGATCCGTCCATGTGAAGACGCGGAATGGTTCGCGAGCCACCAGTACGCGGCCTGAACCGATAATGGTGCGTCGGGAGCGATCCATGACTTCGGCGGAAATCGAGTAGCTGTGGTCACTGTCACCGTGGTTTTCCAGAGCTGATGCGGAATCAATCTCAATGGTCAGCGTCCCGTCAGCGTTGAGATCCGCATCGCCTTCAGAAACAACCTCCGGAGGGTCAGGATTCCAGCCAGCCCATGGAGGCATCGGGGGCAGGCAGCCCCATTTGCTGAAACCAGGGTACCAATCATAAGATGGCGTGTACCACCAGTAACCCGGCGAATAGAGCCAATCCCAGCGTGCGACGGGAAACCAGCGCTGATCCTGTTTTGTTCGTTCGACTTTGTAGTGAACTCGGGCGTCCGTAACGGGAGCACCGAAGAAGTATTTCGCAGTGACCTTCGCCTGAATTTTTTCACCCAGTCGAACGGGCTTGTCAGGTGCCTCGATCACGACCTCGTATTCCGGTTTGCGATATTCTTCAATCGCAAAACTACCGCCTCCCAACAGGACTCGTTCACGCCCGGGAACCTGAACAGCCTGACCATTTCTGCGGATGACCTGCGGGACAACTCGTTCCTCCGCAATTCCGATCTGATAGGTTCCAGGAGTCGCTTCCGGAGGAATCACCCATTCGCCGTCGACACCGGCCCAGCGATCAGTTTTTGACTGCTGTTCAAAGATGATTTCCCCTTTCGGATCACGAATCTGAACCCAGCAATCCTGTTCGGCCTTTGAGTTTTCTGCGGCATCAAACCGTGGATTTCGATGCCAGATGCGATAGCGAACTGTGTGATCCGGTCGATAAATCGGACGATCGGTGATGGCATAGATTCGTATGGGGCTGAATGCCAGGGGCTCAATTTTCTCGGGGTTCCAGAGGTTGGAGAAGCCATCAAACGCGAAGCGACCATCTTTTGTGCGAGCAATGGTCACCCATTGGTGCGGCGCGGTTTGAGCCTGAGGAATGCAGAATCCGTTGTCATCGGTTCGGTCGGCAAACCGACTTGTCAGGATACGTGTGCCCTGAGGGCGCGAGTAATCCTGATGCCAGCCGAAGAATTCGAGATCGGCGTTGGAGACAGGGGCCCCGGAGACGGCGTCCGCCACGAAGTACAGCGTTCCCTGCTCGACTCGTTTCCGAGTAATTGCCAGATCGGCCACCCACAGGACCATGCGCGCTTCGTTTCCGTCCTGCATTTTCGCGGTGATCCAGTAGGCGCCCCCTTTCTGCAGGGGCGAAGCGACGGTTTGCAGGGTATCGGCGTGCTCTGCGGCCGGTGTCAGTGACAGATTCCAGGACGCGACAGGTTTTTCGAGGTATTTGCCGGCGTCTTCAGTGATCAGCATCCAGCCGATATCCTGAATATTCATGCGTCTCCAGTCGGGCTCCTCGGGGAGTGCCGACAGATATTTGCGAACATCTGTCAGCAGTTGATCAACGCGAACCGGGGAGGCTTCGAATGTCACGCTCTGGCCATTGCGAAAGCGTATATCAAACGATGCGCCCTGTCCGGCAGGTCGTGTACCGGCACTGAGCAGGGAGATCCAGTTCTTTTCGATCTGATCGATGCGGGCTTGGACGGAGGGCCGTGCGTCCTCAGAAACGACCGTCAGTAATTTCTTCAACAGCGTCGAAGCCTGTGGATACTGGTGGCGACTCATTCGTTCTGAAATAAGTGCTTCCAGCGCCTGAGCCTGGGAGGCATCGTTGCGCTCCGCAACGGCATTCAGAATGCGCAGAAAATTGAATTCATCCGGCAGAGAAAAGCGTCGCACGCCATTGGCGAGCCGAGCGATGGTTTCGGTATCAGCCAATTGACGAACAGCCCATGGTCCGGAAGCAACGGGTGGAGCTGTTTCCGCGACAGCTGTGTTTACAGCCTGGGGAACGATCACAACCGGTGGTGGAGAATCTGCCGTGGCGGTACCGAATTGCGACTGCAGGAAGGCTGCCCAGAGCAGATCGATTTCGCTGCGCCGTTTGGGATCAAGTTGAGTGACCTGATCCATCGCGAAGCGCCAGCGTTCGCCGTCCGAAGTGGCCGTGGTCCATGCGTCCGGCAGGCGGTGGAAAATCGGGTTGCCTTCCGCATCAACGGGAGCACCGCTTCGGGGTTGCGGGCCCCAGCCGCGAAATCCGTAGTTCCAGCGATTGCCGAGTTCAAAATCCGGCAGGGTTTCGAGGTTGGTCAGTTCCTGCAGCTTCCACGCTTCTCCGAAGCGTACGGCCCCGATCAGTTCGCTGATCTGAAACCAGACAGCGGCAGTTTGTTCCGCGGCCACGTTACCCTGAGCCTTCGCCAGTTGCAGAGCCTGCAGCAACAGTTGCAGGGAACGAACGCGATCACGGGCTTCCACACTGGCCCACTGGCCACCACCGCGATGACCACCACGCTGGAATTTGCCGGCAATCACAAATCCGCCATCCTCCAGCGCAGAGTACGCATTGGCGGCCGCCAGCAGGACGTGGAAGTTTTCCGCATGTCGACTGACGGCGTTTTCGACCAGCGTATCGGCCTCTGACACCAGTCCGAGATTCACAAGGCACTGGACGGCTTGTTGCAGGTCCTCGGCCGACTGTGGAGTCCCCGAGTCCTGGTCCAGCAGTTCGCGGTACAGTTGCAGGGCTTGCTGGAAATTATTTTGCCCCAGCAGCTCTCTGGCCATGACACGCTTATCGTTCGGAGGTTGTACCATGGTGACTGCTGAAAGAAGAGCAGAGAAGCTGATGAAAGTCACGGTGGCAAGCAGGGGGATTGCGTTGCGCATGTATTCAGTCCTGTCGCAGGGAGATGACTAAATCCGGATCCGGAAAAGAGGACTCAGCATCGGCTCTACACTGCTGATGCATGCCTTTACGCGTGGCATTGCTTCGGCAGCGAGTCGTTCGCTGACAGTCGGAACATCGGAATGAGTTTTGTGGCTCCGGTTGGGCCAGAAGGCGGACGATCAGCAGTTGTGTTGTCGAAATCCCGTGCCGCAGGAAGTCATCACAATCGCATCGCCATCCGATTCACGAACAGGCTGGAATGCCCGGGCGCAATACCGTCGCGGGGTCAGGTTAACGAATCCGCATGTTCAGCACGAGACCACGGTGACGGTGTCCGCGTGTCTGGTGAGGAAGTTTTCAGAACCAATTCTACAGAATTCCGCAGGACTTCCGACGGGCAAAAGCCAGAAGCAGGTCTGGAGCCGACACGAACCCCGGGAGCAGTGTCGGGGAGCGAACAGGCAGCAATTCCCGGTGATTTTGCGAGAAATTCGCTCATTTTCAGGATCTCGAGTGGTGTTCATCGACTTGATTTCCAGTGGATTGCGTCTTTGATTGTTGCGGAACTTCTATGAGACGTGTCGGATACGGAAAAGCTCACGTGAAGCAGGCCTGCGAGTTCCAGAATTGTGACAGAGTCCGCGCCTGAGCGTTGTGTCTGCATGTCAGACAGACGGATACGGAGCTGCAACGGTTCCCGAAAAGCCGGAAGTTTCCGGCAGGATTGGAAATCTGCAGGGTGGAATTTCTGCATGGGACACGCTGGAAGGATAAGGGGCGGCAGCGAGGATCCGAGGTGAGATATGTGCGACGGATATGGAACCTGAGAATAGAGCGTGAGGGGAGTCGGGCGTGACTTTGAGCAATAGCATGGTGTTGCTGGCTTGTGCATTCTGTACGTTTGCCATGACAGGTCTGATCTGGTTGATTCAGTTGGTCCAGTATCCTCTGATGAGCCGAGTGGGGGCGGAATTTTTTGTGGCGTATGAGCAACTGCACTGCCGCAATATCACACCGATTGTGCTGCCTCTGATGACTGTGGAACTGGCCACATCGATCTGGCTTGCGTGGAAACCGGTCGCCGGTTCGGAATGGCTGTTGCTGATTGGGTGTGGTCTGGTGGGATTACTCTGGGCATCGACATTCTTTCTGCAGGTTCCGATGCATGATGTGCTGTGTCAGTCATTTGACGCGAAAGTGCATACGCAACTGGTGCAGAGTAACTGGATCCGCACGGTGCTTTGGTCCGCGCGATCTGCAGTGATGCTTTGGGTACTGGCGGACGTTCTGCTGCGTCAGGCGGGGAAGTCCTGAGGGCTTCAGAAAAGTGCGCATCGGAAAAGGGGGCAGGACCCAATCGTGCGGAGCACCCTTCGGGCCATTTGGCTATTGGGTCCTGACCCCTTTTCCGATGCTGCGGAGCACCCTTTGGGCTATTAGGCTATTGGTTCCTGACCCCTTTTCTGCCCACCCCTGTTCTGAAGCTGGCTCCCATTTCGGACCTCGATTTACCCCGAAAATGCGTCATTCATGGCTTTTCGGGAAAAGTGCAGTTTTCGTAAAGCGTTGCGTGGATTCGGCTTACGTATTCCGCTGGCCGCCTGTCCGATATTGACCCGTTTTTGCGGTCGGCCGTATAGTCCGCGACGCGTATTTGTTTTCGATCCCCTCCCTGATTTCCTTTCCATGGTTGCGTGTTGAGCCGGGAGATATTCCGGAACAATCGCTGATACTCCCTCCTGCGAGCTCTCCGTTGCTGTTTCCTGCAAGGCCTGTGACTGCCTGGATCAGGTGTGTCTGCGGTGCTTTCGGGCATACCGTGACGGCGTCTGGTGGCTGATTAGCTGGACCGGGATCGGGACCTTGCGTGGTTTTTGCTGGTACCTGGTTTGTGCGAATACACTGCTGATCCGATTGACCTGTGATGGCGATTGAATGAGTCATCGTCCTGCGTTTCTTACGGCAATTTTTCTGACTGTTGCGACCGTGCTGGTGGCAATGGCCGGGGTTGCGCGCGGGGACGAGGGTGAGATTGCAAGGGTGTCTCCGGCAGAGAGTTTTACGGACGACGCTGAGCAGCGTGTTCGCGTGAGTGGTTTGTACGAGGAGGTCCTGAAGTCGGAGTCGATGGAGGTTCATCTGATCACCGGGCGTGCCCATGTGACTCAGGGCGACAGCACGTTTTCCGCGAACCGGATGGCTCTGTTTGTCACGCGCACATCTGCGGGCTATGACACGGCGGTGTATGGCGAGGACTTGACAATCGAGACGCGCAGCGGTCGTCGATCGACCGGAGCAAAAGCGTTTCGGCTGGAGTCTGTGGTGGCTCCTGAGATCGAAGTGCAGGATTCGGCGGCGGCGGAGAGTACAGATCAGCCGCTGTTGCGGCGTGCCCTGCAGCGGTTGTATCCGGGGGATGCCGTTGAGGCATCTCTGCCAAGCGTGCAGAATCCGAGTGATATTTTCTCCCCGCCGGTCTCATCACTGTCGCAGACGGCGTCGACAGGCGCACGGCGCGTGCAGATCCGCCCGCGTTCCAGTGATCCACTGCGTGTGGAATCCTCGACGACCCCGGACACAGTACCTGCGGAACGGGTGACGGTGATCACGGGTGGTGTGAACGTGTTGATCGACGGGCTGGATTCGAACATTGAAGGCTTGAATATCGCGCCGGGGCTGGTGGATTTGTCTGCTGACCGTGTGGTGATCTGGACTCAGGCGGGCGAAGGGGACGCGCTGGAAGCGGGAAGTACGGTCGTACAGCCGGCAGATGCTCGTTTTCAGGTGTATCTTGAGGGCAACATTGTCATTCGGCAGAATCAGAATTCGATTCGGGCGACGCATGGATTTTTTGATGCGGCGGGGAATCGGGCCTTGCTGTTGAATGCCGAGTTGCGGGCGTTTGTGCCATCCACCGGGGGTGACTTTCGAATTCGCGGCGAGCGCATGCGGCAGTTGAGCAGTGATCGGTTTCACGTGCAGAATGCATGGGCCACGACCAGTCCGTACGGAAAGCCCGGGTATCGGCTGCGAGCCAGCGATATCTTTGTGGAGCAGGGGCCCTCACGATTGGCAGGGATTGATCCGTTGACGGGGCAGCAGGTGCTGGGCAACACGACGTGGATCACCAGTCTGAACAATCAGTTTGTGGTGGGCGATGTGCCGCTGATGTATCTGCCGAAGGTGAGCGGGCCGGCCGAAGATCCGGGGATTCCGATTCGCGGGGTGACAGTGACGCAGGACCGGATATTTGGTTTGCAGCTGAATACCGTCTGGGATTTGAACAAGTTGCTGGGTATGCCGCGACAACCGGGACAGCGCTGGGATTTGCTGGGGGATTATCGGAGCAAGCGGGGACCGGGTACCGGGATTCGCGGGGAATACGAAGGAGAGAATTCACTGGGTCGATGGCAGGGCGGAGGAACGCTTTACTATCAGTATGATTCGGGGAATGACAATCTGGGGCTGGATCGGCGTGAGCTGGACCCGCGGGACAACAGTCGTGGTGAGGTGACGTGGCGGCATCGTCAGGCGTTGCCGGATCAGGGGTTGTTGTTCGGGGAAATTGGTTATTTGTCGGATAGAAACTATCTTGAACAGTATGACGAAGGTCGGTTTGACAGTGAAAAGGATGTGGAGACCGTACTGGGAATTCGGAAAGATGCCGGGGCATGGTCAGGCATGTTCTGGGGGCGAACGGATCTGAGTGGTTTCGAGGCCAATACGCAGTGGCTGCCGCGGGGGGACGTGTACGCGTTTTCTCAGCCGTTGCTGGATGGTCGAGTTTACTGGAACATGCATTCAAGTGCGGGGTACGCAGACATGCAGCCGCTGCAGTTGCCCTCGGACCCTGACGACCCCTACACGCCAATGGGTTTGCCCTACATGACTAATGCGTCAGGGGTAGTACTCATGACACGGCATGAGCTGAATGCCCCTGTTAATGTAGGCCCGATAACTCTGGAGCCATTCGTTGGCGGTGAGGCAGCGTTCTGGGAGGAGGGATTCACGGCGCAGTCAGTGGACCGATACCTTGTCAACGCCGGGTTGCGTGCTCGGCTTTCGGCGACGAAGCTGTTTCCATTTGCACGTAGTGAGATCCTCGGAGTCAACGGGCTGGCGCACAAGCATGACACGATGCTTGAGTATGCGTTTACGGATGCTTCGACCAGTCTGAATGAGATCCCTCAGTACAACGAAATCGACGAGAATGCTCAGGAACGTTTTCGCTCCCGATACACCTTGAATACGCAGATTTTTCCTGGAGCGATTCCGGCACAGTTCAATCCGCGAAACTATGCACTTCGTACCGGGGCAGGGCTCTGGTCCAGTGCTCCTTATCATGAAATTGCCGACAATCTGCAGGCTCTGCGGATTGGGTTTCGGGATCGACTGCAGACAAAGACGGGACCAGACAATGCACCCCGAATTCGTGACTGGATGGTCTGGGAATACGGGGCGACGTATTTTCCGGACGCAGAGCGGGATAACTTCAGCGAGGATTTCGGACTGCTGTACAGCCATTACCGGTGGAACTTCAGTGACCGGACCAGTCTGATGACGGATTCGTCCTGGGATCTGTTTGAGAATGCGTCCAGCGTGTGGAGTATCGGCATGCTGAGTCAGCGGAGCTTGCGGGGCAGCGTTTACGTAGGCTTCCGGGAAGTTTCTGCAGGCAGTTACCTGAACAGCCAGACCCTGATCAGCAGCTACAGTTATCAGATGAGCCCGCGATGGATTTCTACAGCGTCCTTTGCGTATGACGTTGCTCAGCGGGAAGCGCGGGGATCGTCGCTGACGGTATCCCGTGTCGGTCTGGACTGGGTGCTGCACTTTGGATTCGGGCTGGACTTCAGCAAAGACAATGTGGGTCTGGGTGTGTCACTGGAGCCGCGATTCGGGCCACCTTCTGCCACGAATCTGGCGGCTTTGCTGGGGCTGCAGTGAGCCTTGAACGGCGTGCATTCCAGCCTGTGATGAAGTGTGAAGGTGGCAGAGCGCCTTTGTGGATCTGCGAAACAGGGCAGGACCGTGGTGCCTCGGAACGAGCCGCTATTCGGAACATTGCTATTCCTACGGCACCATCTTCCCCGTTTACGGCTGGCTGCGCTAGGGATCCTGTTCGGGATCCGCGTGGACATGGGCCTGTCCATAGTCGTCCATCCGGACATGGATGGTGTTGGCACGGCAGCAGACCGGACAGTCTTCGACGTAGGTCTGGCTGGTGCCTTCGGTCAGGTCCAGTGGAATCACGATTTCCTCACCGCAGGCGTCGCACACGTAGCTGGCTTCCTGATGGGCGAGGGCATTGCGGGGGTCTGCAGAATCCGGAGCAAACTGAGAGTCTTCGTCGAGCGCGGGCAGGTGCTGACCGGATGCCAGCAGAGTGCAGGCCCAGTGCAGGACGGACAGGGATTCCGGGTCTGCCAATCGATGATCCCGACCGACTTCAAGCAGGATTTCGGGGGGCAGACCGCTGGATCGGACGAGTTCTTCAGAGTCTGAGAAGGGGATCACGGAATCCTGTCGGCTGTGCAGGATGAGTGAATTGGCTTTCAGGGGCCTGTGCCCGCCGTAGTTTTTCCATGCCGGGCACAGCAGGACCAGCGGAGTCCGGGCAGAATGGAGATGGAGGGCAACGGCAGCCCCTCGGGAACTTCCGACAATCACATCCGGCGTCTGCGAGTCATAAGCGGCCTGTGCAGTACGTACAGCCGATGCAAAGTCGTCATCATCCAGCGCCGGATTCAGCACCAGGTGGCCCTGTGCGATCAGCGACGAGGGTTTGACGCCGCCGGGTACGGAATGCCAGCCGTGGAGAAAGAGGATTTTCATGTGGGACAAGGGGTTCGGTTGGGCTCCGTTGTGCAGAGACATGGAACCCGGGGCAGGGGCTGTGATCAGGCTGCCCGTCGTTCAGCCTGAGCGACGTTTTCGAAGAGCAGAGACAGCCGGACCATATCACTCTCAGCAATCCGGAATCCGCACTGATACATAACGTTGCAGACATCCCGCACGGTGTCCTGGGCGTCAATACCGCGTTCTCGTCCGCAATCCACGGTGACGTAGCGGCACATTGGCAGTGTACGTCGGGCACCCTGCAGAACCTCGGGTTCGGCGCCCTCGGCTTCCACCTTGAAGACCTCGATGGCCTGAATGCCCTTGTCCTGGACATACTGGTCGAGAGTGGTCACCTTGATGGTCTTCACCTGGTGGTAGTCGGCAATTTCGATGCAGGAACTATCTGCGGATTCCGGCTTGGAATAGAACTTCAGTTCGGTGGCCTCGTGCCAGAGTCCGAGGCGGTTGGTACCGGGTTGCCCGTTGAAGTTGTTCAGATCGCAGCAGTTAGCTTCGCGGGTTTCGGGTTCGAAAGCGTGGTATTGCAGTTGTCTGGAGCGGGCCCAGTAACCCAGTTCCCCGACATTGGCGCCGCAATCGATGAAGACTCCACCCGGGCGAACCTCGAGTTTGCTGAGGTTGTACTGACTGGCCAGAAAATTGGTCCATGTATCGATGCCGCGCTTGTAGCGATTGTGTCGGATACGTTGAGAGATGAAGATCGTCTGCTGCCCGTCAGATACTTCCACCAGGTCACCAGCGGCAGGACGAATTCGCTGCCGACGTCCCTGAACTGCATTTTTCGCGTTGGCAAACGGAAAGAAAACGGCCTGAGGCATCGCCTGTGCAAGTCCCTGTTTCAGTTCCCGCAATACAGTTTTCATGGCATCCTGCCTTCAGTGTGCATCAGGAGAGAGAGCAACGAATTTCCGCAGTATAGAGCAGAAGCGTGGTCCCGCGAGAGCGGGATTTCCTGTAAAATCTGCTGGATGCTGGCGACCAGTCCATTCAGGATTGTGCTAACAGATCTGCTGTCCCGGGGTCAAGGTGAAAGTGTTCTGGTGTATCGGGAAAGGCGGGCGATTTTCCGAGTAAAATCGAATAAAACATCGACTTATCCAATGGTTGGAACAAATTCATTTTCCGGATGGTGAAATAGTCAAGCTGGTGAATTCGGGGTCAGGCGATATTCCCCGCGTCAATGAGCTTGCCTGAATGTCGTGTGAGCGTGGTCAGAGTTGCGGGGTGAGAGTGGTGGATTGGCGCAGAGAGGGGTTTGAGGGACAATTGGGGATCTGTTGAGCACATGCCTGGCTGAATTCCGGTGTGGTTGTCGTTGTGTTGGCAAAGTCGTTCAGCCAATCGCACAAAGGTGCTGTGAGCAGGTAATTTCTGTTGTATCCCGCCTGTGAATCAAGGAGACCCCGCAATGCTCCGCCATACGAATTCTGCTGCATACATCGAGACCCCTGATCCGAAGCTGGCCTGGGTGGCCTCCGCCTGGGCTCATGATCGTCCGTTGATCTCCTGTCGTTTTGATCCAACGGGGCAGTACGTGTTCTGTGGATCGGAAGACAGTGTGGTGGAGCGGTTTCGTCTGAGTGACGGAGTGAAGACGGTGCTGTCTGGAGGCCATATGACGTGGGTGAATGCATTTGCGTTCACACCGGATGGCAAAGTGGTGATGAGTGGCGGGTGCGACGGGAAGATCACATGGTGGACCGCACAGGACGATTCACCGCAGGTCCAGCGTTCGATCGCGGCACACGGAACTCAGTGGGTGCGGGCGCTGGTGACCAGTCCGGATGGGACCGTCGTGGCCAGTGGTGGGAACGACCGCATGGTGCGTCTGTGGAATCCTGCGGATGGCTCACTGATTCGGGAGTTTGCAGGTCACGAGAAGCATGTGTACAGCCTGGCCTTTCACCCGAATGGCCAGACTCTGTTTTCGGGCGATCTGGGGGGCATCGTGCGGCAGTGGGACCTGAAGACTGGTGCAGAATTAAAGAAGTTTGATGCGTCCGCGCTGTATTCCTACAACGGGGGCCAGCAGGTGGACTTCGGTGGTGCACGGGCACTGGCTGTCAGTGCAGATGGCCAGAGGTTGGCGGCCGGGGGCCTGTATAAAGCGTCCAATCCACTGGGCGCGGTGCATGAACCGCTCGTAGTTCTGTTCAACGTGGAGACGGGGGCTGCGGAGCGTCAGCTGATTGCTGAAGGGATTACTCAGGGCGTCGTCTGGCGTCTGAACTGGCTGGCAGATGGCTCGCTGGCCGGTGTGAGCGGAGGAGGTAGCGGGGGGTGGTTGATTTTCTGGAAGCCAGATGCCGAAAAGGATGTGCATCGGTTCCAGCTGCCGAATCTGGCACGTGACATGGATCTGCACCCTGACGGAGTCACGATTGCCACGGCGCACCACGACCGCAATCTGCGGATCACCAAACTGACAGCGAAGCCTGCCTGAAAAAGGGTGGCGGCCGATAGGTGCGACTGAGCCTACCGGCCGATTCGCTGGACCACCGGATTATTCGATGGAGTAGGAGCCATCTTCGTTGCTGCCGCGATCGCCTTCGGCTTTCCAGTCCAGTCGCTTATTTGCGGGGT
>CAIYBH010000355.1 GCA_903924405.1 uncultured Planctomycetaceae bacterium | reverse complement strand
GAATCCGTCCTCGCACACCTGCAGCATGACTTTGATGCCCTGAACACGTCACTGCTGAATCAGCTGCGGCGACTGCAGGAATTTGAAGCCAGATTCACACGAATTGAACATGAACTGATTACCTTCAGCGAAAGTCCTGAAAAACGAGATCCCGCCGGGGAACGTCCGCCGCACTACTGACCCTTGATACGGCCGTGTCGGTGGCTGTTGCAGTCCGGCCGGCGCGCCGTTCGTGTCAGCTCTTCATTTCCAACTTCTGCCTGAATTTGAAAGGTCATGTTCATGCCCTGTTTGTTTCGGATGCTGTCAATAGGTCTGCTGCTGGCGGCCGTTGTCCCGGACTCTGCCGCAGCGACTCCCCTGGAAAATGCCACCGGGACGGTCTACCTCGATTCCAATCAGAACCGTCAGAAGGATGCGTCGGAACCGGGGCTGGAAGGTATTCGGGTGTCCAATGGACGGGAAGTGGTCGTCACAGATGCTACGGGCCGGTACACGCTGCCAGTGGATGACGACACGATTCTGTTCGTTATCAAGCCCAGCGGGTATCGCACGGTGATTGATGACCTGAACATTCCTCGGTCCTACTACATTCACAAACCCAACGGCTCACCAAAACTGGATTTTCCCGGCGTGTTGCCTACGGGCCCCCTGCCCGCGTCAGTTGACTTTCCGTTGTACAAGGTGGATGAACCTGCTGCATTTGATGTGGTGTTCTTTGGCGACCCGCAGCCGCGCGATCAGAAGGAAATCGACTACATTGCACACGATGTGATTGAAGAACTGTCCGGTGTTGATGCCGCCTTCGGTGTCACTCTGGGTGACATTCTCTTCGATGACCTCAGCCTGTTTGACAGTTTCAATCGCACGCTCAGCCACATTGGGATTCCGTGGTACAACGTGATCGGAAATCACGACATCAACTATGCCTCGGAAACCGATGAGCTCAGTGATGAAACTTATGAGCGAGTTTACGGGCCGCCCTACTTTTCCTTTGACTACGGCCCCGTGCACTTCATCGCCGTCGATGACGTCCACTGGCTTCGCGAAGGGGAGAAAAAACTGTATCGCTCGGGATTGAGTGAAGAGCAGCTGGCCTTCATTGAAAACGACCTGAAGCACGTTCCGCAGGATCGCCTTGTTGTGGCCATGATGCACATTCCGCTGGTCAAGTCGACGCCATGGATTGAACCCCGCCGCGAAAAACTGCTGCGTCTGCTGGAAAGTCGCGAGCATTGCATTTCACTGGCTGGTCACACGCATCACCATGAACATGTACTCATGAATGCTCAGGATGGCTGGAAAGGGGCACGGCCGCATCATCACATCATCAACGTGACCGTGTGCGGGGCATGGTGGTCGGGCAAGCCGGACGAGCATGGGATTCCCCACACCATGTGTGCCGACGGAACGCCGAATGGCTATACCATCATGCACTTTGACGGGCAGAAGTACCTGCTGGATTATAAGGCCGCACGACGAGGGCCGGACGAACAGATCCGCATCACCGCTCCGGAAGTGGTGGCTATCGCTGATGCCGCCAAAACGGAATTCCGTGCCAACGCCTTCAATGCCATCCCGGGCGCTACGGTTGAGTTCCGTCTGGATGAGCAACCCTGGCAGCTGATGACCAAAACGCAGAACGAGCCTGATCCGATTTTTCAGAGTCTGGTCAATGAAGAAAAAGCTCTGAAAGACCAGTTGCCGTGGCGAAAGCTGGCGTCCCCCATGGTCTGTCCGCACTTGTGGAAAGCCGCACTGGGCGATGTTCCACAGCCCGGGAGTTACCGGATTCAGGTCAGAGTCACCAATCCGAACGGACAGATTCTTGAGGGTGACCGGGTGATTCGAGTGCAGTAGTCAGCCCTGCTGACGTTCAGAATTCCCTGCGGCAGACGCACGATCTGCCGCAGGCTGTTTGCCGTCTTCGTGTGGAAGTTTGTGTGGAAGGAAGAACACGGTGGCCGAGATTGTCACGTTCGGGGAAATCATGCTGCGGATGGCACCGCCGGGTGTGGAACGCATGCGGCAGTCGCTTCCCGGCAGCCTCCAGGTCGCGTTTGCCGGAGCGGAAGCCAATGCCGCCGTTTCACTCGCACTGCTGGGGGCCGACGTGGACTTTGTGACGGCACTCCCCGCAGGTCCTCTGACGGATGCCTGCCTTGCCAGTCTGCGTGGGACCGGCGTCGGTGTTTCGGGAGTGCGTCCGACGGACACCGGACGCTTTGGGATTTTTTTCGTGGAAACCGGGGCCAATCAGCGGCCGACTCAGGTGCACTACGATCGGGACTATTCGGCTATCAGTCTTGCACAGCCCGGGGATTTTGACTGGACTGCACTGCTGCACAACGCCCGCTGGCTGCACCTGACCGGAATCACTCCGGCACTGTCGGCCTCCGCCGCTGCCGTTACGCTCGAAGCGGCTCAGGCCGCCTGTCGCATGGGCGTTCAGGTCTCCTTCGATGTGAACTTTCGTTCGCGGCTGTGGCGCTGGGACCCGTCTCGCGCCCCGCAACAGCTGGCTCGCGAAACGCTGCTGCAGTTGCTGCCCTGTGTTTCGCTGATGTTTGGCAACGAAGAAGACTGCCGACTGCTGGGGATCAACCTGCCGGAACCAGGCGGTGCCTCGCGGATCGATCGTGCTGTGCAGGTGGCAGAAACTCTGCACGCCGCCTACCCTCGAATGACACGATTTGCAACAACATTCCGGGAACAGATTTCGGCTTCTCACAATAACTGGGGAGGCATGCTGTACGAAGCAGACGGTCGGCGTGTTTCACTCGCTCCTGTGCGAAATGGTCAGTATCAGCCGTGGGAAATCCGCCAGATCGTCGATCGTGTCGGCAGTGGTGACGCCTTTGATGCCGGCATCCTGTTCGGCCTGACGAGGGAAGTGTTCGATCCTGCCTGGACGATCGAGTTCGCCACCGCGGCCGGCTGCCTTGCCCATTCCATCACCGGCGACTGGAACTACGCGTCGCGGGCGGAAATTGAAGACTTGATGCAGGGAGCGGGGACGGGGCGGGTCGTGCGATAAGCGACCTCACAACGGGCAACTTTGGCCCCCCAGTCACAATCACGATGGTGGTCAAATGTGCGCAGACTTTCACAGAGACGCCGCATGGGATGGCGGAACATCACAAATCCTGCCCATAGTCGCGTTTCGCTCCGTCGAAACGTGCCCCCAGCTTTTTCACTGCCGAAAACCTCAAACCACGAACTTTCCGCGATCAAACAAGAAACGCCCTGAATTTCCCATATTGCCATTATTTCGCCATCCCGGACTCCGCCTCCTGAACGTCGCCATCGTGTTTTTTTCTCTGGAATGCGACGAAATATCCTGTTTCGAGGTGGGCGGCTTCACTTGTTTCCACAACTCGATAGAATTTCCGCAAACCACCGAGAATCCCTGAACTACAGTATGTCAGCGGGGTGCAGGTGGGGCAAATCCGGGGTTTGTATCAAAGTCTGCTGTTGCTGATGTGGCAGCAAATCAGGGGGTGAAAATGATGTTTCGCAGCGTGATGATGACAGTGGCCGCTGTGCTTGCGGCTTGTGGAAGTGTCCAGGCGGGCGATCACTTCTACTTTTCCTACCCAGCCTATGCAGCACCGGCTCCGGTGTTCGTCCATCCGGCCTACTCTGTGCCAGTCGTGACCTACGCTCCGTCCATTCCGTCCTACTACTATACGCCGGCACCGATGTTCGTGCAGCCTGTTGCTGTGGCCCCGGTGGCCATTGCTCCAGTTGCGATTGCGCCGCTGCCGTATTACGCCCCCGTCGTGTACGGTGTTCGCGGACGTGCTCTGCGTCCGCTGCGCAGCATGAAGGTTGAATTTGAACGCGATGGCGACATCGAAGTGCGATACCGCTGATTTGCGGTTTCCCGCATCAAATTCAGACAGCACACCGCAGGCCGTTGAAGTTCGCTTCAACGGCCTGTTTTTTTCATCGTTCGCAGTCAGATTTGTGTCACGAGCATGATGGACGCAGCTTGTTGCTGAGCTTTTGGGGAGCGGGAAAAGTCAGGAACCACCGATGGATACAGATGCACACGGATTCAAGGCATGTCTGAATCGGACAATCAGTGGTCGATCCCTGGATGACGCGTTGACAACGCTGGTTCACGTTTCTGAATTCTTGTTTCTGAACGGCTGCATTCGGCCATTTTTTGGCAGCTGAGCCTCGGAATATCAGAACGCCTGCGCATTCAAAGGCTGACGTTCCTTTTGGCCACCTTCGCACTCTGACGTTGTGTACGCCGACGAGGACTTCGCGACAACGCAGCCTCGGCCTGACTGTCTCAGATCCTGTGTTGTTCGTCAGGCCCGTCGATTACTCCACGACCTCAAACAGACTTTGGATCCGTAACACTGCGCCGTTGCCCGGAAACGTGTGATAGGCGTGCACGACAAGGCCGTTGCGCAGCAGATCACTACTGAAAAAACTCAGGCAGCGTGGGCTTGCCGCACTGGAACCAGGCAGCGCGACTGCGAGTGTCGACTTGCCGGCATCCATCTCCATCTCCCGATGAATCTGCAGATAGATGTCGGCCGGGATTGTTTCCAGCTGATAGCTGCAGTTGTACTGAATGCCGGCCGACAGAACGGAATGAGTACGATAGCCGATCAGGCGACGGTCCACGGCGCAGCCGCTGGACGGGACCGGGGAATGGCGACTGACGGCCAGTTCCGTCAGAGTGTGTCGTCGCGTTCGGAACTCGATCGCGTGCCCATCGCGACAGATACGCAGCGTGGCGGTATGCCGACCCACCGAAAATCGTGTTTCCCGGAGGGTCTCCATCAATTCCGGATGAACGGAGCGTTGAAAGACCCGGAGCACCATATCGGCAACGTCGGGTCGTGCATAACTGACAGTCATGACCGAAGCTTCTCAGTTCCTGCGTGCCTCACCGTCAGCATGGCCATGAACATCACCGCCGGAAAGCCTCGGGTTGAAACAACCCCGGCATTGTAGGGAGGAAGTTTGCTGGCGGGAAACAGCGAATTCTGATTCCCCTCGCGAATCACTTGCATTCTGGCGTTCGGATTCTCAGGATGACTTCTTTCAACACCTGTTGATTTCCGGAGACGGCTCATGAAGTATGCACTGTCCATTGGGCTTGCTGTGCTGGGACTTGCGCTACCCGTTACGGCCGCAGACTGGCCGCAGTTTCGCGGTCCGGGCGGCCAGGGGCACTCCACAGCCACCGATCTTCCGCTCAGCTGGAGCGAGACTGAGAACATTCGCTGGAAGGTTGCCGTCCCCGGTTCCGGATGGTCATCACCTTCGATTCAGGGCGAACAGATCTGGCTGACGACGGCCACGGACGAAGGTCGCATGCTGCGTGCTCTGGCCTTCGATCGAAACACAGGGAAGCAGATTCATGACATCCCTGTTTTTGAACTGGCGGATCCCGGACCGATCCACAGCAAGAACAGCCATGCCTCACCAACACCAGTGATCGACGGCGATTGTGTCTATGTGCACTTTGGCGCGCATGGAACAGCCTGTCTGCGGACTGACGGCACACTGGTGTGGAAGAACAATTCTCTGAAATACGACCATCGTCATGGCCCGGGTGGTTCGCCGGTTGTTCACAAGGATCTGCTGATCCTCAACTGTGACGGATCAGACATTCAGTTTGTGGTGGCCTTTGACAAACTGACGGGAGAAATTCGCTGGAAGAAGGACCGACAGCACATCAGCGAAGCGCGTCGTACGGGCAAATCCAACGTTCCGATGGCCTACAGCACACCGCTTCTGACGACGATTAGCGGCAACACCCAGCTGCTCAGCTGCGGCAGCGACAGTCTGGTCTCGTACAACCCGGAGACGGGCGACGAATACTGGTGGTTCAGCTACGACGGCTACTCCAACGTGCCGCGGCCCGTCGTTGCTGAGGGGCTTGTGTTCATCAGTTCCGGCTATGACCGGCCCGAGTTCTTTGCGGTGCGTACCGATGGGACAGGCGACGTGACCGCGACGCATCAGGCCTGGAACCTGAAGAAAGCGGCACCGCTCAACCCATCCCCGATCGTGGTGGGCAGCGAACTTTACCTCGTCAGCGACAACGGTATCGCGACCTGTCTGAATGCGTCCACCGGGGAACAGCGCTGGCAGGAGCGGCTTGGCGGAAACTTCTCGGCATCCCCCACACTGGCGGACGGCCACCTGTTCTTTCTGGATGAAGCCGGCACGATGAGTGTTCTTCAGCCGGGGACGCAATACCGACTGGTGTCCACCAACACACTGGAAGGCAGGACACTGGCCAGCCCGGCCTTTGTCGACCGCTCAATTTTTCTGCGGACAGACACGCATTTGTACCGCATCGAAAAGCCTGAATAGTGACAAGGGCGGGGGGAGAGAGCGGGTTGGCTGAAAAGTCCTGCAGAGTGTTTTTTGCCTGCAGGACTGTGCAGCTTTCCCAATCGAACCTTGCAAACGGTTCTGAAGCGCGGAAATTTTCCATTTTGGAACAAAACCCGCGGAACCATTTGCACCAGCGTGGCTCATGGATATGATTCCGGCTCATCGCTCCGATAGCTCAGTTGGTAGAGCAACTGACTCTTAATCCGTAGGTCGTAGGTTCGAATCCTACTCGGAGCACTTCGGCTTCGCGAATACCCGCGAAGAATCCAGCAGAGCCCGGAAAAACACTGAGTTTTTCCGGGCTCTTTGTTTTTGGGTTCCGGGCTATTCTGGCACTTTCGGACGTCTGCGGGGCTACTGGTGGGGCTACTGCGTTTGCGAAAGACACGGCCGCAGCGAAGTCTTCCGGCCGTACCTGCGCGTAGTGCTTTGTGGAAATCGATTCGCTGTGTCCCAGCCAGACCGCCACGCACTTCGGGTCAAATCGCTGCCGCAATTCTGTCACCCGAGAACTTCTCAAATTGCAGAATGGACGTTCAAACCGCGGGACGCCTGCCCTGTCCAGAATCTTCCCGAAGGTGGTTCGCATGTTTGTTGCTCGCCCGTCTCGATAGCGGTTCACCACAAACACAGCTCCGTCTGCCGCCATTTCAAACGTATCCGCCAGCACTTCCCGCAATTCGGGAAACAGGGGCACTACCCGCCGCCCACGTCCAGCATGATGTTCCACCTTCGGTTCCGGAACACTGATCCGGTTTTCCTTCCAGTCGATATCCGCCCACGTCAGCGCCAGCACCTCTGACGGACAACGCAACCCGCCCCACCTGGCCAACGCAACGATCGTCCGCCAGTCCTGGCAGGGGCACGCGTCCAGAATTCGCCTTGTGTCGTCTGCGGTGATGAATCGATGCTTTCCACTGGCAGCACCCACCGCCACGGACACCGCCGCAAACGGATTCCGCTCAGTCAGTCCTTCTCGCATAGCGGCAGCGAAGAACTGCCGTGCGTGCCCACAACGTCGTCGGGCTGTGTTCTCAGCCAACCCAGCACCGGACGCAGACACCAACCACGCCTTGAAAGCCACCGCATGAGATTCTGTCACCGATTGAATCGGCAGATCACCCAGCCGCGCCAGCAGATTCCCCGCCGCCTGCCGCATGATAATTCGCGTGCGATCTTTTACCGCCCGTCCTTCGATGTACTGCCCCACCCATTCCGCCACCGTGAAACAACGCCGCTGTTCTACCAACCCGGCCGCCGCCAGCTTGTCATGCAAAGACTGTCCCAGCCCCTGCAGCCACAATGAAGTTTGCCGATCGATATCACTACTGTTTGATATCTTTGCCGCGTTCAAGACGCCAACGTGTCTGGCAAAGTTCTCTGCCTGCCGCTGATTGAGGCCAGACACACAAATCTGCCGCGTCTTCCCGTCCCCATCACTCCACCGAATTTTCCACCCGGTCTTGAACCTTGTGGCGCTTGCCATTGTCTCAGTCCTTTCCTGAGAAGCCTTGAATGAAGAACGCGGGAAACGGTTCAAGGTCAACCGCTTGTCGCCTGGCCAGGCTATCCCGCATGTTTGAAAGTATCGTCATTTCACCCAGCGAACGCCAGGTAAGTTTT
>CAIYBH010000354.1 GCA_903924405.1 uncultured Planctomycetaceae bacterium | reverse complement strand
TTGACTTTTGTGCTTTGAAATTCGATCGTTGGGAACTGTTTGGTGTCGAAGTAATCCGGCTGTCGCAGATGTTCATCGCGGGCTGGATTTGCGGTGTCGACACTGTCGGCCTTGATCGTCAGCTGGAATGAGGACTTTGAGGCGTCTTCGCGATCGATGGAGAACTTGCCATCCACCTCATTGAAGCGGCCATGGATCCAGCTGATGTCGAGATGTCTGGCTTTGAAGCTGACCGAGGAGTGAACCGCATCATAGACGTATTCTTCGGCGGCCATGGCAGGAAGTGCGGCGCACAGGAGGGCGAGCAGTCCGGAAAAGATCCGGCAGGATTGGTGGACGGTGATCATTGGCGGGATTCCTGTTCTGGAGTTGGTTTTCGGGAAGGAACATTGACACTGGTCGGGTGATGGTACCTGTGAGCAAGTGCAGCGTAAAGCGGGTGCCCGGAGCGACCGGACAGGGGGCTGGCAAATGTCTGGTCCTGCGGCGGAGTGATCCCGGGTGACGTGGGATCAGCTGAGGATCTCGTGGATCACGTGGCCATGAACATCAGTCAGGCGGCGATCGACACCGTCGGTACGGACAGTGAGTCGTGTGTGATCGATGCCCAGCAGATGCAGGATGGTGGCGTGCACATCATAGACCTGAGTGGGTTGATCGCGATCGAGAGGTTTATAGCCCCATTCATCGGAGGCACCGTGGCTGATGCCGCCGCGAATTCCGGCACCACACAGCCAGTTGGTGAAGACGTAAGGATTGTGATCCCGACCACGGCTTCCCTGGGTTGATGGCATACGTCCGAATTCGGTGGTCCAGAGGATGATGGTGTCCTCGAGCAGTCCGCGTTGTTTCAGGTCACGAATGAGGGCGGCTGTCCCGATAGCCATACCCGTGGCGAGCGGACCGTGGTCGCGTTCGATGTCTTCGTGGCTGTCCCAGTTTCTGCGCGGGAAGCCATTATCATTGCCGCTCCAGATCTGAACGAAGCGGACACCGCGTTCCAGCAGTCGTCTGGCGATCAGACATTTTCTGCCGAAGTAATCGGCTTCTTCGGGGGCATTGATTTCTGTGGGCCATGACGTGCCAGTCGGTGCCAGACCGTACATTTTCAGAGTGGCTTCGGTTTCTGTGGAGAGATCGAAGGCTTCCGGGGCACTGAGCTGCATGCGTGCGGCAAGTTCGTAGGAGCGAATGCGGGATTCGAGTCGTGAATCACCGGGGCGCCGGGCATTGTATTGCCGGTTGAGCTGCCTGAGTAATTCCTGGCCCTCAACTTCGCCGGCGGGGGTCACATAGTCAGCTTTGGCATACAGATCATCCACGGGCGATTCTCGCTGGGGGAAGATCATTGTGCCCTGCGTGCTGGCGGGCAGGAACGCGGAGCCCCAGTTCTTGGGGCCATTGCTGGCGAATCCGCGATGATCCGGGAGAACAACAAAGGCGGGCAGGTTTTCGTTGAGTGATCCGAGAGCATAGGTGATCCACGCGCCCATACCCGGGAAGCCGGGGCGATCGAAACCGGTCGCCTGCAGATAGGTGGCCTGGCTGTGCACACCGGTTTTGCCGACCATGTTGTGGATGAACGCCATCTGGTCCACGAAATCACCGAGCGGACTGACGACCTCACTGAGGTGTTTGCCGCATTGTCCGTACTGTGCGAAGCGGAAGGGCGATTTCATCCATGGCCCCAATCCATTCTGAAACGCTTCGACCGGTTCGCCGAAGTCGGACGCCTGACCGTGATGTTTTTCCAGCTGGGGCTTGTAGTCCCAGAGATCCACATGGCTGGCAGCTCCGCCCATGAACAGCTGGATAACGCGTTTTGCCCTTGGTGGATGATGGAGCGCCTGAAGTGTGGCGCCTGCACCGGGCGGTTGAGCGTTGTCCGGCGATTGCTGACCGAGGGCCTGATCCTGAAGCAGCATCACGGTGGCAGCGAGTGAGGCGAACTGATGCCCGGCACTCAAAACCTGGCGGCGTGAGGGATGAAAGATTTGCGGGAGCATCGGTGGGACTTCCGGGAGCAGGCGGGTGAGACGTAGAGCTGATCGTATCCCAGGACCTGCGACAACTCCAAATGTCTTCGGAAAAAAATGCGAGTCTGAAGCAATTCGCGTGTTCGGGGTCGGGGGGCGGTTCGGGGCTGCGAGGGCTGGGGGGAGCCGTCGCAGCTGGCTGGGCCGGAAGCCGGTAGGATGTTGAGGATTGCACAGGGTGTGGACATGCGGGAGACTGCCGTCCGGAATCAAGGGGAAAGCGGACGCGGGAATGTGGACTCGGGAATAAGACGATGCCAGCTGAGCGGCAACGGTATCGTCCACGAACGTGGATCACTCGTATGCATTTTGGCGCAGCGATGATGAGAGCGTATGTTTGTATGAGCTGGAGAGGATCATGGGTCCTCGGGAGGGGTGGCAGGGCGATGTTGGGGCGATTGCTGACGAAGAGCCGGGTTTGGTTGTGTGGCTGGCTGATGAGTTGTGTGCTGTGCGATAGTGCCTTGCGGGCCGAGGATCTGTTTGAGATTCAGGTGGTGGACCGAGCCACGGGGCGAGGAGTTTCGCTGGTGGAGTTGACGACAGTGGATGATGTGACCTGGGTCACCGACAGTGCCGGGTATGTGGCGTTACGGGAGCCGCAGCTGCTGGGGCAGACGATCTTTCTGAAGGTAACGTCGCCGGGATATGCCGTCGATCGCGATGGATTCGGGATAGCGGGAGTGCGATTGACGCTGGGTGCCGGAGAACCGCATCGGATCGAGTTGACTCGCTTGAACCACGCCGAGCGGTTGTACCGGATCACAGGACGCGATCGGTATCTCGATTCACTGCGACTGGGGAAGGCGGTTCCGGCGGGGGGGCCGGAGGAGCAGGGGCGGGTTGTCGGACAGGACTCGGTGCAGACGGCTGTTTATCGGGACAGGCTGCACTGGTTCTGGGGAGACACGAACCAACTGACCTATCCGCTGGGTTTGTTTCGCACGGCTGGTGCTGTGAGTGGTCTGCCGGGAGCGGCTGGAATGGATCCCGGGCGAGATCCGGGGTTGCGTTACTTCGTGGGAGAGAATGGCTTTGCGCGGGCGATGGTGGAGGTTGCGAACAGGGAGGGAGTGGTTTGGATTCAGGGGGTTTCGGTGGTTCGTGATGATCGAGGAGAGCCGCGGATGGTCTGTCAGTATTCGCGACGTCGTGGGCTGTCGGAACCACTCGAGCAGGGGCACATGGTCTGGAATGATGCGCGGGAGCTGTTTGAGGTCCTGGAGACTCTGCCGCTGGAGGAAACGTGGCGGCAGATCGCGGGGCATCCGGTACTGCACGAAGATGGTGGGGAGCCCTACCTGTACTTTGGTAACCCCTTTCTGATCACCCGAGTGCCGGCGACGTTATCA
>CAIYBH010000353.1 GCA_903924405.1 uncultured Planctomycetaceae bacterium | reverse complement strand
GGCATCGCGTCACTGGCCTTCTTCAGCAGATTCATCAACTGCCCTTCCGTCAGCGCCCCGGTACGACGATCCACCGTCTGCCCGCCAGCCCACGCAATGAAGGTCGGCACGCCACTGACCTGATACCGCGCGGCCAGCCCCGGACTGCGGTCAATGTTCACCGAGTACACGTCGGCCCAGTCACCAACCTTTACGGCCAGACGATCCACCACCGGCTGCATCATCCGACACGGAGGACACCAGGATGCCTGAAAATCCACCAGCACCGGGCGATCAGACCGCAGTACCATCTCGTCAAATTCCGCTTCTCGCAGTTCCATAACCCCAGCTTCCACACTCAAGAGACCGCTCTGAATATCTGCTGATCATCGCCCGCCGCATGCTCCGCACCACACACATCCGGAACCCCGCGGACGGCCGGAAAATTTCTGTCCTCCCCGCAACCTCAGACCGATGGCTTCCACGTTTCCAGAACTTCCAGAGTTCCATGTTCACCCGACCACTTTGTCTTCGGAAACAGAGTGTCCTTCTGTGCCAGAATGCGGGCTTTGTGTTCCGGCTGCAACAGCACTCGGAACAAGTGCCGCACTTCATCCGCAAACCCCGATTCCGATGCAAAGCCGAAACGCTCACTCAGCTTCTCATGAATCACTTCATACGGATGTTCTTCCGATTCCACCCGCGGATTCTCAATCCGCTGAACCTCCACATCCAGCTCAAACTCACGCCCGATCGTGGCCACCATCTGTGCGATCTGCAGCACACTGAACACGTCCGTCACCTGGTTCACCACATCGTATTGACCGGGTTCAGGCGGAGCCGCAATCAGTCGGGTGATGCACTGCATGGCATCACGCAGCGTGATGTACCCACGCATCTGATTTCCTGATCCGTAAATCGTCAGCGGCATTCCGATCACAGCCTGCGCGACAAAACGATTGACAACCGTCCCCCACCACTCATCGATGTCAAATCGAGTACTCAGGTCCGGATGCGCCTGCAACTCTTCGGAATAGTTCCCGTAAATCACTCCCTGCATCACATCATAACTTCGCAGCCACCAGTATTTACACGCCTCGTACACGCTGAAGGTGCCCTGAACCTTACTTACATGGTAAAAGCTGACTGGATCACGTGGGGTCAATTCACCGCCTAGGCTCCACTCTTGCCCCTGATACTGCAGGACCGCGTCGCCCGGGAACAACCCCTCAAACAGTGGACGCCCCGTCAGTGGACTGCCGTATTCACCCATCGTGCCCAGCTTGATGATGGACGCGTCCGGCGCGTGATCCCGGACACCAAACAATAATCCCAGCGTCCCCACCACGTTGTTCTGAATCGTATTCACCGCCCGTTCCACATCCGCCATGCTGTACGGAGCACTGGGGATTTCAGCAAACTGGACAATCGATTCCGGCTGAATCTCCCGGATGTAAGCAAACAGCGATTCACGATCCAGCAGATCCATCTCACGAAATTCGATGTCGACCCCCAGATGCTCCTTTGCCGCCGCCACACGCTCCGCCATGCTGCGGATTTCTGTGACCGACTGAGCCCCGCGTTCCGCCACCAACCGGCGTCGCAGCAGATTGTCGATGCCATACACTCGGCATCCCAGCTTCGCCAGCTTCAGCGCCAGTGGCCAGCCCAGATAACCGTCCATCCCGAGGATCAGCACCCGCATCCCATCCAGCAGATACCCGTTCTCCGTCTGCTTCCACTCACT
>CAIYBH010000352.1 GCA_903924405.1 uncultured Planctomycetaceae bacterium | reverse complement strand
GGTTTCCAGCGTGCTGCCGGTGTGTGCCCACTGCGAACGAGGCTCTGCAGCCGCCCGGCCGCCTCTTCAGTCTTCTGCCGCAACGCTGTGTCAAACACGACGTCACGCCGCTGCTGACTCCTGATATGAAATATGGCCCCCTGAGGCACCGTGACTCCCAGCATTTCTTCCAGACACAGGGCCTGTGCGCAGAGCTGTACTTCGTCGTTGTCCCAGCGTCGCTTTCTGCCACGCTTAAAGTCCACGGGAAATGGGACCCGCAAGGTCGATGATTCCGGGACACTACGGAATTCGACAAGATCGGCTCTGCCAGCCAATCCCAGGCGATACGATGACAGCATCATTCCCGTCACGTTGCGATGATCACCCCGCTTCAGGTCTGCCGTCTGGTCCACACGTCGATGGGCAAACTGGCCTTCTGTGGTGTACTGATTATCCTGCCAGATTCGTTCCAGCAGGTGCATTGCTGCACGACGCTCGCAGAACAACAGATCGTTCAGGGCGCTTAGCGGCAGGAGTTCTTCGTCCGTATACACCGCTGGATCCCCCGACAATTAAGAGTCACGCTATGAGGCAATCGCTCGGATTCTTTCGCCATTGGACGACATCGCGTTGGCTGAGGATCAGGATGGCCTTAGATCAGTTGCCCTCCGCGGCCATCGCCGCGGAGGGAGCAGGTTGTGGGACTTGCTGACCATGCGTCTACGGTTGAATCAGCCGACGTACCGATGCAATCGTACAGCTGCGGGAAGATCATTGTCCTGAATCTGAATTCGTGATCGGTAGTCGTCGAAGCTGCGCGGGGCCTGTTCAGCGGCAACGCGATCAATTCGGATCCGGTCAAACAATTCATGCGCCTGGGCATTGCCCAGCATGGAATCGTGTTCGAACACATACAGTCCCCGAGTGGACATGAAGCCTCGGCTGGCCGAGCGATCGATTTCCCACATCGTGCCTTTCAGGGCATCCCACAGCAGCTGCAGGTCCGCATTGGTGAAGCCGGTGTCACGAGCCAGATACGGGTTGATGAAACCGTGGCAGAGGTACAACCCATATGGGACGGCGTTTTTACGCCCCATCGTGCCTGTGATGGAGCCATCTTTCTGTGCCTGTTTTTTCGCATCTTCTTCCGTCGTGACGGACTTACGAGTGATCGAGAATTCCAGCGGAACAATCGGATCGATGGATCGAGCGAAGGTGATCTGCACGGGTCCACGGACCTGACCGCAATTGACGCCGGTGGTCATCACAGCGCCGAATGCACGGACGTCATAAAAATTCTGACACATCCAGGCGCGGGCTCGGGCTGTGTTATCGGCCTTTGCTTTGCCTTCCTTTTCGTCTTTTGTGCCCGTGGCGTCATGCGCTCGTTGATGCTGCAGATTCAGGACACGCTGTTCAAAGGTGGCATCCTGGGTCTGAAAATACAACTCGCAGCCCGGTCGATCTGCCGCCAGAACGGAAATGGCATTCCGAATCTTGCGTTTGATACAGCCATCGGTGACCAGGCCCTGCAGCGACTGGGGGTCGATCCGGGGCAGGTTACCAGCATCGGGGTCACCGTTGGGGTTTCCGTCCTGGACGTCGAACAGCAGAACGAAGTCATATCGACGATCAATGGGGTTAAGATCTGCAGTCGTGGTCATGTTTGCTGTTCCTGTAGGCT
>CAIYBH010000351.1 GCA_903924405.1 uncultured Planctomycetaceae bacterium | reverse complement strand
TCGATCGCGACAACGGGAAAGGTCGTTTCGAGCACGAGCACGAGCACGAGCACGAGCACGAGCACGAGCACGATGAGAGCCGATGAGCGACGGCTGAAGTTCCCCAGAAGTGGTAGGCGCTCTCAATTGGATGTTCTGGACTCTGCACGCCGCGTTGTCCAAATGTGATCTATTATCATGTGTCAGGCGGAACGGAGACGAGCTCTGCTGGGAAGCAACTCGGCAAGGAATCGTCTGGGCAGGGAATTCGTCGCGGCTGCTGCGATCTACCGTATGCCGGTATCGTCCGAATCACTGGTTTCTCATCACAATTCCGAGAATCCCAGGTTCAAGGAATGCGCGTTCAGTGAATTGTCGCACGAGATCGGGGATCAACGAAACAATCAGCGATTCCAGGTCCGAATTTCCGATGTTGCCTGTCGAGATCAGCAGCAGTTTGGTGGCGTGCCGGAATGCAGGTGCGTGTCGACAAAATCAGGGTCTTTTGTGCTCAGGATTCTCTGCTCGTTCTCAGCAATTCTGGAGATCTCTCGATCAGTCGAACGATTCCCAGCGGGCAGATCGAGTGTGTGGATTGCATCGCATTCCACCTGCGCAAACCAGTCCGCCATGCTACGCGGCAAATGGGCGTCAATCAGAACCTTCACTGGTTCACCGGCTACATCCACCGAGACTGCGCAAGCCTTGCGGCCGAGGCGAGCACAGCCAGCAGATCTTCTCGCTCAAGGTCCACGTAATCCACAAGGATTTCTTCAATCGTCGTCCCTGAGCTTAAAAGCTGAAGCAGATCTTCGACTGGATGCCTAAGCCCCCTGACACATGGCTTGCCATGACAAACCCTCGGATCAATGGTGATTCGGGAAATCAGATCGCTCATGCTTGACCCGCCAATATCAAAAACCGTCCAACGACTCCCTCAGAGGGGTAACGCTGAACGCCCGGAAAATCAACCGTGGCGGAAAAACCCCGTCAATTTGAACGCTCCGGCCTGCACCCAGTCATACCACCCTACATCTGCTGGTCCCTGTATGAAGTTTGAGTATGGTACGCGTTCGTCTGGCCCCATCGGAAGATGTACGACGGAGCAGCGAACTGGCAGGGGGCGGCGGGTGCTTCAATCGCGTGCAGCCTCGCGTTCAACTGCTGATCAAAGTCGCAGCGTTTGGTCAAAGGCCAGTCACCAATACGGTCGAAGATCTTGCGTCGGAATGCGAGACTTTCGTGGAGGCGGCCGGTGGCGGCGTCCTGCTCCAGACGTCCGGTGTAACTGCAGAGTATGATCAACGGCTGTGATCAGAGCCGTCCTCCCATCGCTCGCACATGCGTGCTGATGTGGTGCGGCGGACAGACGTTTCTTCCTCACAGAGTCAGGGAAGCTGCTGCAGGTCATCGAGGTCTTTGGGTCTGCCGCTCGCCAGTTTGTTTCGCTTGAGATCAGCAAGGCTGATAATCGGCACCTGAATTCCCCCGAGTTCAGCGAGGATCGCAGCGGGCCGACAGTCCTCGAAGGTCACACCGTCAATTTCGTTCATCACCTCGATGCGGATCGGAGGGTGACCCATTCGCACGATTCGCCGCCGCTGTAGAAACAGATCCTTGGTCAGATTCGGGGTATCAAACCCAAACGCTCGAATCGCAGCGACGACGCGTCCTGCGTTCTCCGGAGACTGGCTGACCCAGATATCCATATCGCTGGTGGCCCGTGGATATCCATGGAAGCCCACAGCGAAACCACCGACGAGCAGGTAATCAACGTGGTGGCAATTCAGCAATTTCAAGAACTCGCTGAAGTCTGGCGGAAGACTCATCACCATAGTTCATTTTCCGCAGAGCCAGCATGTGCTGGAGACGAATCTCCGGGGTTTGCCGGTGCCACCAGAGCCTCAGTTCAGGGTCATCAAAATCATCATCGCACGTGAGCACCGAGCGGTCCATATTGAGCGTGGGCTGGGCTGAAGACGATGTTGTCATGTGGTGCCGTTCACTTTCACGCCATCCCTTCAGGAAATCCGCTGCAGGTGGCTGAGTTTACCTCGCGTCGTGGGGGAAGGCAACTTCGAGATTTCGGGGGATGGTGGATGCGTGTTTTGGAATCATGCTCCTGAGATCCTGCAGATCGGGCAGCCTGGGAGCAATGATCCTCACGGCCCGACCTGGCAGGGGATGTCTCGGTGATGGCGGTGGGCTTCTCCGACCATTCCGGGAAACCTGTCCAAAGGACACGTTGGAGTTGCGAAGCAACGGCAGGCGTGTGCTGGATGTTCGAAGAGGACAACGAGAATGTTCGAGCACGAGCACGATGGGATGAACGACCGCGGAGTTACTTCCGCACGCAACTGCACCTGCGACCGTGAGGGAATCATTCCGCGAATCACTTCGGCCCCATAAGTGGCTGCTCACCTACCCCGAGCATCGCTGGACGCCGGCAAACGAATCACACACCGCTTCCACAAAATTGGGGCCATCCATCTATCAAAATTGGGGCCATCCATCTATCGCAAAGTGTCATAAGTTGAAATTTCCAAATAGCTTGCGTCGACGGATTTGTGCATTGACCCAGCTGAAGACGCAGGAGTTTACGGGGCGTCCAGTCCATTGCGGTTTCCGGATCGCGGTCGCCCTGACAGCCAGCCTTCGAAGTTCAGTCATTGATTTGCACGCTCACGCATGGCGTCGCGTTGCGACTCTGTGAATTCGTGCCGCATTGTGACCTCGGATTGGCATCCGAGGCTTTTGCATGACGTCGCGTTGCGACTGAAAGGCAGGCGGGTTCTCGATCGGGTTGAATTGCGAAGCAATGCCAAAGAAAAGCCTCGGACGACAGCCCGAGGAACCTGTTCAAAGGAGACGTTGGAGTTGCGAAGCAACGACGGGCGGGCTCCCGATGATCGATCGCGACAACGGGAAAGGTCGTTTCGAGCACGAGCACCGCTTGGCTGAGCACGAGCACGAGCACGATTGGTGGGGCAACAACGGACGGGGGATTCCCGCGATGGACCATGGAAAATGCTCCGGGCGTCAATCTCCATCACCGGGCGTGGAATCACAAACACGGATTCGCCGCGGAACTCGCCATGCGATCCGTGGCCGTGGCTCATGGACGTACGCGTTGAGCTGCCTTGCGGTACATCTTGCTTTTTGTCAGTTGCCCCCCCCCGATGCGGGCGACGATGTTATGTGGAATTACGAGGCTGCCATGGACCCGAGCCGTGCGGGCCGACGTCTCAGTCGTGGGGGTACCATGATGACTTTTCCGCTGGACTGCGCCAGATAACCGTCAAGGCTGTTGCCGGCAGTGGATGAGAGCCGGCCATCGCTGGATTCCACATCAGCACGTCTCTTTCAGGAGCGGTCCTGCGGTCTCACCTCGGCTGCACGGCGTAGCAGCCCTGCCCTGGGATGGGGAAACAATGGCAATATGGGAAATCAGGGTCGTTTTTTGCTTGATTTCGGAGCGGTGTTCGTTCGCGGAATTCGCGAGCTAAAATCCAGCGAGGTCGTTTCGGCGGAGCGAAACGCGACTTTCGCAGGCTTAACATCGTTTCGCCATCCCAGCCCTGCCCGCCTTCGCGGCACCTGCATTCCACGGTGTACCCCTGATACGGAGTACCAACACCAGCGTCTGCCCTGCAACCTGATCCGCAGGAGAGATCACGATTTTCCGTTGCGGTCGCAGGTGCTCAACTTCGCTTCACGAGTTACCACCAGCGAACCAGACGGGCACGTGCGGTGTCTGCACTGGTGGTGACGCGGGGCGTTCTGCAGTAACCTGCCGTGTACGAAAACCGGGCTTTTTAACTGCGGCAGGCTCGGCGATGATCGAATTTGAAGTCCTTGGTGAAATTGGAAAAGACAATTGCGTTGCGGCCTGTGTTGCTACCGGGACCGCAAATCATCGATTGCTGCTGGATTGCGGAGGGAACTGCCTTCATAAATTGCCACGGCCTTATTTGTATGGCATGCAGGCCGTTTTTTTTTCGCATTTTCACTTCGATCACTACGCTGGATTTGATGAATTGCTCCGAGCCGTGTGGTGTCGCCCTGGCCCTTTCCTGCAGATTGTCGGACCTCCGGGCACTTGTCGCATCATTCAGCACCGCTTGCTGGGGTATTTGTGGAATAACGCTGTCGGGCTTCCCGGTGGCTTTCGTGTTTCTGAATTCGACGGGAAGCAGCTGCGGATAATTCGGCTGCTCACGACAGAGCGATTTGAGATCGCTCACGAAGAACCGCCTGTGGCAACATCAGGTCTTGTCCTGCAGCACGAAGATTTCAGCGTGCATGCCCTGCTGCTGGACCATGGAACGGAATGTCTTGGCTATCGCATTCAGGAGCCGCCGAAACAGTCCATTAACGTGACGCGACTGGAGTCACTGGGGTACGGTGCAGGGCCATGGCTGAAGGCTGTCAGGAATCCTCAACTGGCAGATTCCTGCACCGTTGATATTGGCGGAGCGCCGCAGTTGCTGGGGGATTTGCGCCGAGAACTGCTGGTGACACGATCCGGGCCCAGTCTGGGCTATCTGACCGACTTTCGAGCTGACGACGCGGACGTGCGTGAACAGTTGCGGCAGCTATTCAGCCACGTCGACACACTGATTTGCGAGAACAACTATCGCGATACCGAACGGGAACTCGCACTACAGAACTATCACCTGACAGCGACAGAAGTTGGGACCCTGGCAGTTGAGCTGCAACCACGACGACTGGTACTGTTTCACGTTTCAGACCGCTATTCGTCCACCGAATTGCAGGAACAGCTGCAGGAAGTGCGCGCACACTTCGTCGATGCGAGCTTTCCGGAGTCATGGCACATCGGGTAAGACCGAAGTTATCCATCGACCGCGGACTGTCACAAGTGAATGGTTCAAATCCCCATGCGTTGAGGGATTCGTGCTTTGACCCGGCTGGCGATTCAGGATTTTCCGGGGCGTCCGGTGCATTGCGGTTTCCGGATCGCGGTGCGGCTGTCCCACCGATCGGTTACGCACAAATCCATGTTCGAGGCAATCATCCGGGATTGATGGCAATTCCGATCTCCAGTCGCGGTCGCCCTGACATTCAGCCCTCGCAGTTCATTCATTGATTTGCCCGCTCATTCATGCCGTCGCGTTGCGACTCTGCCGATTCGTTCCGCCTGTTGACCTCGGATTGGCATCCGAGGCTTTTGCATGGCGTCGCGTCGCGACTGAAGGGCGAGTGGGGGCTTGAGGATTGATGTGGCCAAGGCAAATGCTCGTTGCGTTCGAGCACGAGCACGAGCACGAGCGAGACG
>CAIYBH010000350.1 GCA_903924405.1 uncultured Planctomycetaceae bacterium | reverse complement strand
AGCACATAGCCCATCTCGTTTTTCGGACCCCAGATCCACTGTCCCCCGGGGCCTGCCGAAAACTCTGCGTCAGAAATCGCGGGGCGAACCGCTGTGGCGACCGCTGCCGGCGCCCCGCGTTCCAGTATTCGCTGGATCTCTGCCTTCTGAGTTCTTATCTGTTGCGCCTGTACAGTCGTCACGGTCAACAGGCAGCACGTCACACACAGGGCTCGCAACATGGTGGGATTCCAATTTCAGTCAGCAACATGTGTTCCAGTTTTGGCCTGCCGCTTTTGCGACTTCGCAAGACAGAAAGCAGGCCGGCTCCTGACGCAGAATCAGCGCCAGAACGCCTGTAGTATGGCAACCGCGCCAGGGAAAGAAAACTACCCGGCGATATAAATTTGCCTGCAGCAAACCGGAAATTACCGCCACGTGAGCCGCCGTGGTGCATCCGGGAATTCCCAGATGTTTCCCGGGACTTGAATGCTGAATACCACGCGAAATCACGAGCACCAAAAAACAAAACAGTCTCACTCGCCGCGATTTTACCCCGTGAACCGCGATCTGATGTCGAAAACTACGCACCCGCTGCTGGAGATCTTTGATGAATTTCTGCGATTCAGCGGGAATCCCCAGGTTGCGACTCAATTCAACGTCCTGATTCAGCCGAATCTGCCACTGTTGTCCCTTCGTGCTGAACTGCGCTGTGCTGCTTGCAGGTCGGACCCGATGCCAACACAGTGGCTCTGATGGTGCTGAGCTGCTGCAGGCAATCCTGTACTCATGGAAGAGCTTCTGCCGCGACATTCCTTCGGACCAGAAGTTCATGACCGATCGTTTCCCATTGCTCTTCCCCGGCCTCCGCCGAGGAGTTTTCCTCGTATTCTGTTCGTTCGCGGCGATCTGCTGCGCCCTGACTCTTCGTGCTGATGACGCATCGATCAGGGAGATGCAGGATGCTGTGGAACCCACTGAAATCCGCGTCCCGTACGATGGATTCTCAGAAACTCCAATTAATGCTTTGCTGGCACAGAATGGACCGTCCACGCCTGTTCCAGAGCCCCCCGCTGCTAGCATGGCCTGTAATCCTGCCACTCCGGCAGAGACCGGATACTGGATCGTCAGCACAGAACGCGCCCCGCAGTCCTTTGACCACACACTGCCTCGTTTCTCTGCCGTCGTCAGCCGCTATGAACATGGAGCAGGCTTGCGAAAAACCAGCATCGAGGAACTTCGTGCCTGCCTGCAGCCCGGCATTCCAATCTGCGTCATGGTGCACGGCAGCCTGGTGGGTGATCGCAGCGTTGAGCCGGAATCCTTTCGCACATGGCAGTGGCTGCGTCATGGCGCCAGAGGCCGACCTTTTCAGATGATCTACTTTCGATGGCCCAGCTATAAGCTGCTTACACCGCTGCTCAGTATCGACTTTGCTATCCTGGGACGACGCGCCAGCCGAAACGGTTTTTATCTCGCCGGCCTGATCAAATCCCTGCCGCCCGAATCCCCTCTAAGCCTGCTTGGACACAGTCACGGCACCCGCGTGATCTCGTCAGCCCTGCATCTGATGGCAGGAGGTGCGGTGGAAGAAATGGCCTGCCCCCAATTGCAGTGCGCAGGACGACAGATTCGAACTGTGTTTGCCGCTTCGGCAATCGACCATGACTGGCTGAATCCCGGAGAACGCTTTGAACGAGCACTTTGCTCCACCGAGTGCCTGCTGAATCTCAGGAACCCGTTCGACGCAGCACTGGTGATGTACCCACTTCGCAGAATCGGCTCCAGCCGGGCTTTGGGCGTCACGGGACTCACTGAGAAAGATCGCAGTGCACTGGGCAACTCACACAGAAAAGTACGCGACCTTGATGTCTCTGAATCTGTAGGATGCCGCCACTTCTGGCCGTCCTACGTCGAACAAACCGGACTTGCCCGCGCGGCGTCGAACTACCTGTTTTATCCGTGAGGCAGTTCAACGCCGGAGGCTACTTTCAACGGCCGGCTAAGGTCACTGAGGTTGAAAACGTGCTCGTGATGGTTTTGATGGATCAAACCAGATTCTTCAGACCAGTCAAAATCAGCTGCACAATTCTTTCGGGTTCTGTGCATAAGAACAGCTCATGATTCTGCGCATCCGATAGCCCATTGTTCAGTGAAGCGGCCAAACCGTGACTGCCCGCAGACCGCAGGTCTGATGCGATGCGCCGAGGGTGTACCACATAGCCGTTGGCGTGCGTCGTGTGAGGTAGCAGGTCTCCGGTGTCAATCACGCTCAAGCCGCGTTGTCTGGCTATCTGCAGGATGGTTTCATGCGTCAGTTCCTGACTTCCCAGAAGGGGATTTGCGATTTCAGGCCTGTCACGTCCCGGCAACAGATCAATGACGGCTTGCGCCGCTCCCCCAAACAAACCCGCCAGATACAAGGGGCGTTTTGCCGTCACTGACCACCATGCTTCCTCAACAACGCCCGGGTACAAGCCACTGAATCCCTGTAACGTACCGCCGATCACAATTCGGGCCTGCGTCTGGAAGGTTGTCTTGTGCCGCATAAGCGTCAGCCCTCGCGTCCGCGCGAGGCGACGCAATGGGGTGTCTGGCAATTTGAATAAATCAACCCCTGCTGGAAACAGCGGTTGACCCTTTTCATCAAACTCCGGAATTTCCTGAAGATCAGGACGCGGTGCTTCCTGCAGTTGAGCGTCGGGCTGCAAAACTTGGCAAATGGCGTTATTGTAGGTAGTCGAGTTCGGCCATGGCGGGACATTCAGAATGGAGGCGAACTTGGTTCCTGCAGCACAGGCTACTCCGGAATAGGTGCGTGCCAGATCCAGAAGTCGAATCGTGAAGTCTCTCCGCTGTCCGCCTGACGATAGTTCCAGTCGTCCTCCGTAGACGATTTGCAGTCCTGCCATTAACAGCCCGAGGTGGATTTCATCGGTCAGCGTCTGCTCATGCCACAGACAGAGTCCCCGAGCTTTCAGATCGCCGGATTCCGAAACGGAGACGGTCACTGCGGTGACGGCGGGAGTCATGGGCCAGCGTGCCAGGAGTGTGAGGGGCGTGACATAATCAGCGTCACGCAGGCTCTTCAGAATTTGCAGCTCAGCATGTCCGAGCGGCGGGTCGGGGTAAAGAAATACCTGTTGTCCGGACGCAGGCAATGGGTGCGTGGTGAGTGTCAGTGCTTCTGGTACCGTTGCCAGCACACGGGCCTGCTTCAGGCTGGTGGTCTCGTCAGACAACAGACGCTGCAGACAGGCTCGATTCCAGTGATAGCGCAGCGATTCCCGGGCGGCAAGATTCAGCACCCGTGTTGTACTTTCCCGTGGCTTTGCCGAGTCCCAGACCACGACCTGAGGATTCCCCAGATAAGGGAAGCTTCGCGGCTCTCCGTGGGCCACGGCAGCAATCACCAGGATCGGGATCCCGAGTTCTTTTGCCTTCAGGATTTCCATCTGGCACCATGGACGGCTGGCATAATGATTTGACTGGAAGGCCAGCAGTATGGAGCAATCCTGAATGCCGCTGAGAATTTCGTCTTCAAACGGATGGGACACAGGGATGTCCCGGGCGTCAAACCAGTCATGGATGGGACGTCATGCTCTCGGGGACACAGTCACCACACTGCTCTCGGGGACATTGCTCTTGGGGACACTGCACTGCTCCAATGCTCTCGGGGACACTGCACTGCTCCAACGCATCGAGACAAATAAAGCGTTGGAATCCATACAATGCTCCCAATCAGACCATGAGGGCGATCAAAGTGCAGTGTCCCCATGCATAATTTTGGTAAGCAGGAATCTTTGGGGACAGGAATCTTTGGGGACACACCACTTGAAGCATAGCCGGCGGTAGTAGGCGGCACATGGAGCGACGATTT
>CAIYBH010000349.1 GCA_903924405.1 uncultured Planctomycetaceae bacterium | reverse complement strand
GTTCCATCTGAGCCGCACACCTGGTTTGCAACAAAGGGAGGGCGAAGTTCCATCTGAGCCGCACACCTGGTTCGCAACAAAGGGAGGGCGAAGTTCCATCTGAGCCGCATACCAGGTTTGCAACAAAGGGAGGGCGAAGTTCCATCTGAGCCGCACAACTCGTTCGCGACAAAGGGTTATGGCGAAAGGGTTTGCGGCTTGGCAGGAGCCGCGCCCTCCCGATGCGTCCTCCCGATGCGTCCTCCCGATGCGTGCCCACCCATCGTCGCCTGCCTTGCGGAAAACAAAAAAACGTCACTTCCAACGGACTGTCGGAAGAGACGTTTCAGAAATTGCCTGATATCTCGTACACGGCTCTGATGCAGACTTCAGACCATTGCGTTTCAGAGAACTGAATCAGGTCGGAGAGCATTCACCAGCAGCCGACAGCAGAATGCCCGCCAGAAGGCCGTTGCATGCTGCCAGCAGACGGTGATTACGGAGCCTTGGGAGCTTCAGCTGGTGCGGCGTCAGCGGCTGGTGCTTCAGCGTCAGCAGCTGGAGCTTCTGCGGCTGGTGCAGCGCCTTCAGCAGCTGGTGCTGGTGCGTTGGCGTCATGTGCACCTGGAGCTGCTTCGCGTGCGCCTTCGACAGAAGCCGGCGGCGTGGTGCCGGGCGTAGATGGTGTTTCAGCCGGCTTTTCGCAACCAGCCAGAACCAGGCTTAAACCAGCAACAGACACAAATCCCATCAACTTCTTCATTGCTCTCTCCAATCAATTTCCCATGGCATTTTGAAACGGGCAACTGCGGTCGACCGCAGTGCCACCCCCTGAATCTAACACGGTGAACGTTTTTTACACGTGCCAGCAACGGACTCCAGCAGATTTCCCCGTGAATAAAAGTAGGAAAACCCAGGAGACGACGTGATCTGACCGTTCAACCCACCCCGAAAATACTTAATAATCGGCGAAACAGGCACCGTCGGCAGGGGTATTCATAAACCACCACGCATTCCAACGGATTTTGCTTGACGGGCTGAAAAAGGGGTCAGAGCAGAAAAAGGGGTCAGGAACCAATAGTGCGCAGCACCCTACGGGCCGTTAGGCTATTGGTTCCCGCCCCCTTTTTTCTTCCCTTTTTCTGCCCCGGAGGGATCCAGGGGGACCAGCGGAAACAGCGACGATGGAGTCCGGGCCTGCGTCATCAGTTGTTCAAGTTCCTGCACAACTTCAGGGTGCCGCTGTGCCTCATTCACCAGCTCGCCTGGGTCCCGCTCCACATGATACAGTTCCGGCGGCAATTGCTGGCGAGTCATGTTCTGCCGAATCAACTTCCACGGCCCCCGTCGCACACTCTGCTGGCCTCCATACCCCGGGAACTCACGATACAGATAATCCCGGGCCGGCTGTGGTTTGCCCTGCAGCGTTGGCAGCAGGTTGATGCCGTCGACGGGCGACGTCAACTGTGCGGTTGGGGCCGCCACCGCTGCCAGGGTCGGCAGCCAGTCTTCAAATCCGCTGACAAAATCACTCTCGGTCCCCTCAGGGATCACACCGGGAAACCGTACAATCGTGGGGACTCGCACACCGCCCTCATACAGCGATCCTTTCAGTCCTCGCAGTTCTCCGACACTGGCGAAGAATGCTGCATCCACTTCTTCCTGCAGGTGAGTCGTCCCGTTGTCAGCACTGAAGATCACCAGCGTCTGATCCGTCAGCGACTGCTCGTCCAGCGTCCGCAGAATGGCGCCGACGTCACTGTCCAGACGTGAAATCATCGCCGCATAGGCCGCTCGTGGCGTGAAGTGCGGAGTGTAACCGCCACGCTCGGCCGTGAACGGAGGATCTTCCCAGCCCAGTTCCCGATAGCGCTGCACGTCCGCATCCGGAACATGCAGTGCAACGTGGGGCAGTGTTGAGGGCACATACAGAAAGAACGGCTGCTCCCGGTGTTCACGGATAAACCGCAAAGCTTCGTCCCGAATGCGATCCGGCGCATACTCCCGGCCCTGAAACGCCGCATAGTTCTGAGGATCCGTGGGGTCTGCGCCCTCCGGAAGCTTTGCGTGCCCCGGAACCGGCGGTGAATTGTTCAGCGGAATGCGCTCGCGATTGCTCCACAGATAATCCGGATAGTAACTGTGAGCGTGTCGCTGACAGTTGTATCCGAAGAAGACATCAAATCCCTGCTGCAACGGATCACCCTCACTTCCCGGCGCCCCCAGCCCCCATTTGCCAAACGCCCCGGTGACGTAGCCGTGCTGTTTGAGCACTTCTGCGAGTGTGAACGTTACGGCTGGAATCGGGCGTTGACCTTCCGGTGCCACCTCACTGTTGTTGCGGATCCAGGTATGGCCTGGATGCTGCCCCGTCATCAGAACACAGCGTGACGGAGCACACACCGCATTTCCGGAATAATGCTGCGTCAGTTTCATTCCCTGCGCCGCGAGGCGGTCGAGGTGGGGCGTTTGAATTTTCTGCTGTCCGAAACACCCCAGTTCGCGATAGCCCAGATCATCTGCAAGGATGAAGACGATGTTGGGTGGTCGTCTGGCCGCGACCGGCTCCGCAGCCCGGCAGTCGATCACGAGTGAGACGCAGGCGAGAAAAAACAGGCCGGCGGGATTCAGGAGTCGCTGCAGCACGGTCATATGGAACTACCCCAGTGGCCCGCAGGCCGCAACAGTCAGAAAGCAATCAGGACTTGTCCGAGCAAAAAGCCGCAAAGACACGCACACGCGCCCCATTCGGCCTGCAGCATGACGCAGCGGCAAACGCGGGTGCGTGAGTCTCACGACACGGAAACCAGACCGGAATGAGGATAACCAGAGTTCTTCCGCCAATCCAGCAACCCGTCTCCTCGATACCGACATCCACAATCGCCACACCGGGCTCCACGGTGGCGTGAATCGAGGATGATTTGAGCGGTCGCTGACGTCAGGTCACGACTGGTCAGAGAGTCTGCCGCGACAGAAAAATGGTTGACACCCCCAGCCCATCGGTCAGCGTTATGTAGCGACAGCCCTGGTCGGTCTCGAAGCCATTGAGATTAGCGGCAGGGCGGTGGGCATTCTGGTAAAAGCCTCAGGCGTCCACTTGACGTCAATGCGTTTCAGCGGGAATCTGGGAGGCTGCGAAAACTTCGAATTTCGTTCCCACCACCGAATTTCCCTCGAATTGGTTCGCCTGCTGCACGACGATAGTCATTTTGCAGCAGTCATTC
>CAIYBH010000348.1 GCA_903924405.1 uncultured Planctomycetaceae bacterium | reverse complement strand
TCGTCTCTCCGGCACTGTCCGTATCGGCAATGTCGATCGAGCCCAGCGTGGTTGTGACTTCCAGCGTTTGTACGGACGTCTGCAGCAGACCCACACCGGTTTCTGCATGGATCACCAGATCGTCGGCGATCAGATCGATGGCGTCGTCCGCAGGATCCTGCAGCACAGCGCCACCCGCGGTCAGGTACACATCCCCGAGCGAATAGATTCCGGGAGCGGCACCGTTCGCCAGTTCCGGAATGTCTGCCGCGTCGGCGTAGAATTGTCCAAGGGAAATCCGGCCGACACGAATTGTGCCGCCGGCGATCACCGTCAGATCATTCTGCTCGGCATCAGTGTTGAGTGACACGTCACGCAGGGTCAGATCCCCAAGGGCATGATTGACCGTCAACGCCCCATTTCGCAGCGAGGCGGACAGCGTCAGTGCTCCGACCCCCAGCTCCGTGATACTCAAATCGCCAGGGCCCAGCACTGTGATGTCTGCTTCGCTCGCACGCAGGACCAGATTCGGAACTTCCTGCGCCATAATCTTCAGTGAGCGAGCCTGCAGCCCCTGCGCGTCGACCACGACGTTCGCCAGCCCATCAATACGGCCTGTGGCGACCAGCGTGATGTTTCCGGTATCACTGGAGGTCAGTGTGCCCAGCCAGATATCGGACAGTGAGCCCTCTGAGGCCGACAGTGCCGAGACGCTGATGCCATTGTGCTGGGAAGTTCCCTGAGCCACAACACGCTCGGCGTTGATCGATCCCGCGGCTGAGACTTCGATGGCCCCATTTGCGGTATCGGCCAGCAGTCGCATTCCACGAAGATTGCGAATCCGGATGTCTCCTGCGACAGAGACCACCGCTTCCACGTCTTCCGCTCGCGTCAGTGCCGAAACGCCCGCCGAAGAACGCATGTGCAGCTGAACTGTGTCAATCAGACCATCCGGGCCGTGCAGAACACTTCCGGACAACGCGGTCAGATCCACGCGAGCTGCCGACAGATCAGAATTCGTCAGCGTCACAGAGCCGGCGGTGGAACCGGCTGTGAACGCGATGCGGCTGTTGTCACCAGTCACATCCAGATCCGCGTAGAATGTGCCGACGATGGAGCCGGATTGAGATTGCCCCATGCCTGCCGTCACCGACAGGGAACCCGTGGCCGAGATCGCGCTGTCCAGCAGCACATTGGTGCCGGCTTCAATTTCCACAGCGGTGGGCGAGGTGACATTGCCAGAAAGATTGATCGCGCCGGACGCCTGCAGCACAACACCCACGTCCCAGGCGTTGGCGGAACCGTCGACGAGAATGCGTGCGGAATCCTTCACAAGGATCGACGAAGCGGCAACGGAGATGCCAGCGGGTGCCAGCAGTTCGCCGTACGCAACTTCTGCCAGCGCCGGTGCGGATTCCGGCAACTGCCCTTCGAGCACCATCGCTCCGCCGGCTGTGAGTTGCAGGGTGCTGTTCTGCGACGAGAGTGTACCGCGAAGCAAGGCATGTCCGCCCACGTCGATGAGCAGGGAGGATGCGGACAGCAGAGCTGGAGTTCCGAACTCGCTGCTCTCCACAAGTGTCGGATCCGCCGATCGGGCTGAAACGAGCCGTGTCTGCGGCGTGGAAATCGGTGCTGCTCCCCATTGGCTCACCGTTTTTTCACCGACGACGGTCACATCCACGGGCACCGTTTCGAAGCGTTCTCGCTTGCCGTAGATATCGTGAGCGTTGCTGACCCATTGGTAGGTCAGAGTCAGACGCTGATCGTAGACTTCGGTGGGAATGGACGTCCAGGTGGAGTAGTAGTCCTGGAAGTTTTCGTTGACGTCGGCGTTGTAGCTGGAGGGTTCGAACTGGTAGGTGCCTGCAACGCCCCATCCTTCTGGGATGTCATCGTAGGCTACAGGGTAAAACCAGAGGGTGTTCCCGCTGCCGTCCGGTTGGCCACCACCCCATGGCAGCAGTGATACAGGTTCACGAGTGGTAAAATACACCCAACCACTGCCAAAGTTCATAATTCCGACTCGGCTAAAGGAGCCCATAGCAGCCGCACCGAAGAACTGTGCCATCGTGCGGGGCTCGGCAACCTTGCCCCCCATGGATTGGGCGGCGTTATGATGGCCACCAAGGCTTCCACCGTTGGGATTGAACCAATACCTTCTGGGTGTATAGAAAACATTATTACTGACATTATAAATCAGCCTCTGCTGAAATACATTCACGTTCGTTACGCTGGCAAGGGAGCTTCGGTAGCCGTCAGGGACTGAAATGTAACGCCCCGTCCCCGACGTCCCCGCAACAGCCGCTGCATCGGCAATCGGCACGTCGTAAACATTCTCCTCGCGTGTGGTGGATTGCCAGTACCAGTTGGGATCCCGGCCATGAGCGGCGTTTGTCACACCATCGGTGAGGGTAAAGAGACGAACACCATTGCCTGCGCCGACATAGTCAACCTGCCAGCGTGCGGGACTGTTGTCGTAGTCATGCACAAGGTTGCGGTAAAGGTATTCGCCGGGATTCGGGTATGGCTCTGGCACATCGCCCCATGTCTCCACGGCAGCCGACTTGTCCTGAACATACTGCGTCTTCGCCTGATCGCGATAGGTGCCGACTTTTTCCGCCCCCACCTCCGGCACGCCCTGGGAGACCACTCGCAGCACATCCGCAGCCGCACCCTGCGGCATGCGGATGTACTTGTCTGTCCAGCCTGAGACCTGCACATACTCAATTACTGACGGCTTGCCGTCCCAGTCCGGAGTCCACGGTTGATCCGTGGGATTCCCTTCAATTGTCTGCTTTTTCCTCCCATTGGAATAGCTGAAGTTATAGAGCGGGAGATAGCCGAGGGTTCGCATAACGGCGTTGCGCTGCACATCGGTCAGCTGCGCGAAGGACCGATAGTCGGACACATGGTAATCTGAGGTCACGGAAGGCGCACCATATGCGGCCCAGTCGATTACTGGAACACCGGGCGTCAGCGTGTGCGGATAGTCGGTGGAGTTAAAGTAATCCACGCCTTCAACAAAGTATTCACGTTGCTTGCGTCCCGCGATGGCTCGCGGATTATAAAATCCATCCTGCGTCAGTGTCACATCCATGGTGTAATACACGGAGCCGATTTTGAATTCATCCATCCCGGCCGGACGCGTGACGTTCGTGGACACAATGCGGATCTCGGGCACCAGAATTGTGCCTGTTGCCACCTGGTTATTACCGGTCACAACGTAAACGGTCTGCGGTACATTGGTGACAATCGGACGTGTACGCGTCGTCAGACCACCTCCCAACGAGGCATCTGACTGGACGTCCAGATTGCCGCCCGCGATGACGCGCACTGCGCCGCCGGACTGCACGGATCCCGCGCCGGCGATGAACACAGTGCCGCCGGACAATTCACTGCGGGCAATCTCGCTGTTTTCCAGCTTTGTCAGCGACCACGCCGGATTCACTCCGGAATGCACCCGCAGATCGCCCGCGGCAATGACCTGACCAGTGACATCCACGCCGGTAACGCCATTTAACAGGACTCGACTTGCCTGGCTCTGCACGATCCCATCGACCGTGACGCTGCCACCCGACAGATGCACCAGACCACTCGCCTGAATTTGCCCCGGCGCCAACAGTTCGGCATCGGCCTGCACAGAGGACTCCACAAAGATCGATCCGGTTCCGATCAGGCGAATTTCCGCATTCGCCGCCGTGGTCTTCAACTGTCCGCCAGCAAGCACGCTCAGATCGGTGCCGCCTACGGTCACTGCGTTCTGCGCGATAACTCGGTTTTCAATGGTCACAGGTCCCGAGGTTGAAGTGATGCTGACCGTCAGAGCATCCGCCAGCGTGCCGGATTCGTTGGTTTGGGCGCGGCCCACCAATCCCTGCAGCAGGATTCCGCCGGTGGCCTGCAACACCAGCACCCCATCGGCGTTCGTCCGAACTTCGCCGCCGGAGACACGTTCCTCTGTAATCGGATCCAGCACCGACGGCATCACGATAATACCGTAGCCGGACGGGTTCGTGCCGCCTGTGATGGTGACCTGATCCGGCGCTGCGACCAGTCCGTCGATCAGCACCTGGCCACCCGCCGTCAACTGCAGGTCCGATCCTGCATCCAGCGATCGGATCAGACCGAACAGTTGCAGAGCACTACCCGCGTTGAGTGTCAGCTGGCTCGGAATTGTTGCCGAGCGGGCGCCCCACGCCGTTGCGTCGACTTCCAGTGCACTCAGTGGACTTTGCGAAATCGTACCACCGGCCGTGATCTCAATTCCATTCACCGCCCAGATATTGCCGCCTCGCGGGACTTCCTGGCCGGAGTCGTCAACTCCCATGCCGCCAAAGGTGAGATTTCCGTCAACCACAAGGCTGGCCGCGCCTGGAGCGACCCAGACCGGAAGGCGGGAACTGTCAAGCTCGGCTCCTGCATAGAGGGTTCCGGCAATCACCGCAGAACCTGCCTGAAGCTTCATCACAGCGCCCGCGTCAGTTGCAAACAGCACGGACCCGGGATTAATTGTCAGTGCTCCGCCAGCAATAATTTCCAGGCTGGAGGCACCGATCACAACGCCCTGCTGCTGTTTGACTCCTTCGTCACCGGTTACGGTACGGCCAAGAGTGATCGAGCCGGTGGATTCAAGCCGGTACTTATGGCCCGGTGTGCTTGTGATCAGCGTCTGGTTGTAGATGTCCAGACCGCCCGATTTCAGCAGCAAAGCGCCGGCCAATTGCATGTCGCCGTGTAGCTCCGCCGTTCCCGTGATTTCGATGCGTACTTCATAGTCATCCGGATCCGGCGTTGAACGGGTGCTTTTCACGATACCGGCGATTTCGAGACTGTGTCCGGTAAAATTCAACTGCGTTTCCGTTTCAATACGACCGGATTCTCTGGCAATCAAAAGCTTGCCGCTACTGGATTCCAGCTGGATCAGACTGAGATCCACGCTGTCTGTGCCAATAACGCTGTTGATCACAACGTCGTTCACTCCGGTGATGCGAATTTCACCGCCGTGTGTCGACTTCAGTTTGCTGGTGCCATACGTGCGAATGCTTTCCGTCCCGGGAACCACACTGCTGCCCGCAGAGACCAGAATGCTGCGTCCAGCGGTCAGACTTCCCCGCAGGTCGATGGATTCACCAGCGGTCAGCGTCACATCTGACGATGCTCCGCCGGCGATCACGTTGCCCCACAGAACCGTCCGCGCACCGGGGCTGAGCGAAATGGAACCGTTGACGGTTTCCAGCAAGCCAGTGGCTTCCAACTCCACGTACACGGTGTCGGGCGCTGCCCCCTGATTTGGCGCTCCGCTGTACAGCTCGATTTCGGAATCCGCAAGGACCTTGCCAGCGATGTACAGTTTGCCGTTGGGCCCGGCTGGTGCTCCAATCCGAATCACGGATCCTGGCTGGTCGGCCAGCAACGCGTACGGCAATGAGGAACTGCGATCCGCTCCGGTGCTGGTGAAGCCCAGCAGGTTGGCCGCCACGCTATCACTCTGCAGACGATGCTTATACGAACTGGTCAGCACGATTCGGGAATCC
>CAIYBH010000347.1 GCA_903924405.1 uncultured Planctomycetaceae bacterium | reverse complement strand
GATCCACAGATCCTGATCGAACGTCTGTCCTGAACAAGTGTTGGAACACCGCACGTTCGGCCAAGGGCTCCTGCCAAGCCGCAAACCTGTCCCCGGCTCAGATGGAACTTCGCCCTCCCGCCGCATTATATCCGTGCTCATCCCTGCCCATCCGTGGCTCCAAACCAAAACACATCAACCACCCCGGCCCACGTGGAACCTCGCCCCCGCCACACAAATCGTAACCCCACGATTTCCTTTCGTGTGATTCGTGCCTTTCGTGGTTCAAAAAAACCACCAACAACTCACCAACAATTCAACCTCGTCCTCCTGAGAACCTGATTTTGCGGCTCAGATGGAACTTCGCCCTCCCTGTGGGTTCAGAAAAGGGGTCAGGAACCAATAGCCAAATGGCCCGAAGGGTGCTCCGCACTATTGGTTCCTGACCCCTTTTCTGAACGTCCCCCCTTTGCCCGACATCAACGCTGATCCGTCTGCAGAAACGCCAGCAAGTCCGCCAACTCCTGCGAACTCAGCAGAGTCGCGATGCCGTTTGGCATGGGTGACACACTCGAGGGAAGAATCTGCACGATCGAAGATCTGGCAAGATTCAACGTCTTCTGAGCATCAACAGCAACCACAACCTCGCTGGCGTTCTCACCCCGAATAATCCCACTGACCACTCGACCATCTTCCAGTTCCACGGAAACCGGCTCATATCCCCGCACAAGACTGGCGCCGGGAAACAAAATCGCTTCCAGCAAATCCCGGCGATTTCTGACACGTCCTATGCTGGTCAGGTCCGGGCCAAGCATTCCGCCGCCGTAACCCAGCTTGTGACAGGTGTTACACGCCGCTCGACGGCTCATAAACACCTCATGCCCCCTGCGAACATCGCCCTCCGGCAGACTGGCCAGCGTTTTTTCCAGAACAGCCGTCTGCTCTTCCAGACCGGCATTCAGCAGCTTCAGCAACGATTTTCCCGACTCCTGAACTGCTTCCGGATATTTCCCCAGCAGTGTCTGCACAAGATCAGCTCGCAGTCCCGCCATGCCCTTCGATTCCTGCAGCACCATTAACAATCGCTGGCCAGTCGCCTCTGAGGGAAAGGCCTCAAAGGCCGGCAGAATCTTCGGAAGTTCCATCGGGCCAACAGCCGGCACCACGTCAATCAGCCGCTGCATCTGCACTTCTGTCAGTGTCGCAGAGGCCAGCGTCATCGCGGCAAGACTACGGAATTCGAGGGACTGTTCGGACACCAGAATCTTTCGCAACAAAGAAAACGCAGGGTCTTCAAGAGCAATCCCGCCGCCAGCCGCATCCAGCGCAATCATTCGTAACTCGTCAGAAACGGTCTCGTCTGAACCCAGTCGCAGCAGCTGGGCTCTGAGCTCCACGTGACCGTCCTTCGGCATTGGCAACCCCTGAATCACGCGTATCAGCAGGTCACGTTCTTCTTCCGCAGCGACTTGCAGCCGCGCAGCCAATCCATCCAGCCATGCCGTCGGAATCGCCGTCAACCGGCTGTCCGCCATTGCAGTCAGGGCGATTCGTCGTGCTGCCGATTGCTCGGCCTTCAGAGTCTGCAACAGCAGCATCTGAATCTCTGAGGCCTCGGCCAGTTCAGACAACAACCCGGCCAGCAGCGTCTGCTGCGAATCCGACAACTCCGTCACTCGGGCCAGACGCTGGCCAAACCACGCCGTCAGTTCCCCGGCCCAATTCGGATGCTGCTCCACAACCCAGGCAGCCGTATTGCGAACAGCGGCACTGGGGTGCTCCATATGGGGCAGAACATCACCCGGCCCCAGATCACCAGCCCGCATCTGATCCAGAGCCACCAAAGACGCTCGGATCACACTCGGCACCGACGAAGACAGGCCTTCCCGAGTCTTTTGCGGATCCGCAATTTCGATGAGCGAATAGATCAGCGCATGCTCCTGAATCCGTCGTCCCGCTGCTTCAGGGGCACCCGTCACATCCACCGGGCCCACTGGAAGGTCGGCAATGATGTTCTGCACGTCGCTGACAGCCGAGCCCTGCTTCAGGCGTCCGATGGCTTCCGCCGCCGCCCGTGCTGGCCCGGCCTCATCTCCCTCCGCCATGCGCAGCAATTGCGGGAGTGCACCACGGTATCGCAGCAATCCCGTCACATGGGCCGCAGCCTGGCGAATGCCGGCATCAGCATCCGTCAGCCCGAACGCAGCCGCCGCAGCCGAATCCACGGAATCGATTCCTGCCAGTGTCCAGATCGCATTCCGCCGCGCCTGATTCGAATTTCCAGCCCCCAGCAGTGCCCGCAGGGCGGCGATCGAGGATTCACCGGAACGGCGAAGCGCCATCATCGCCCGGCGCTGCACAAAAAGTCGATCATCGCCAAGGTAGCCCGCGAGCTCCGATGGCGTGGCGGTCTCCCAGTTCAAGCTCAATCCCAGGGGGTCCGCAGGAGACTTCAGACCTCGACGACGAATCCGATACACGGCTCCGGGAACATCCGGCTTGGCCAGCTGGGACGTCGGACAACACACCTTGTACCAGCCACCCGTGTCAACAACCAGCAGACTTCCATCAGCGTCTTCAAACACATCCGTCGGGTGGAAGTCCGGATGATCGCAGGACAGCAGATCCACGTCCTCAGTCCGATACGTCGGGCCATCCGGCACCAGGCGATGCTGCACGACCTTGTGCAGATTGAAATAACAGGCAAACAACTGCTGATCATGGCCTCCGCCAAACAGCCGCTCACTGCCGGCAATCAATCCGCAGGGCGCCGCAGCTCCCTGATGAGTCAGCACGGGCATCACATCCCCGGTCATCGGGTGCGCGTAAATCGATTCATGCTTCTTGCCATACACGCCCCCGTAAATCGCGTGAATCAAACCGTCTCGGCGCCCCGCTTCCGGGTGCTGAAAAAAGGTGCAACTCAGGAATCGCTCACCATTGTTCAGAAACGCTACGTTTACCGGATTGTCCATGCCACCAGTCAGGACGTTTTCCACATGAGTCCCATCGGGCTTCGCTCGAAAAATATGCGATGACTGCGTCACCAGCTCCTGCCCATCCGACAACTGATGACGCTGCTCCGCAAACGCCCCCTTGCACCAGTACAATCGACCATCCAGCCCCAGATATGGACCATGCAGATCGTTGCCACAACCCGTCAGAGTCCGGCCGTCAAACCAGACCTCGCGACGATCCGCCACTCCATCATCATTGTCATCCGTCAGCTTCCAGATTTCCGGTGGTGCCGCCACATACAGCGAACCCTCATACCACAGACAACCCTCCGGAAACATCAGGCGATCCGCAAACAGCGTGCTGCGGTCATAGACACCGTCACCATCCGTGTCCTCAAGACGACGAATCCGATGGGGTTTCTCCGACAACTGCTTCTCGGCCCGCTCCGACATACCGCCGGAATCCGTCACATACAACCGCCCCCGCTCATCCCGTGACACCGCGATCGGACGCTCTGCCAGACTGGATTCCGCAGCCAGCGAAACCTCATACCCCTCCGCGACACGCAGCAGTCGATTCCCAATCAGCACGTCTTCAGCGGAAAGACCGCCTGCGACAATCACCAGAGACAGGAAGGCTGCACAACAACGTGTCCACATGAGGAAGACTCCGGGAAGATCGTTCACGATGGATGCTCAACAGACCGCCAGTCGCGGTCGCACCAACAGTCTAGCCACACCCCATGGGGTTGAGTATTCAGAACACCAAAATCCCACACCACCCCAAACCGCCACCGAAGAACCCCCACACTAACCCGAAGCGCAAGCGAGGCCCCCATACCAACCCGAAGCGCAAGCGAGGCCCCCACACCACCCCGAACCTCCACCGAAGAACCCCACACCAACCCGAAGCGCAAGCGAGGCCCCCATACCAACCCGAACCTCCACCGAGGAACCCCACACCAACCCGAAGCGCAAGCGAGGAACACACCAGAAAACCACCAAGAACCACAAAGCACCCCAAGCCTCCACCGAGAAAACGCTTCGATTCCCACCTCACATGCGCTTCCGATTCGTATTCAATCCACCAGCCAACGCAAGCCCGGCAAACGCGGAGTGCCCCGGAACGATACGACGCACGATTCGTTCCAGCCCCCCTTTTTTGAACGCCGGACACCACACTTTCCTGGTTAACCTCCCGGCGAAATCGGCGGTTATCGTCGCTATTCTGACGTTTTCAGATACGATTCTGCTTCCGAACAAGTTCGTCCCCCTGTTGCCCGCTGCGAGAGCGTCCAAGACTCGGCGTTCCTGCACCGGATTGAGAGCCAGCGATGCCCGTTGACAAGACCGGCGACCGAATTCGCCAGATGTTTGGTGAAATTGCCGGTCGCTACGACTTCATGAATCACTTTCTGTCACTGGGCACCGACATCTACTGGCGGTGGAAAGCCGTACGACTTGCCGGCCCCCTGAAAGCTGCACCCGTTCTGGATGTCTGCACAGGCACAGGAGATCTCGCGTTCGCCTTTCGCGGCAAACTGCAGGATCCGGCCACCGTGTTTGCCACCGACTTCACCCACGGCATGTTGAAACTGGCCGAGCAGAAGCGGGACAACCGAAATGTCGTCTTCCTCGAAGCCGACACGCTCGCACTGCCGTTCCCCAGCGACATGTTTCAACTTGTGTCCGTCGCCTTCGGGCTGCGAAACGTGTCCAACACCATCGCCGGCCTGCGCGAAATGGCCCGCGTCTGCCAACCCGGTGGCAAGGTGCTGGTGCTTGAATTCTCGTTGCCCAACAATCGCCTGCTCAGTCGGATCTACCAGTGGTACTTCCGCAACATTCTGCCCCGACTGGGCCAACTGCTGGTGCGCAATCGCCAGGCAGCCTACGAATACCTGCCGCAGTCCGTGTCTGAATTCCCCTGCGGCTCACAACTGACCGGTCTGATGGAAGAGGCCGGACTGGTTAAAACCTCATTCCACCCGCTCACCGGGGGCATTGCCACCGTCTATCTGGGCGAAAAACCGCTGACCTGATCGTCGAACCTACTCGCTCGTCGCTGCGGGCTTCCCGCCGTCACGAGTTCCCACCTTTTCGGATTCTGCCGAGCGCTGCATTCTTTTATCATTGACGCACAATCGTTATCCTCAGCATCCTGCCCATATTCACCAGAATCGCCGCGAGTTTTGCGGCCCTCTGCTTGCATTCCCATGGCAGGAGCGTTCCATGTGGTGTCATGTTTTCCGTAATCTCGGCAGCACTATTCTTTGCCTGCAGTTCTTAAGCTGCACTGACACGCTGGCGCAGGACGCCCGCGAGCATAAAGCCGCCGTACAGCAGATTGAGATCATCCCGGCATCCCGCATGCGGAACTCAGACAGACCGGCCAATTCATCTCAACCGTCACGTATCAATCCCGGCGGCAGAACAGACAACGAACGGTCGGCTCACCCGATAGCGTCTGTGAGTTCTGCCGGATTTACGCGCGAAGAATATCAACGTGTGTTTCGCGGAATTCCCTTCAGCCGCATTCAGTATCGCCTCAACCCCGGCTATCGCCACGATTCCACCATGGAAATCCTCACAGGCAACCCGCGAACGCAGACCATCGTGCAACCCCGGGCACCCATCACATCGGCCCGTATCCCACAACCAGCCCGCCCAGCGCGACAACTGCCACCTCACATCTACGGCATCTGGCCAGGCGCCTTCCCCTGGCTGACCATCTGGTAGCTGACGGTTGGATGCGTTGAAAGTCTTGTTTCTGATTCGTTGACTTGCAGGCCCGGAGGGCCGAAACATCCTTTGCCGGGGCCTTCAGGCCCCGGAAAGGGAAATCCAAACAAAAAAGGCCCGAAGGGCCGACACATTAATCCCACACATGATGCGTTGAAAGTCTTGTTTCCGATGCTTTGACTTGCCGGCCCGAACGGGCCGAAACAGCCTTTGCCGGGGCCTTCAGGCCCCGGAAAGGGGATTCCAAACAAAAAAGGCCCGAAGGGCCGACACATTAATCCCACACATGACTCGTTGAAAGTCATTGTTTCCGATGCTTTGACTTACCGGCCCGAACGGGCCGAAACATCCTTTGCCGGGGCCTTCAGGCCCCGGAAAGGGGATTCCAAACAAAAAAGGCCCGAAGGGCCGACACATTAATCCCACACATACCTCTGATCGAATTCAATCTCATGCTTTTGCAACAGGGCGATGTATTCATCTTCAAATGTCTCGCGCGAGTGATGATGCATTTGGTTTGCGATATAACCAACAACCCTGTTCTTCTGTGACGGGCTGACGGTAAACGCGCCAAAACCATCCTGCCATCCGAACTTCCGAAGGACCTGGTTCGTGTCATTGATGTGTTTGCTGGTGCTGCCTTTCAGTACTCCCACGAAATCTGAAACGGCAATTTTCGCGGGGATTCGGACCAGCAGATGAACATGGTCATAGTATCCACCAATCTGAATCGCAAAACCTCCCTGATGCTTCGCGATGCCCGCCATGTAGCCGAAAACCTCTTCTCGAAATCCATCCGTCAACCATCGCTGACGGTTTTTTGTGCTGAAGACGATGTGATACAGCAATTGCTGATGAGTGCTCATGACTGACCTTCGGGATTGTTGTGTCGGCCCTTCGGGCCTTTGTGTCATGCAGGACAGCATCCCGGGGCCTCACGGCCCCGGCAGAGGTTGTGCCTGCCCTCCGGGCATGACGATAATGGATGCGTTGAAAGTCTTGTTTCTGATGCTTTGACTTGCAGGCCCGAATGGGCCGAAACATCCTTTGCCGGGGCCTTCAGGCCCCGGCGATCGGTGAACTGTTTCTTTCCGCTCAGTAAAGTTAGTACCGAACGTATCCCCACGTCACTCACACTACTCGGCGGTAACGGCGGCTTCGGGTTTGCCCATCGCTCGGACAATGAAGTTGAACATCAGGCGGTTGTAGTGCCCATTCACAATTCCGTGCCGGGCCGTGGGATAAAACATCACCTCAAACTGCCGATTCGCCTGCTGCAGCGCATGCATCAACTGAATCGTGTTTTCCGGGTGCACGTTGTCGTCTTTCAGTCCATGAGACAACAACAGGCGGCCTTTCAGATTCTCTGCTGCCGCCACCACGGAAGACAAGCGATAGCCATTCGGGTTGTCAGCCGGTGTGGACATCAATCGCTCCGTGTAAATCGTATCGTAGTTGGCCCAGTCCGTCACCGGGGCTCCGGCAATCCCCGCGCACAGTCGGTCACAGTGCGTCATGGCGTATGCGGTAAAGTAGCCGCCGTAACTGTGACCGCTCAGGCCAATCCGAGTTGGATCAGCCCACGATTGCGCCCCCAGCCAGTCACACAGAGACACCAGATCCCGTGTTTCTTCAACTCCCAGTTTTCGCCACGCAATCCAGGCACTCTTCGCCCCATATCCGCTGGCACTGCGCGGGTCCCATGTCATCACCACAATCCCCTGGCTGGCCAGCAGATGGTCAATCAGCCGTGGATTCCACACGTCACGGACCTGTGGTGCATGCGGCCCGCCATAGGTCCGCAGCCAGACCGGATAGCGCACGGATGGATCAAAATCCGGTGGCAGGACACAGATGGCCCGAGTTGTGGAACCATCCGCCATCGGGACATCCCGCTGCTCAATCCGGCCAAATTTATAACGATCGATCGGCAGCGGCACTCGCTCCGACACGACACGCACTTCCTGCCCGGCATGATCACGCACAACGACCCGCGGCGTCTGCGTCATACTGCTGGCAGTATCCAGAATCCATGTTCCCTGCGGGCTGACAGATGCACTGTGCTGACCTTCTTCCGGTGTCAATCGCTGCAGTGGTGTTTCCGGATCAGTCAGCGACACACGATAAACATTCTCGGCAATTCGGGAATCACGAGTCCCCGAAATCAACAGCGAACTTTCATCACCGCTGACAGCCAGCAGTTCCCGAGCTTCCCACTCGCCCGAGGTCACTGGGCTGAACGAACTTCCATCGGCAGCGACCCGATACAAATGCTTCCATCCGGTCCGCTCACTGAACATCAGAAAACTGCCATCGCGCAGAAAATGGACGTCCATGGGATTTTCAATCCACGCCTCCGTGCTGTCCCTGAGTAACTTTCGGCTGACGCCGGTGCGACGATCGGCGACCAGCATTTCCAGCCATGTCTGAGTGCGATTCTGAGCATACCAGTAGACAGCGGAACTGTCCGGCAGCCAGTTGAAGTGTGCCAGAATAAAGTCCTGCGGCGCGTACGATTCCGTCGAAATCCAGGTGATGTCGCCACCGACGACGGGCACGATCCCCAGCTTCACCAGCGGATTGGTTTCGCCCGCTTTCGGAAAATGTTCTGTCTCAAACGCCTGCTGAACCGTGGTGTGATCGCTGATGCGGAACTCCGGCACCGCCCGATCATCAAACTGCTGAAAGGCGATAAAGGTCCCGTCCGGACTCCAGCGATACGCCTGCCAGCTGCGGTTGTACACTTCCTCGAAGTAAATCCAGTCCGCGCGACCGTTGCGAATAGATGGACCTGCATCATGAGTCAACTGGCGAACCTGAGACGTGTCGAAATCAGCAACCCACAGGTCGTTGTTCAGCACAAATGCAACCGCATTCCCCACGGGACTCACCACCGGCAATTCCAACGCTGCTGGTACGCCGCGCACGATGGTCAACGCCCCGGTGTCCAGTGAGACGCGAATCAGACAGTCGCCCCAGTGAAAAACGGCGACGCGCTGGTGCGGAAGTACCTCCAGCCAGTCCCCGCTCGCCAACCGTTTTGCTTCGGCCTCTCCGAGACCATCGATCGTCATCAGCGCGGCAGACACCGGCCCCGCGTCATACCACGCACTGCGAACTCCCGTCGCCGCATCGACTTTCTGCCAGCCATCCGCATCACGCTGCAGGTACGAATTTTCATCCAGCCAGGTCACTCGCAGCGGAGTGGCATTCGGCAGAACAATGCGCTGACTTCCGTAAACATGTTCCCATGTCAGGGGTTCACGCTGGCCCTCTGATTGCGCCCAAAGCTGCTGAGTCCACGGGGTGGCCAAAATCGAGATCATCAGCAGCCAGAAACACAGGGCCCGGGAACCTCGCCCCGCACGGCCACCTTCCGAACGGTTTCGCTCAATCCACATCACAGCTGGTCCCCGTCTGAGTCCTCTCAACCACCCTCCGGATCCACTCCCGGAACTTCCCGCCCTGTATCTTCGAGTTTTCCCGGGGGCTGTCCAGAACCGACGTCCCTGAAAATCCATGTTCGCAGCATTCAATTTTTGTTGCAAAAGCAGTAAAACTGTCAGAGTGAAGAACGTCGCTCGTCATTTCTCCAATCCGACTCCGGATCCTTTCAGCATCTCATTTCCCCAGACAACTCTGTTTAGTGTTTCCGGCCCGTCGGAACAGACCGCCATGTCGCGTCACCAGATCGTCCGGCTGACTTTGGAAGAGCAGAGCCATGGCAGCACCTGAATTCCTGACCCTGCTGAAAAAAAGCGGACTGCTGTCGCCAGCTCAGTGGAACGTTGCGCTGGAAGTTTCCGTACGTCACGACCAATCCGAATCTCTGTGCTCCGAACTTGTTCGCCTCGGGCTGCTGACCACATGGCAGTCCACACAGTTACTAAAAGGGCAAACGGGGTTTGTGCTGCAACACTACCGCCTTCTCGAAGCCATCGGTCGGGGCGGCATGGGCCACGTGTTCAAAGCCGTCGACAGTCGCGATGCGTCCATCGTCGCGATCAAAGTCATGTCCCGAAAACTGTCCGCCAATCCGCATCTGGTCAACCGCTTCAAACGAGAAATCCGCGCCTCTTCGCTATTGAACAGTCCCCATATTGTGCGTACTCTCGACGCCGGACGGGTCGGCAAAGTCGACTTCATGGTGATGGAATATGTTCATGGGGATCAACTGGACAGTATTCTCGCCCGAGTCCCGCAGATTCCGATTCCCATGGTCTGCGAAGTCATTCGCCATGCCGCACTCGGTCTTCAACACGCCCACGAACGGAAAATGGTCCACCGGGATATCAAACCGGGAAACCTGATGATCGACTGGTCTGCCGAAGGGCAGGGCACTGTCAAAATCATGGACATGGGACTCGTCCGACTCAGTGAAGACACCGAAGAACACACGTCCGTCACTCGCGCCGGACAGGTCATGGGAACGCCCGACTACATGTCGCCTGAACAGGGCTGGAATACCGCGACCGTTGATATTCGATCCGACATCTACAGCCTCGGCTGCACCTTTTTTCGACTGCTGACAGGACGCGTCCCGTTCCCCGGCGACAATCCCCTGCAGGTGCTGATGGCACGCTGCTCCAAAGATGCCCCCTCCGCCCGATCGATCCGCCCCGAAATCCCGGAACCCATCAACGCCATTCTGCAGAAAATGACACTGCGCGATCCCGATGCGCGATTCCAGACACCCGCCGAGGTCGCCGACGCTCTGACGTCCTTCTGTGCACCAATCACTGTCGAAGGCCTGCGAAACAGTGCCAGAGATTCCAGCGGCGACGATGGCCTGCTGCTGCAATCCGCCAGTCAGCCGGATTTCTCCGATCCACAGGATGCCGGCTACCAGCAGTTCCTCCGCGAAATGGATACCGGGGCTGCCGTGGACCTGATGCTGACCAGCACGTCCGCCGGGAATCACCCGCTCCAGTCCACACTCCCCACGATCACTCCCAGGCCTCAGTCCTTCGCTGATCGACGACTCAGCGACAGTGCTACCAGTCTCCGCAAACGCAGAACAGCACTCATCGCAATCTCCGTGTCCGCAGCCGCCGTGGCTCTCATCGCCCTCGTCGTCCTGCTGAAAAAGAGTACGGCCCCGCCATCGGTCGCTCGCGAAAACTCACCGCCTACACCCATTGTCGCACCCACGGCGACCCTCGCCAGTACTCCTCCAGTAAAGATCCGCGCCGGAGAAACACTGCGGTTTCAGCCAACTTTTGAAGGACCTGCCCCCCCAACTCCGCAACACGGGCAACTGCTCTGGAAACTTGGTGACGCCGCACCACTCGATGCCACCATCGATCAGAACTCCGGAAATGTTCAGTGGCTCGTGCCTTCCCAACTCTCCACGGCCGCCTACGTCATCCCCGTCGAACTGCACTTTCAACAGAACGGCACTTCCTCCCTCGTTGCGTCCACCCAACTGGTCGCGTCCGTACAGTCCGACAATGTGGCCTGGGTCATGCCACCGGCGCCACCCGCTCGAATCAAGCCCGGACAATCGTTTTCATGGACCCCGGAGATCTCTCCCAAACTCCAACCCGACGCCGGACTCCGATTCCGTCTCGCACGCACGGAACATTCTGATATCGCCCTTGATCCGGCCAACGGAACCCTCACCTGGACTCCCGATGTCAGTGATCTCGGACGCCACCCCGTCACCGTTGAACTGGTTGACGCCGACGAAAAAAATGTCCTCGCAAAAGTGACTCGCACGCTGATTGTGCTTCCCGAGTCTCTGCGGTTCAGCCTGCCCGTTCTCCCGGAACAGACCATCCAGTCCGGGACACAACTCCGATTGAATCTCTTTGAGAATACGCCCCCTGTCCTCGGCCGACTCATTGAAATCAAAATTCGCAGGGACGGGGCACCAGCCGGCGTCGCTCTTGAAAACCGTGGCTCGGTCCTGACCTGGAATGTTCCCAAAGAGACGTCCGGGCGGTTCGAAGTCGTCATCGAAGCCCAACCACTCTTTCCCGAGGTGCGCATCGCCGAAGCCGCTCCACCGCAGTCCCGCATCATCATCAATGTCCTGCCCGCAGCCAGTCCCCGGACCAGTCCCCCCGACGATGCGGTCGCTCAGGCCGAACAGGAACTGCGCAACCTTTACAAACGTGATCTCGCCGTAGTCTCCAAACGGACCACACTCACCAGAAAACTCATCGAACTCGCCTACGAACAGGATCCCGGTGCTGCCGATTTCGCCCTGCTGAAAATCATCCTTGAGACAGAAAACAAAAATCGTGTCGCCGACAGTCTGCTGGAAGCACTCCTGCTCCGAAAACAACGGTATGGAGTACCAGACCTGGATGCCGCACTCTCTCTCCTGCAGGATCTGAAAACGACTTCCCTGTCGCCGGCTCAACAGGATCGATTGATCGAACACGGCCTGCGACTGGCGACCGATGCCGCGACACAGCAAAAATGGGCCGACACCGCCACGCTGCTCCGCGTCCCCGCCGAACTTCTGCGAAAAGCCTCCAAAGGCTCAATCGCAGAGCAACTCAGCACAGACGTCGCCCGCGCAGCTCAACTGGCCACAGAACTCGCAGCCGGCAGTGGTCAGGCCGATGCTGTGCGCAGCCAGGAACTCAGTGCTGCGCTCAAGCGCTGGCAGTTTCAGCCCGCCTTTGACACACCGGACAAATTGTCGTGGGCCAGTACCAGCAACGCCTCACAACCCGCACTGGCCAACAACGGCAAAGGACTCTGGAGCTTTCCTTCCGATCGCATTCTGCTCAAATCAGATCAAAAGCCTGCATCCGTAGGCTTTCTGGACCCCGGCTTCGACTCCAACCGCTGGATGCTCAGAATGCAGGTCCAGGGCAACTCGCACTCCCTCCTCGTGATCCTGGGCGCCAGCGCTGCCAGCAGAACTCTCACCGGCCACCTGCTTTGCCTCGATGATTCCGCTTTCGGCCGTGTCATTGCCCTGCCTGCCAACACCACGGTGCTGACGGGAAATGCCACCGTTCACCCGCCCCGCGAGGGCTGGAATGACTTCGAAATCCTCGTGGACGAAAACAGTCTCAAAGTCCGCCTGAATGGAGAACAGGTACTGCAGGGAACGCTGCCAGCCCTGAAGTCCGGACAACCGGGACTCCTCGCGTCCCTCCAACAGGCCAGCGGTGACACCGTCCTGCAACTGCGCAACCCACGCCTGCTCCGATTGCCCAGCCGTCCTCAGCGCTGACACTCCCCTCCTGAACTCATCCTGAACGCACACTGAAAGGAATTCCCACCACCATGCGTCTTCCGCATCTGCTGCACATTTCAACCGTATCCCGCCGGCTTGCCTCAGCCCCCACGTCCCGCAGCATTCACAGCCTGTGCCTGCTCGTCGTCGTGCTGCTCACCAATTCTCCCGTCACCGCGCAGGATGCCGCATGGGGAACACTTCGAGGCCGGTTTCTGTTTGAAGGACCACTTCCCGCCATCGAAAAACTGCAGATCGAACGCGACTCCGAAGTCTGCGGTCTGACGGGACTCGTCGACGAATCCCTTGTCATCCACCAGGAAAACCGCGGACTGCAGAACGTCATCCTCTGGCTGGAATCAAAGACGCCCGTACCTGTCCATCCTGATTACCTCAATAACGCCCCCAAACCAGCACGACTCGACAACAACGGCTGCCGCTTCGAACCCCGCGTGGTCCAGCTGCGCACAGGACAATCCCTCGAACTCAGAAACTCAGACCCCGTGGCTCACAACGCCGCCGCATGGCTCAAACGTTCCACACCATTCAATGAGGTGATTCCCATCGGTCAGTCCACGCAACGCATCATTCGCAAGGCTGAAACACTGCCTGCCCGCGTCGACTGCTCGATCCACGCGTGGATGCGCGCATGGCTGGTTGTGCTGGATCACCCCTATTCCGCAGTCACGGACAAGGACGGACGCTTCGAACTGAAAAATGTTCCTGCCGGTCAATGGCGGATTCGTATGTGGCACGAACGCCCCGGAAATCTCACGGAACTGGAACAGGACGGACGCCCACAAACCCTCGACAAAGGCGCCCTCACACTCACAATTCCTGCTGACGGAGAACTCGATCTGGGTGACCTGAAACTCACCGCCACTCAACTGAAACCCAAAAAGTAATTCCACACCAAACGCCCCGCCTCAAACGATACCCACACATCACCCGAGTTGGTGAAATCAATGCGGCGCAAGAGTTCCAGTGCGCGTTCCGGCTGGAGCCAGCAGGGGTCGGAGTCAAGATCGTCAGCGGGGCATGGCCGGAATCACTCGTCGCGGGAACCCGATGCAACTTCAGGGCAGAAAGTGGTCAGTTTCACGCTCCCACTTCCACACACGACGCTTGCCCCCGTGATGCTGGCCACAGCCAGTGGTCAGACATCCGCCATCGTCCCGGTACTGTCGGCGAAGGACTCCGTTTCCACACCCAGACGCTGCAGCATGGTCACAAACAGATTGGACAACGGCAGATCATCACGCGCCGCCTCCTGCTGCCATGGCTCCGCTCCACCATTCCACGCACCCCCCGCCTGACGATCACCCGCGTAGTTCAGGTACTGCCCATGCCGGAACCCCATGGATTTGCCACCCGTCAGAATCAACGGATAGTTGCGCGACAAATGAAACGCGCTGGATGCCGACCCAAACAACAGCAGAGTGTTGTCCAGCATGGTGCCTTCTCCACCCGGCTCCGGTGTGTCTTTCAGCTTCGTTACGAAGCCACCATACACCTCACTCAGAAATCGACAGTAGGTGCCGAAGTTCTGCCAGCCACCCGGCTCCTTCGTATCGTGCGTTAACTGATGAGTCAGATTGAACCCCACCGCACGCGCCAGGTAATCGCTGACCCCAATCCCATTCTCGCGACCAATCTGGTAAGTGGCCACTCGAGTCGAGTCTGTGCGGAAGGCCAGATAAATCAACTCAAACATCGTCTGCAGATAGCCGCGCGGATCGTCCGGCGTAATGTCAAGTTTCAGATGATCCACATTCACCGTCGGCATGGGAATGTTGAACCAGCGTCGGGCTTTCTCCACGCGAATCTCCGTCTCGCGAACCGACTGCAGATACTCATCCAGCGACTTCTGATCAGAAACAGACAACGTCGAACGCAGTGACTTTGCATCCGCCAGTAAGTCATCCAGTGCACTCTGACTGAGCGACAAACGACGCGCCGCATCCTCGTCACTCTTCACAAACAGCATGTCAAAAATTCGTTTGGGACGATGCTCTGCCGGTATACCTCGCCCATTGCGACTGAACGACATCGTATGAGTGCCACGCGGTGTTCCGGTGCCACCATCGGTGGACATCACCAGTGATGATACTCGCGTCTGATCACCCACGAACGCAGCATACTCCTGGTCCAGCGAAATCGTGTTGTGATAGTCGCCGGAAGGCCCCGTGGCCGCACCCGTCAGAAACTGATCCGCATTCGAATGCCCATGGATGTTTCTGGCTGAGGCATGTGACAACCCGGAAAGAATGGTCATGTCACCACGCAGAGCTTCCAGCGGCTCAAGGCACTTTGTCAGGGTAAACTGCTTCCCATTCCCATGGGGAAACCAGGCCCAGTCCTGATAAGCCGGATCTTCGGGAAGCGGCATGGGAACACCGTCCGGCATGTAAAAACAACCCAGCCGTCGCGGCGCCGCTCGCTGCTCACCCTCGCCCGCCTGACTCGACAGTACCTCAAACCACGGTAACGCTAACGCCACTCCGGTGCCACGCAGAAATCGACGACGGTCCAGCGATGCAAGATTCATGTTCCGGTCTCTTTCGGTCTGGTGTTATTCTGTCCCCGGTCGCGATCGCAAAACTCTGGCCCGCCCACAGCCCCTGACATTCCATCGACCACTGGGCTCCGAAAAAATAATCCTGACTCCGGATTCCCAACCGCCAGTCTATCCGGCCCGCCCGCTCAGGTCGAGACGTCCGCAGGCCGCAGGCCCCCAGCAGATCCCGCCGCCCTCGAAAACCGCCTACTTCTTCTGTTCCAAAACCTTCTCCTGCCCCAGCAACTCGTAGTACCGCTGCACCAGCGCATCGAACTCTTCCGGAACCGGCTCCCGATCAATCGGTACCATCGCCCGGCTGGATTCTCGCTTCTGCAATTCCTGTGAAATCCTCTGCTGCAGCTCCTGCAGTTCATTCAGCAAACGAGACTGCACCAGATTCCACTGCGGCTCCGTACCATGACGCCGAAACTCCGCCCGTATCGCACGCGCCCGATCACGGACCTGCGCAACTCGACTTCGCAATTCGGGATCCTCCAGCATCTCTTCCACTTCCCGCAACTGATCCGACCACTCCGAAAATTCTGCACCCGTCAAAGGTCGGCCCGGCGCGTTGTTCGCGCCCGCCCCGCGTCGACTTTCCCGGCCACCGTCACGCAGGAAACTTCCCGCTGACGGCTGCTCTGGTGCCCCCGACGTTGTTTCCGAGGGCGTCTCCGCAGATGCCCCACGATTTCCAGCACCTGTCTCGGATCGACCACTCGGTGACTGAGGTTCTCCGGCTCCCGGCTGGCGTTCCCGCTGCTCCGCCTCGCGGCCTGTCTCTCCCGCTCGCTCAGACTCAGCCGGAGTCCGCGCCGAATCCGGTTCAGATTCACCACGAGTCTCCGATGGTGCCCCGGCTCCAGCCGCCCCCTTCGCGTCCAGCCGTGGCTCATCCCCGGGAGCTCCCGCTCCGGTTCGCTCCGATCTCTCTGCCGTTGCACCCGACGGCTCGCGCTCCACCGACTGTTCACCAGACCCCGACGCCGATTCCTGCGAAGTCTCGCCCGACGGTTGCTGCCCGGTCGTGGAGGCCTTTGCGGCTTCGGTCTCGGACTGTCCCGTGGCGCTACGAACCTCTTCTTCCAACTGCTCCGTCGCTGACTGCAACTGCTCCTGAGCTCGGCGAAGCGATTCTGCTTCACTTCCCAGAACAGCATCCGCTGCCTGCTCGATGCCGCTTCTCAACTGATCCAGACCACGCCGTGCAATCTGATCCGCTTCCTGCGTCTGAGGCCATAATCCACGCCCCGCCAGCATCTCCGCCGCTTCCAGAGCCTCCTCCGGCTTCAACTCCCGCACGTCTCGCAGGGTCTCGTACAACTTGCCGGACAACAATGGCTCACTCTCTTCCGCCTGCTCAATCAGTTGCTTTGATTCATTGAGTACCTGACTGAGCCGATCGCGCTGGGCCTTTAACGCCTGCTCGATCTGTTCACGATTACGGTCCGACTTCAGTGACGGCCTGGTCGCGGATTCCGCATCAGCATCCTGCCCACTCAACTGCCTCGCAATCTGCTCCTGCTGCTCCGACAGTTCCCGTGCCTGTTCACGCAGATCCCGCACTGCATCATCAAAACGAGACGACGTCTGATTGCGGAATTCCTCTTTCAATGTGTCAAACTGTCGTTCTGCGCGTGTGCCCTCTGCAATCGCTTCTGACAGACGTCCCTCATCCATCGCCCGCGACGCCTGCTGCACATTCTGCCGCGCTTCCTGCATCTGCTGCTGAAGCTCCTGACGCGGAGCCTCCTGCGCATTCGGAGCCTGCTGCAGTCGTTCATTCAGCTCATCCACGTCCCGCAGCATTTCCCGCTGCTCATCACGCAGACGTTTCAGCTCACGCTCAATCTCGTCCCGCTCCGGATCTGTTCGCGCAGCCCGTAATTCCGATTCCAGCTGCTTCAGCCGTTCATTCACCATCTGCTGTCGACCAGCCAGCTCCTTCAGGCGATTCAGTACCTGCAATTCTTCTCGCTGCTGCTGGCTGCTCTCCTGCTGCTGCTGAGCCTGTCGTTCGGTTTCATAACGATTCCGCGTGTTGTCCAACTCCAGCTGCTGCAACTGCTGCTGGGAAGCACTGCTGCCTCCACCACCGCCGCCACCTCCCTGCTGTTGTTGCTGCTGCCGAACCTCCGCCTCAGCCGCTCGCATTCGTAACAAGGTCTGAATCACCTTCTGCTCCAGCGGCAATGCGTCCGCCAGACGCGATCCGTCTGTCGCAGAACGAACCCCCGCCAGTGCCTTCAGGACCCGCTCCATCTCTGACGCAGCGCTGGCCGCCAGCGCCGTCGCTTCCGGCCCGCCCGAAGACTCTGACATGGATTCCTGCAACTGCTGCATCGCCTGACGCTGCGATTCTTCCAGCGTCTCGATGTCCTGCATCCACGTTCCCGCAGACTTCTTTTCTGTCTCGCTGCGAATCAGATTCCATGTTGCAGAGACAATTTCCTTCTGCAGGTTCAGCACGCCATCCACGGCACTTCCCGACTGCGAATTCTGTTGTTGTTGCTGTTGCTGTTGCTGTTGCTGAGCCCCGGACTGCTGGGACTCCCGCAGAATCTCCTCAAACCGCCGCACCTCCGCGAACATCAGATCACTGTAGCTTCGACGCTCGGAACCGTCCGCCGCTCGATCTGTCGCCCAGTATGAGTACGTCAGCATGTCATCCGGAGCCGCGCCCAGTCCTTCCAGATCCACACCGCCGGACATCTCCACCGACAACAACGCTGCCGCACCGGCCACCGTGTCACCGCCGTCACTCTGCCCAGATTCACCACCCGTCGATGGAACCGCCAACGCCGCTGGCTTCAGAGACACCGAGACCGTCGCGCCACCAGACAAGGAATACTCCATCCCATAGTCCAGCAGTCCGAAATCATCCGCCGCTTTCGCCTCCGTCAGAAACTCCTGCAACGGCGAAACATTCACGTCGCGGCCCGGGAAGGTCGGCTGAATCTTCGCCGGCTGGTTCTTCATCACACGCACCGACAACTGCGGTTCCTCAACCGGTGTTCGCCCCTCGGCATCCTGCAACGCAATCACCCACGTCTGACTCTCTGTAAGCGTCTGCGTGCTCTCCACCACCGCTGGTTCCGAGGCCACCGGTATCAACGGCACCGCGACTCCCTCTGCTGTACGCAATTCTGCCAATGCAACAGGCTTATTCAGCCGCACCAGAAATCGCACCACAGATCCCTCGGTGACCGTCAGTCGCCCCACGTCCTCAACCAGCTCCGGGGCTTGACCCGTCCATGAAGGCGGCGTCACTTCGGCGTCAATCTGTTCCACTGCCGGCCGCACATACGTCGTCACCCGGTAGTCCCGTGACACCTTCGGCGCACTCGCCTCCGACACGGCATCGCCATACAACACCCGATAACGACCATCCCCCGCAACATCTTCCATGCGGGCCGCAAAGACACTCGTGTCCACCGTTTCCTTCATTGCCAGTCGACGCATCACCTTTGCACTGTCTTCGAATTCCAGCACCACGTCTCGTGGAGGCGTCCCCGGAAACTTCGCGACCACCGTCAACGCGGCCCCCCGCTCCACTTCCGTATCACCCGGCTCAACAACCAGCTCCGTCACCCGAGTTGACGGATCGGACGACGGCTGATCGTCCTTCGCTGTCGTCAGCTCAGACGGTAGAAAATCCCGCCCCAGTCGGTTGGCGGCCACGACACTTGAAACCATCAGCAGAAATGACAACAGGCTTAACACCGTCCACTTCAGGATCTGCAGTCGCGGCACTGCGCGGGACCAATCCCGATGTCGAACCAGCTCGTCACAGTCCTGCAACGCCATCTCGGACAACACAGAACTCTTATCGGGTGCCTGGCTCAGAACATGCACCGCTGTAATCACAGCATCCCGCAAGTCCGTGTCCGTTTGCTCTACCAATCGAGCCACCTCGGTCATTGTCGGACGCCGCACTAGTAACCGAGCCGTTAAGGCACCCAGTATCGTGGCGAACAGCAACACCGGGGCTTCCGGAAGCCACGCTCCCTCACGCACCGGCCAGACTGCGATTGCCACGATCGCCGGACCAGGCAACAGCAACCAGACACCCGTCTGCCGCTTCAGCACCCGAACCTTTGAAAGCCGCTCCGCAACCCCGGCCAGCTTGCTCTCCAGTATTGCCCCGACCATGGTTCTTCCTTCCGCTGTGCAAGTCCCCCCGATCCGACTCTGAGTCGCCTGGATCAGGAATCTCTGACATTGTCCCCCCAAGCCCCGATAAATTGCAAGACAAACAGCCACGATCCGAACAACATCTCCCGACGCCGCCAGGTCCACTCGCGACACAAACACATCGCACCAGACTCGTCACTGCTATCGCCGAGTACGACGTTTCTGCCAGATTCCCTTCTTCAGAATCCGCGCTTCACTTTCCGCCTGCCGCAGACTCGGCTCCAGTTGCAAGGGCAGTCCGAAACTGTCCAGGAGCCGCGAATAGCCCTCCGAAAGACTCTCCCGATTCACCAGCACCCCGTCTGATTCATACACCCACGCCAGGGTCCGCCCATAATTGTCCCGCCCCGTAATCTCCAGACCCACCTCCCGCCGCTCGATCCGATCACGCAGCCATTCCGTAGACTCCGGTCCGTAATACTCCAACGGCTTGTCGTGATAACCCGCCTCTGGTGCATCAATCCCCAGCATCCGCACGCGCCGACCATCCGACAATTCAAATGTATCCCCGTCGATCACATAACTGACCGTATGCGTCTGCCGTTTTCCGCTCGATTCCGGACCGCCCGGGTTTCCCAGCAACAGACGCAAGGCCGCAAGCGTCAGAAACACGAGCGATATGGATTTTGCCGGCGTCAGCGACCTTGAACGCCGTCGCCACAGGCCCCCACGCCGCGCGACCCCGGCGCGTCTCCAGGGAATACCGAACATTGCACACCCCCCAACTACCGCCTCCACCCCACAAAATCCCCCCCGCCGGTTCCGCCATCCTGCGAAGAATCGCCCATCCGCTCAATCCTGACAACACAATTCACCGGACACAGGCCGGGAAAAACACGCGATCCAGTCCAGAAAGAAGGGTTATCCGGTTTCCGTCAACCGGCAACTGGCGTATTCTCTCCGGTCCTCTCCCCAGTCCGCAGACACAACGTGGACGCGAGCACAAATACCCCGGACGGCTGGATTTCGCTGCGTGCGTCGTTCGGCATTTGCCTCGACAGCTCCGCCTGCGGTTTCTACACCAATAAAAAAGGTCGCTTTCCGCACCTCTTAAAGACGCAAAATCGGTGATTGACCCGTGAAAGATGCCCTGACAATCACACTGAAAGACCTCCTGCTGCTTTCACGCGACCGACGTGCTCTGGTGATCCTCGTCGCCATGCCCATGGTCATCATCGCGATCGTCGGATCCTCCACCGGACGCCTGCGCGCCGCTCGCGAACAAAACCAACAGGGACTCAAACTGCAGTTTGCTGACTTTTGCCAGACCGAGGTCAGTCGTCGACTGGCAGGATTTCTGGCCAGCTATGACAATGTGCTGGTGCAGCCCCTGAACGTCCCTGACCCCAAAAACTCCGCGCTGCTGAACACCCTGAAGTCGACTCTGCCGCCCGAGGATCAGGATGCCTGCCTGATCGTTGGCCCCGAGTTCGAAAACATTGTCCGCTCAAAAACTCCCAAAGAACTGACAGCCCCCGACGAAACCACCCGCGCCGGTGGACTGAAGGCCCTCGATCTCGACCTCGTGTTCAGCGCCAAATCCCAGGATCCCATGACCGAAGGACTGTCCAAAGCCCTGATCAAACTCTCTCTGCAGAATGCTCTGCTGCCCATCATCGCTCAGAAGGTCCCCGCTTTTCGCGGTGCCGCGCGACAGTCGACGATTCCCCCGTCGTGGGCCAGCAAGGCCGCAAATAATCCCCAGGAAACTGGCAACCCCGCGAATCGCGTCTATCAGTTTTTTATTCCCAGCTACACCGTGCTGTTCGTATTCTTCCTCGTCAACGTGATGGGGCGTTCCATCATCGGAGAACGCGACACCGGAACGCTGCGCCGCCTGCAGATTTCCCCGATCAGCCCGGCTTCAATTCTGATCGGCAAAACGCTGCCATTCCTCGTCCTGTCGCTCCTGCAAACCGTCATCCTGATGCTCTCAGGACGCGTACTGTTCGGCATGTCCTGGGGCCCCGAACCGTGGCTGCTGCTGCCCATCATGCTGTGCACATCCGCAGCCGCAACGGCTCTCGGGCTGCTGTTCTCGACTGTGGCCCGCACGGAATCTCAGGTGTCCAGCTTCGGCAACCTGATCCTGCTGTCCAGCGCTGGAATCAGCGGTTGCCTCGTGCCCCGCGCGTGGATGCCCCCGTTCACTCAGAAAATCAGCCTGATGACGCCCCACGCATGGGCTCTGGATGCCTACAGCGAAGTCCTCACGAAAGACACTCCGGCAATGAGCGTGATCCTCGGATCCTGCACCGCGCTGCTGGTCTTCGCCACCGTCTTCTTCGTCTGCGGATTACTCCGCTTCCGCTCACTTCAGCACTGAGGGCAGGGGCGCATCGGAAAAGGGGTCAGGACCCAATAGTGCAGAGCACCCTTTGGGCCATTTGGCTATTGGGTCCTGACCCCTTTTCCGATGCTGCGGAGCACCCTTCGGGCCTTTAGGCTATTGGTTCCTGACCCCTTTTTCTGCCCCCCGCACTATTGGGTCCTGACCCATTTTCCGATGCTGCCCGTCACGTCACAGAGCACTCAATCCAGTTTCGCATCCACGGTCTCGCCGCCCTTGATCGTCACTTTGCGATCCATCGAACCCTCCAGATAATTCGCCGGAATCTTCTTGCTCGCCAGATCCTGCTCGCTTCCGGACACATACCAGGTATACGTCCCGGGCGTTACCTGTGAAGTCAGAGTCCCTTTCTTAATCTCCACCACAGCCGGCAAGCCACCCTCAATCGGCTGAAAATTGAACTTCAGTCCGTCAACAGCACTGCCGCCCATACTGACATTCACAGTGACACTCACCGGCTCAGGATTCGGCGACACATCCACGCCACCACAACCCCAGACACACAACAGCAACAGCATCGAAAATCGGTTCAGCATCTCTCAGGATCCTCAGAAAAAAAGAGCCGCTGATCGAACAAGCAATCAGCGGCTCAGACATATTCACAATTCGATCGACGCACATCCTGATCACGTCAGGAAACAGACGGCCCAATCAGACTAAAAATCACCCACAATACGTCCGTCATCGGAACCAGCCAGCCACTTCAATGCCAGCACGTCAATGTTTTCACTGATAAAGCGTACGGACCCGTCACCCATGGCGGCCTGCACACCACCAGTGTGCCAGCTGAACGGCTCATCGTTTGGACCGCAGTTGTTATTGACCCACAGACATTCCGGAGGACCGCCCTGTGGCGTGTTGTAGTTGTTCGGGCGAGCTGCTCGGGAAGCCGGAGACAACGCGTTGCTCGGGCCGGAGAGCCCGTTCGCGCCCGCATCCGGATCCGCCCATGCGTACATCCGGCGTCCACCACTGGAACCACCCGACCAGGCTGGACCTTCACCGTTTGGAGAAGGACGGCTGGACAGCGATCCCAGACGCCCGGCACTTGGATGAGCTCGACCGGCATCTTCAATACACAGAATCGTGTTCGAAGTCCCGTCGGTAATCGCACTGAACTTGCGCTTTGGATCACAGGACAACATGCCTGCCACCGTCATCGCAACGCGTCGCGTCGATGTAGTTGGGCGAGTGCCGGTTGGAGTTTCCGCCCCTGCAGAACCATCCTCAATGTCCGTCACAGCAATAAACATGTAGTCCCAAAGCCCAAACCCGTCCGGTGCCCGACGAGCCTGATCAATTGGCGTGCTGGGACAGATAAACGAAGGAATCTGAGCCTTCGCGGCTGCTACCGTGTTCGGATAATTCGCGTCGTTGTAGACCGCCCCAACCGAATTTACGTTCAAAGCTGCCGTGCTGTAACCGGCCGTTGCCATGTCCGCATACTTCAGCTGATGATCCATCTGCTGATACACGTTCTGCTGCTCAATGTACGGCAGCAGCAGAGTCGGTGTAGACTGGGTCATGTAAGTGGTGGAAGACGAACCCGTACTGTCACACTGGCCAGAATGCGGCAATCGACTGTAGGTACTCTCAAAATTGTGCACTGCCAGACCAATCTGCTTCAGATTGTTCTTGCACTGTGTCCGTCGCGCTGATTCTCGAGCCTGCTGTACGGCCGGCAGCAACAACGCCACCAGAATCGCAATGATTGCGATCACAACCAGCAACTCAATCAGCGTGAAACCCCTGCGCTGACGCAACCCGCCTGCCAAACTGATCTTCTTCAACGTCTTCACTGCACACCTTTCCTGAACGGGGATGTTTCGCCAGCCGCCACCGTCATGTCCGGGAACTACACACCCGAAAACATTTCCGGCAGGAATCATGGACCTGAGGCCCGGCCAGCGAATCAGCGGAATGATTGCGCAGCAACATGAAGAAACCGTGAATCCCCTGTGAATTAATCTTCACACTCCCCGACATTCTGCCATTCAACACCCCGTCGCTCATCCACCGGTCCATGTGGGAAAGCCGGGCCGCCAATACCGTGTTGTGAATACGGGCCAACCTGCGAATACGGGCCGATTTGAGAATACGGAACACCCATTCGCACCGGATGCATGCCCGGATAATGCACCTGATTCGAGATCATCACCAACGGAAAAAGCGACAGCAGCATCAGGAAGACAATGCTCGCGAAGCAAATCATCATCAACACCAGAACACGCATCCCCCACGACCATCGGCCGTATTGCGCCTGCAGGCCCGCCAGCATGGATCGGCCTGCCAACACACCGTTCAACGCAACCACCAACGACTCGCGTTCCATCGAAGACTCAGCCATCCGGACAATCTGTTCCATGAGGCTGACTCGCATCCAGCAGCGGAGCCCCACGCAACTGATCACCGTCAGGCAAATCAAAGCAAGTGCTCCATGCAGACGCAGCAACTCCCCAAGCACCTCCTCCATCTGCTCCGCCTCCCACCAACCTGCTACCCCCAGCACACCATCACCGCTGCAGGATCGCCACCTCAGCCTCCACATCCACCGCAACCGCCACACCCACCACAACCGCCACATCCTCCGCTATCTCCCCCCGTGGGCACGGGCTTCAGCCAGTGATGCAGACGCTGCAATTCCGGATCCACACTTTTCAGCAACGACTCACTGCCATGAATCGCAATCGCCATCGCCGGATCCCAATCCAGCATGCGACGCTGAACATCTCTACCCATGATTTCAACCAGTCGCTTTGCTACCGCGATCCCTCTGGTGGTTAACGGCGGCCAGACCTGCTGGCACCCGAACCGGAATACCGGCCAAATCACCAGTACGATCAAAGCCACCAGAATCGCCCGCTTTCCCCAGTCCTCATGCAATCCCGCCTCGCGCAGAAGCCACGCCACCACCGCAAAAATGACTCCACCCAGCAACAACACCACACTCTGCGTTCGCAATCCCAGATATCGACCCCAGCGACGCCCGTCAGTCACCATCAGACGACGCTGCTCAAGTGGCCCCTGCAAGTCCTTCACCAGTGCTGCAAACTCAGAGTCCCCCTGCACTCGATCGATACCCCCCTTCTTCTCCAGCGGTAAACACTTCAGAACCGCCGCCGTCAGCAAATTCCAGGTCTCCTCATCCGCCCGACCAAAAACATCTTCACGATCGTCAGTCTGCTGCTCCTCCTCTGCGACCTCCTGTACCCACTCCTCACTGCCCCCGGCCACCTGCTCTATCGTCTCCGTCTCTTCCACAACTCGACATCGTCGACCCGCAACCAGGGCCCCCAACGCTGCCTCAACGAGTCGCGGTGCTCCCCGGATCAGGATCGCTGACTCAGCCCGAGTCATGGCGGATGTCTCAGCAACGACATCAAATTCCTCAAGGCCAGCCCCCTGACGGCGATCCATCGCCCTCAGCACCGTCCGGAACAAAAACTCCGCCGGCAACAACGCAATCCCGAACACTTCCAGCATCTGCAGGTAAAACGATGGCTCACCAGTTGTCAACGAGGCGGACGGTAGCCAGTTTAGTGCACCACCGGCACCTCTCATCGCAGCACTCAAACGCTCCGACGCGGCATCCACAACCTGCGGGGCCAACAACAACCCCAGCGAAAAAAAAGTCAGCACTCGCCCCCACGGCACTGGCTCGCTCAGCACCCGCCCTGGAAGCAACAGACATCTCTTCGAGATCATCCAGTAGTCGCCGGGATTCACACGAACAGCCAGCAGGTCACGACCAAAACGAATCTCTGCCTTCGGCCAGATGTCCGCTGGTGGACTGACACCAAAGATCTCCTCATAAGATCGCAGTGTCCTCTCATACTGCTCAAAGTATTTACGCGATTCCGCCTCGCCGCCACGAGTCGGGCCGTGATGCAGAGGGCGCCCTAAAACCTCACCACACAGCCGAGTCCAGTACGAGTGCGTGTAGGTCAAATGCAGATGCCACGCCTGATCCACCTGCTCGGATGGTGTGACCACGTGCCCCGACACCATCGCCAGACCCACAAAACGCAGGTACTCCACGACAACCCGATCCGCATACTTGCCAGTCCACCCGTTCTCACGGGCCAATCGACCACTGAACGATAACTCCGGTGTCCCCTCATCGATCGCAAAACCAGCGATGCGAATCAATAACTCCCGCTGCTCAATCGATATTTCCCGCGACATGCTCCGGCCCTCCGCACTCAAAGAAACAGTTCTGTTCTCTGAGACACGGTGCCCGAACTTTCTGACCGCGTTTTTTTCCGGGCCTCAAATCTTCTCGCCACTTTCGGCCGAAACAGGCCCGACCATCGAGCGGATTCACCCCCTGAAGTCCAGACGACCGCCTGCTGCCACCGTCAATTCTTCACAGAATTCCTGCGACGAAGCCACAGCGCCCCCACAAACACCAGCCCACCTGCACCTACAGCAACTAACAGCAGAATTCCAATCCGCTCCAGCAACAGGGAAAACGGGGCGATCGCCTTGTCCACATTCGCCTGAACACCAACATACAAATCCGTGTTTTCCACACGCGCAAACGCCAGAACCCACCGTCCGGCATATCGCGAATCCACGTGCCCCAGTGGATCCCGATAGTCCACCCTGGTCGCAAACTGCGGCTCTATCGCCGGTGTTCCATCTGCGTCTTTCGGAAACAACATCATTCCGGCATCGTCCTCCATCCCTGGATGCATCAGAATGCCATACTCCACCTGCTGCCTCTCATCCTTCTGCCTGAGTGTTTCTCCGGACTGGTCTGCAGTCTGCCGTTCAGCAGTCCTGTCGGGATTCCTGTCCAGAGGCGCGACCAGGATCGCTGTGATCTCACTATTACTCATCTCCGCCGTCCCCAGCTGCAGACGCTGAGCCGTTCTCAGTGTCGCCGCCAGCACATACTCCCGCGGACTTCCCTCAAATCGAACCTTTGTCGCCAGCGCGACTTTGTCCGTGTTGTCCAGGTCTGAATGATACGCGTGCGAAACATACACGCTCCGCCCAGCATCATTGATTCCCTTCACACCCATCGTGGATGCCGAGGTTCCGCTGACATCGGACACTCGGCCCTCGTCACCGCCCGCCGCACTGTCGCCAGTGCTCATCGACCTCACCACCTGAAAGTAGTTCCGAAAATCGTAGGGCTTGTTCTTGACCGGATTTCCCTCCTCACTGTGAAACACCAGCCACCCTTCGTCATCCAGCAGAAACGCGCCGTGAAAAGGTGCTTCCACAACCGGATCCACGGGTGTCTTTTCCAGACGACAGAGCGACTGCTTCAGCCAGTCAGGCACTGCGTTCTTTGGCCATGTCCCGGACACGCTGCCCCCTGACAACGACTTCCGACTCAACGCCTCCGCCGTCACCCGCACCGTGTTTCTCAAGACATCCAGTCGCTTTGCTACATTCCCGGCCACATGCTGCGCCTGATGTTCACACGTTGACGACATCTGCGCGATCACTTCCTGTCGCAGCGATTGCATCAGCGGAACCAGACCCAGCATCAGAATCAGCAACACCATCGTTCCCGTCACCAGCAATGCCACTGTTCCCGGAGCCCTTCGACACCATCGCAGCAACCGCTCTCCCGCACTCGCCTGACGCGCCCGCACCGGCTCATCCCGCAACCAGCGATCCAGTTCCAGGGCCACCGCAGACGCCGACTCGTAACGACGAGCCGGAGATTTCTCCAGACACCGCAGACAAAGGGCTTCGAGGTCGCGCGGAATTTTCGCATCGACTTCTCGTGGAGGAATCGGCGAATGAGTCAGTATCGCTTCCCGCAGCTGTTGCGGCGTCTCTCCACGAAACGGTCGTTCCCCCGTCAGGACCTCATACAGAATCACACCGAGCGCCCAGATGTCCACGGCCGTGGTGACGTCGGGCAGTCGCGAAAACGATGGCCCGGATTCCACCGCCGACTCTTCCCGCAGAATCTCCGGCGCCATCCACGGCAAAGAACCACACTGTCTGTCCGCTCGCTGCGCCAATCCCGATTCCGTCAACTGCTCCGCCAGCCCGAAATCCGCCACATGCGGCTCCCGGTGCTCATCCAGCAGTATGTTCGACGGCTTCAGATCCCGATGCAGAATCCTCCGCTGATGGGCAAAATGCACGGCCCGCGAGACCTTCGCCATCAGCTGCGCCGCAAATCGCCGGTCACGACGCAAATCGCCCAGATACTGCCCCAGCGGACCGCCCTCAATCAACGCCATCGTGAAATAGGGCTCCCCACGGTGTTCCCCCGCGTGATACACCGGCACGATGTGCGGATGCCTGAGCAATGCCGCGGCCTCAATCTCCTCAGCGATCCGACGGCCCGCGCCGCTCGACGCCGACTGCAGCCGCTTCAATGCCACCTCAACCCGAGTCCCTTTCAGCCGCGCCCGATACACCACACCCATGCCGCCCACACCCAGCGGCGCGCCCACCAACTCATAGTCTCCAAAATCCACCACCGCCGCTGCCGGTTCCCCCAACACCTGCGGCAACTCACACGACTCCCGTCCCGACCCGGACAGACTCCGGTCCCACGCAATGCCGTCAAGTCGACTCAGGTCCCGCAGAAACACCGCGAACTCTGCCGCGTGCCGCGGATTCCGAACCATCCAGCCCATCGCATCCGGTTGCTCTCCGCACTCCACCGCCGTCAGGAATTCTGCAATGAGCCCATCCAGTTCCTGCTCGTCGTCCTGCATGTCCACCCACCCTCGGTCAACCTTCTGACAACCCGTCACGAAGCGCGGCTAACCCACGACGCAGTAAGCCCGCTACCGCAGCCGGTGTCCGATCCAGCTCCTCGGCAATCTCCGACAGACTACGACCGTGACAATGCCGCGCCAGAATCACCTGACGCTGGTCCGCTGGTAATCCATCCACCGCCGCCGCTAATGCCAACGCTCGCTCAGAACGCTGCATGCGCACACTGGGTGACGTCAGATCCGCTGCCAGCCAACCATCCAGCCGACAACCACTCTGGTCCAGCTGCTCATCCAGCGATCGCTCCCGGAAGATGCTGCGTTTGTCCTGTCCCAGCGCCCGCAATTCATTGGCCAGCGTACGGTTCAAAATCTGCCGCAACCAACCGGCCAGTTCCGCTTCTGACTGTCCCCGAAAATCGGACTTCGCCGCATGCGCTTTCAGCAGCGTCTGCTGCACCAGATCACTCGCGTCCATCCGCGACTCAACCCACGGACGCGCTCCCAACTGCAGCCTCGCAATCGCCATCAGGTAGCCCCGATACCCTTCGATCATCATTGCGTTCTGATCCGCGGACATCAGCCTGTTCCCCGATAACGACGGCCTCCCACCCCTTCGGCATCCTACCCACACATTACAAACACCACCACACCGGAAATCAAGCTGTCAGGTCGCTTTAACCTCCACCAGCCACTACTCTTCAACCGGTACTGCCGCCTCAATCACCATCTCCACCAGGCATCCATTTCCCATTCCCGCCTGAACACACGCCCGAATCGGTGCCGCACCCCGCTCGACCCAGCTATCCCACTCAGCATTCAGGTCGCCCATCTGCCGCAGATCTCCCACGAAAATCAACACCTGCAGCAATTGCGACCGCGAACTTCCCACCTGCAGCAGCGTCTGATCAATCTGCTCCAGCACCTGACGTACCTGGCCCCGGAAATCCAGCGTCCTGTCGCTGGCCACTTCCACCCATTTCGCTAACCCCCGATAAATCACCACATCCGACCACCGCGGTGAATCACCAAGTCGCTGAATCCCGAGCATCACGGCCTCCCACTGAAAACATCTGTCTCCCCGCGAATCACTGTCGCCGTAACCTCGACGACACCTCCGGAACAGCGCCTGTCACAGGACCTGTGGATTGACTTTTTCCACAGGCCCACAGCTTCATACAGCCCGCGTTCAGTTCTGAAGAGCCGACCGCGCCGCCTGACGCACTGTCGCATCCTCATCCCCCGCCAGCCGAACCAGCGCCTCCCGCGCTGCCGTCGAAGTCCCGCCGATCTTTCCGAGTGTCTTCGCGACCTCCACCCGAATCGCGGCCTCCGGATGCCCCGCTGCGTCCAGCATCAAGGGCAGGGCCAGCGCGTTATGCTCGGGTGTCGGAGCGACTTGAACCAGGGCCCACGCCGCCAGCACCCGTTCAAACTCTGCACCCACGCGCGTGGACTCTCTCAACTGAGTCTGCATCTGCTGCGCGCCGGAACCCAGCCGCCCCAGCAGGTAACGCGCAGCCAGTCGCACTTCCGTCGCCGGGTCACTGAATGCGGCCACAGCGACCGGCAAGGCCTGCTCAGACCCCACTCCCAGTTCAGCCAGCGCTCGTATCGCTTCCGCTCGCACCGCAGCGTCCGGATCCTGCTGCGCCACGTCCAGCACCGTTGCTGCCGCACTCTCAGCCCCCGAACCCAGCCTTGCCAGTGCCGCAAGACACTCCTTTCGGACCAGCCACCGATCCGACGCCAGCCCCTGCACCAGATGCGGCATCGCCAGACGCTGATGCTCCGGATTCGCAGGGTCCAGAGTCACCAGAGCCCACGCCACACCCAATCGTGTCCGCTCATTCTGCGTCTCCACGGCCAGCCGCTTCAACGCCGGAATCGATTCCCGATCACCAATCCGCGCCAGCACCCATGCAACCCCTGCCTGCAACTCCACATCCATAGAATTCGCCAGCAAGCCTCGTAATTGCGGAACCGCTGACTTCGCAACCGGGCCCAGATGCCCCAGTGCCACCAACGCCTCATGACGAACTGCTGCATTCACTTCCACTTCTGTCAACAGAGTCTGCAGTGACGGCACGGCCGCTCGCGCCGCCGGCCCCATCTCCCCCAGTATCTCAATCGCCAGCGGCCGAAAACGCTCGTCCTGCAACAGCCGCACCAGTGCCGGAACCGCGGCTTCTCCCAATTGCGATAACCCGTTCGCCGCCTGCACGGTCACCGCGGCATTCTCGTCCGCCAGCAATCCCGTCAACGCCGAAACCACTTCAACTCGCCCATCCCCCGTGGCCCCCAGCGTTCCCGCCACTGCCGCACGCACCGGCGCGTGTGAGTCCCGGATCAAGGGCAACAACGCCGTGACTGCCGATGTCGCTTCCCGTCCAAACTCACCCAACGCTCTCGCCGTGACCACGCGCACCGGGACCGATCGCGAGGACAACATTCGGATCAGCGCCGGCACACACACCTCACCCCGCGCATGCACGTCACCTATCGCTGTGATCGCCGCTCGCACCACCTGCTCATCCGCGTCATCCAGACCCACCAACAGATCCAGGACCACTCGCCCCGCAGCCGGACCCAGATGTCCCAGAATTTCACAGGCCTCCACCCGCGCCGTGGCCTGCGGTGACAATAATGCTGCCGTCACCGCCGGAACGACCACGTCCCCGATCTCCACCAGAGTCAACGATGCCTCGTTGCGCACTTCCGCTCGCGACTCCTCCAGAGCCTTCACCAGTCGTGGTATCGACTGCTGAACCTGCGCATCCGCTTCACCTGCCAGACGCACCAGACAACGCGTCGCCGCAATCGCCACGCCCGCGTCTCGACTGTCACTCAACCCCCGCACTACACTCACGTCCTCCGGGGCTGCCGAACCAATCCGTCGCAGACTTTCCAGAGCCGCAGTCTGCAGAAACGCGGAATCCGATTTCAGGAATGCAGCGACCGGACCACTGGCGTCCTGAGCCAGCGGTCCCAGATGACCCAAGGCAATCAACGTCTGATACTGCAGAACCTGATCGTCAGCCTCCAGTAGCCTGATCAGCAACGATTTAGCCGGGTGCGCGTACGGCCCCAGGGCACTCAACTGCACCACCGCTTCCAGCCGCTCCTCGCGATCCGTGGATTCCAGATGCTCCAGCATCGGCTGCAATGCCGAAGGCGCGACGTCCTGGCCCCGAACACAGGGCAGGGCACCGCCAGCAACACCAACCACCACGGACAATAGCCACACACGCCACGGATTTCCGCTCATTTCAGTGCCTCCCGAGCATGCTCGCCTTCATACGCCAGACTTTTCAGAAATCGATGCGCCGCAGCATAGTCCTGTGAACTCAGCTTCAGCAGGTCGGGACTGCGAGTCGCGCCCATCCGATACGCTGCGTCATACAGAATCTTCGCCGTGCGATCCTCCGGACCATGCTCCGCCTGCTCCTTCAACGCCGCTTCAATAATCTGACGATCCGCCGCAAATTCCGGCGTCAGGTAACAGGCCGGCCAGTGAATCTGTCCCGTCAGCGGATCCAGCTGATCCACAGATAAGCGAGGATAAAGCTCCGTGTGCGGGCGAGGTGCCGGCCGTTGAGCTGCTCGTGCCTTCGCTTCCGCCTCACGCTTCGCCTTGTCCACCTCCAGTGCCGCTTTCTGCTGACGACGCAGTTCCACAAATCGTGCCTGATTCTCCAGGTACTGACTCCGAGCCTGCTCTGCCGCTCCCGCAGCCCGCGCATAACTCTCAGTAGCCACGCCGCGCGCCTGAGTCAACTCCGCCTGCGCTCGAACAGCACTGGAATACGGTGTCGATCCCTCCCCGGAATAGTAGCCACCCCAGCCCCCCCAGTTGCCATACCCGTACCAGCCGCCATACCACTGCGCCCGACAGTCGACACACCACAGCAGCATCACCACGACAACAATTATGGACTGTACCCCGCGTCTCATCACTCAGCCCTCCTCCCGGTCTGCCCGCTCTGGCGAACCACGCAGACACACGTGTTCCCATCCCTGCGTAACAACAGCAGCCGGATCACCACACGCAGCAACGTCACGCTGGCATCGCCTCGTAAGTCCTGACCACGTCCACACCCTATCCGGATCCATGACGCCGTTCAAGTCCCTCTCTACCGACAATGAACCCGAATCAGCATTGCTGCGCCGCGCAGACCGTTCAGCCCTGATCGCTGCCCAGCCCCGCAATTGCCCCGGAGTGAATTCACGCCTCCGCGGTGTCACTACCCGGAAACGCTCTGGGATTACACTCCTCAGGCGTTATGATGAACCGCAACACTGAAAACACCGCCATGGACGCTGTCCATCAGCCACACATGGCAATCCGCGGATCACGCCGCAACCACTGACCTGCAGAATTCAATACAGGACCTGTTCATCGTGGCCAGAAAAATCCTGATCGACGCAGATCCGGGCATCGCCGATGCTCTCGCTGTACTCGTCGCCCTCGCAGACCCCACCCTCGACGTGCTGGCCCTCACCGCCTGCGGTGGTGTTGTCTCCGGCGCTCAGGCCACAAGAAATCTCCATTACCTCATCGGCCTCGTAGACCCGGTCCGGCATCCTCGCATCGGACAAGCCGACGAATCTGACAATCCCTGTCACATCTGGCCCGCCGGTATGCCCCACCCGCAGGCGCTCAACGGCCGCTTCGGTCTCGGGGACACTGAGCCACTCGTCCCCGATCTGCATAATCGCCGCGAGTCTGCTCGACTGATCGTCGACACCGTGCGTGAACACCCGCACGAAGTTCGCATCCTCTCCTTCGGACCACTCACCAACATCGCCATGGCCCTGGATCTCGATCCCGAACTGCCAGTGCTCCTGAATGGCCTGATCTGCCTCGGAGGTTCACTGCACTCCATCGGCGATGTCACGCCCTCAGCCGAACTCAATCTGTGGTCCAATCCCCGCGCTGCGCAAACCGTGCTGAAATCGCCAGTGGGCAAAATCCTGATCCCCCTCGAAGTCGGACACTCCGCCGGTCTGACTTTCGAAGACCTCGATCGACTCACCGGCCTGATCCCCTCCACACCGACCGGAGAATTCCTGACCAGCCTGCTGCAGTTCGCCGGACGAGCCTGTCGCCAGTGGCTGCCTTTCGAAGAAGTCAGTCTGCCCGCTGCCACGGCACTCGCCATCGCAACCGGCGCCGCCACCTTCGAAACCTCACAGATCGCTGCTGATGTGGAAGTCGGCGGCGAACTGACCAACGGCACCCTGATCCTCGATCGACGTCGATTTCAGCACCGACAACCCAACATCGAAATCGTCACCAGCGTGGACACCACGTCCGTTGTGGACTACTTCTGCCGTGGCGTGCGCCGGATCGCAGTCCGCTGACCCCGCACCTCAGCGGCCGCCCTGCCAGCTTCGCGATTCTCCCCACCACACGCTCGCGGAATACGATCCCCCACCCGACACAAGACAGTCTCCCGATTGCCGACTATGATCCGTCGACAAGGCGGCCGATGGTGTCGCCCGTGCTCGCTTTTCCCCAGAAATGTCCCGGTGCTTCATGTCCAGCCCGTCTGGTCATCCCCCAGATTCCTCGACAACCGCAGTCCAGCAGCTGGCCATCTCCGCCACAGTCAATGCACGCATCAACTACGCGTCCTGGCAGAATTCCGTACCGCTCCTGAAGGACCTGCAGCTTCGCAATTCCGGCTCAGAAGCCGTCTCCTCGGTTGTGCTCCAGCTGCATTCCGAACCCGCCTTCCTGCGCCCTCGTCAATGGGTCATTGATCGGATCGCACCCGGCAGCACACTCTCACTCACCGACTGCCGCGTCGAACTGGATGCCGCTCGGCTGAATGGCCTGAATGAAGCCGAACGCTCTCAACTCCGCTTTGAACTGCGACACCAGCAACAAGTCCTCGCCACCCACACCTGTGAAGTACGAGTCCTCGCGCGGGACGAATGGGGCGGTGCCGGTTTCATGCCCGAACTGCTCGCCGCCTTTGTCATGCCCAATGACCCGGCGATTGCCCGCATTCTGAAACGCGCCGCCGACAGCCTCGCACGACATGGACACTCACCAGCACTTGATGGCTATCAGTCTGCAGACCCGGCACGCGCATTCATGCTGACCGCCGCCATCTGGTCAGCCGTCGGCGCTCATCAACTGACCTATGCCAATCCTCCACAGAGCTTTGAACAGGAAGGTCAAAAGACTCGTCGTCCCTCCACGATCCTCGATTCCGGGCTCGCCACCTGCCTCGATACCACCCTCCTGTTCGCTTCCGCCCTCGAAGCTGTCGGCCTGAACCCCGTCGTGATCCTCCAGCAGGGACACTGCTTCGGTGGTGCCTGGATCCAGGAACGCACCTTCAATTCTCTGCTGGAAACCGATGTCACTGAAGTTCGCAAAGCACTGACTTCCCGGGAACTGGTCCTCTTCGAAACCACGCTGATCACCCATCGCCCGGCCGCGGCCTTTGAACATGCCCGCGAAACCGCACGCATGGCACTGACACACACCCACGATGAAAAATTCCGCATGGTGATTGATATTCGCCGCGCACGCATGGCCCAGATTCGCCCCCTCGCTTCGCCTTCCGCCCACACAGACCCCCGCACACCCCTCGAAACTCCGGGTGATCTGCCACTGCCCCCCATGCCCGGTCCGGAACTGCTGCCCATCGACAGCACCGAAGAAAAACCCGTCACCGCCGAAGGCCGCATCGAACGCTGGCAACGTCGGCTGCTGGATCTGTCACTCCGCAATCGACTGCTCAATTTCCGCCCCTCACGACAAACCATTCCCTTCCTCTGCCCACAACTCTCTCAACTGGAAGACGTGCTGGCCAGCGGTGGTAAAGTCACCCTCATCTCACTGCCCGAACACAATCCCAAAGGCGACCGCGACGCCGGTACCCACTTCCGCAAAACACAGGGTGACCTCGATCAGCAGTTCGCCATGCAGGCCCTGCAGCGCAACGAACTGGCCGCAGATCTCGACTCCGCTGAACTCTCCGCACGACTCACAGAACTCTATCGCCGCGCCCGAAATGATCTGGCCGAAGGAGGTTCCAATACGCTGTTCCTCGCCGTGGGCTTTCTCCGCTGGAAACCCACCGCTGCCGACAGCACTCCCTGCCTCGCCCCTCTGGTGCTGATCCCCGTCAAACTCCTCCGCGCCAGCGCCGTCTCCAGCTTTCAACTGGCTCACCACGAAGATGACGTCCAGTTCAATTCCACACTGCTCGAACTGCTCAGACGCGACTTTCAGAAAGATCTGCGACACCTCGCCACTCAACTGCCTCGCGATGAGCAGGGCGTCGATGTTGCCGCCATGCTGCAGCAGATGCGCTCCGCCGTTCGCGAAATCCCCGGGTTCGAAGTCGTCGACGACGTGGCCCTCGCAACGCTCTCCTTCGCTCGATACCTCATGTGGAAGGATCTGACGGATCGCATCGATCAATTGCGACAGAACCGAGTTGTTCGTCATCTGATCGAAAATCCCGAAGACCCCTTCACCGTCGCTGCCAAAGCCCCGTTCCCGGCATGTCACGAAATCGATCGTCGCTACGCCCCGGAACAACTGGTCCACCCGCTGCCCGCCGATTCGTCTCAGATCGCCGCCATCACCGCGGCCGCCGAAGGACATGACTTTGTTCTGATCGGTCCCCCCGGAACCGGAAAAAGTCAGACCATCGCCAACATGATCGCTCAGTGCCTGTCACAACAGAAAACCGTCCTGTTCGTGGCCGAAAAAACCGCTGCGCTCGATGTTGTCTTTCGACGACTGCGCCAACAGGGCCTCGGCGATCTCTGCCTCGAACTTCACTCCAGCAAGGCCGAACGAAGACGCTTCCTCGATCAGCTGCAGGCGTCCTGGAACGCCGCCCATCAGCAAACCCGCGGCCACTGGCACTCACTCAACGGCCGCCTGAAAATTCGCCGCGATCAACTCAACGCCTACGTCGAAGCGCTGCACGCCACCGCCGCAAATGGCTGGAGTATCTTCAGGGCCATGGGCGTCTCCGTCCGCGGCACCGGCACATGGACGCCCACACTCCCATGGCCCGCCACACAGCAACTGGACAGCAAAGCCTATGCCGAGCTGCCTGAACTGCTGAAGGAAACGGCTCTCGTGTTTCGCACTCTGCAGGGACACGCAGCACCACGCTTCCTGAAAAATGCCGAATGGACGCCGGCATGGGAAGCCGCTCTGCTCCAGGAAGCCGAACGACTCGCCACCTCCGCCAATGCTCTGCAACCCTGCCTCGTGGCCTTCACCAAAGCACTCGGGTACCCACCCCGCAGCGACGTGACCGTCGAAGAACTGGAACTGCTGATTCACGCCGCTCGCGCTGCCGTCGCCGCGGCGTCCGATGATCACCGCAGCCTGTTCGATCCCGCGTTCCCAACCGCCAGCACCGATGCCACCTCTCTGAATCAGGCCGTTCAGAAATACGTCACCGCAGAGCAGGGCACTTCGGCACGCTATGCCGAAGATCAGCTGTCTCGCATCCCCATCGATCAACTGGATCTCGAATTAGGACAGGCCCTCGCCGGTATCTGGCCCCTCACACTCATCGCCCAGCGCCGCGTCCGGAAACTCCTGCAAACCTGGACTATCTCCGGACAGGCCGATCCCGCCCGCGATCTGCGACACCTGCGACACATGCAGGAAGCGCTGGTCGCCATTCAGCAGTGCCGCATGACGCCACTGATTCCCTTCCCGGACGGCTGGAAAACTCCCCTCGAAAAATTACAGACCTGGATTCAGTCGGCTCTGCAGCTCCGCAAACGATTCGATGATCTGCAGATCCAGTTCGGCCCCGAGGCCCCCATCCTCAGCACGCTCCGACAAACATGGGACAGCCCCGCTCAGAAACAAGCCCTCGTGGATGAAGCAGAACGACTGCTGAAGGCCTACCAGCGCGTCACTGCCGCCCTCAAAGGCTTTAAGGAAAAAGCTGGCGCCTCACCACTCTCCCGCACCAGTCCCAACGTCCTCGCTGAAGTCCTGACCGGCGCCAACGCGATCCTCGAACAACGCCCACTGCTGCGCAAATGGACGGCGTGGTCCGGAGTTCGCTCGCGCTGCGAAACCCTCGGACTCTCACCCTTCCTCCAGGCCCTCGAACTGCAGCAACTGACCCCCGATCAACTGCTCCCCGCGTTCGAACTGGCCTTCGTCCGCTGGTGGCTGCCCGAAGCCATCGGCAGCAATCCCGTACTCAGGTCCTTCCAGAGCTTCAGTCACGAAGAAGCTATCCTGGAATTCCGTCGACTCGACGACGAAGCCCGCAGTCAGGCCGCCAACCACGTCAAATCCTGCCTGAACCTGTCACTCCCCAGAATCGATCAGCCCTCGCGACAGTCCGAACTGGGACTGCTCCGACACCAGATGCAGCTGCAACGCCCCAGCCGCACAATTCGGGAAGTCATCTCCGCCATGCCGGAATCCTTCGCAAAGCTCGCCCCCTGCCTGCTCATGTCGCCCCTGTCGATCGCTCAGTACCTGCCGGCTTCTCAGGCCCTGTTCGATGTCGTAATCTTCGACGAAGCCTCACAAATTACCACCTGGGATGCCATCGGCGCCATCGCACGCGGCCGCCAGACCGTGATCGTCGGTGACCCCAAACAACTTCCACCCACCAACTTCTTCGGTCGCAACGATGCCGACTCCGAGAACGAAGATCTTCAGGATCACGAACAGGATCTCGAAAGTATCCTCGACGAAGCCCGCGCATCAGGCCTGCCCACACTGCAACTGAACTGGCACTACCGCAGCAGCCATGAATCCCTCATTGCCTTCTCCAACTGGTACTACTACGACAACCAGCTGATCACCTTTCCCTCCGCCGTCACTCAGGACCGCGCTGTCTCCCTGAAGTATCTCCCGGATGGCCTCTTCGATCGCGGCAAAAGTCGTACCAATCGCAAAGAAGCCGATGCGATTGTGGCCACTGCCGTCCAACGCATGCAAACCGGACTCCTGCTGCCCGAGGACCAGCGGCCCACGCTGGGCATCATCACCTTCAACCTCCCTCAGCAGACCCTGATCGAAGACCTGCTGGATCAGGCACGCCGGGAACAACCGGCAATCGAATGGTATTTCAGCGAAGATCGCATTGAACCAACAGTCGTCAAGAACCTCGAAAATGTTCAGGGCGACGAACGCGATGTGATGCTGTTCTCCATCGCCTTCGGACCCGATCAGACCAGCGCGATGACACTCAACTTCGGGCCACTCAACCGCGAAGGCGGTCACCGACGGCTCAATGTCGCCGTTACCCGCGCACGTCGCGAACTTGTCGTCTATGCCTCCTTCAAAGCCGAAAAGCTCCGCGTCGATGGTGTCCGCCACACAGGCGTCGTCCACCTGAAAGCCTTCCTCGACTACGCTGATCGCGGAGCTGTTGCGCTGCCCGCCGCAAACGCTGGTTCCGTCGGCAGCTTCGAATCCCCCTTCGAACAGGCCGTCGCAGAACGCCTGCAGCAACGCGGCTGGAACATCGTTCCGCAAATCGGTGTCTCCCGCTTTCGCGTGGACCTCGGCGTCGTCAATCCCGATGCTCCCGGCGCTTACCTCGCCGGCATCGAATGCGATGGGGCCACCTACCACAGCTCCGCAACCGCCCGTGATCGAGACAAAATCCGCGAACAAATCCTGCGAAATCTTGGCTGGAATATCGTTCGGATCTGGTCGCCCGAGTGGTGGTATGACTGCGACGGCGCGACAGATCTGGTCCACAAAAAACTAACCGACCTGCTGAACCAGTACCGCCAGCAGAAAACGACCGAAAACACCCCGGCCCTCAGCGCCGCCGGCAGCGACACACCAAACATCTCGGTCACTTCCGAACCGCCAACGCCCGTCAGCCGCCTCGCCACGCTCACACCGCCGGCACCAGCATCACCACCGCCAACTCAGGCCACAACGACTCCGGCCACACCAACTCAGGACTGTGCCGACGAACAGCCTCGTCCTGAACCTGATCGCTTTCGCGACGAGGACTACACCAGCACACTCCAGCAGCTCATCCGACAGGAACTAGGGCGACTCGCCCCAATCCGCGAAGATCTGTTCGTCCAGCGCATTGCACGCCTGCACGAAATTCGGCGAGTCCACGAGAAGACTCGCGAACGCATCCTGTCACTGACGGAAGAGTTTCCGGTCACCGATGAAGACGCCTGCCGCTTCCTCTGGGCCACCACTCCGACAGACATCGTTCCCTTCCGAACCTCGTCGCCGCGCGACGAGGAACCACGGGCGGTGGAAGACATCAGTCTCGCAGAACTGGCCGGCCTGCTGCTGCACGAACCCAGCCTGCGCAATGATCCCGACCCCATCACCGCCGCCGCACGACACCTTGGCGCCGCACGAATTACCGCCGCAATCCGCGAACGATTGCAGCTGGCCCTGGAACGACTGCCCGCTCAAGCCTGACCCCGGTCGCCCTTGACGCCAGCACGCACCAGTATCAACCAGCCGGCTCTTAATGTGATGCCGTTGCGCCCTCTTCGCGAGTAAATCGCTCGCGCACCTTCTCCAGATGCTCCGGCGGCACAAACCAATCCCCCTCGCGCTCGTGCTCGTGCTCGGAATTGCGGCAGGTCGTATCATCGGGAGGGCGCGGCTCCTGCCAAGCCGCAAACTGATTTGTCGGCTCAGATGGAACTTCGCCCGGCCCTCAACAAACCCGTTCCATTCGTGTTATTCCGTGTCCATCCGTGGTTCAAAAACCACGACCGCCATTTCGTGTTTTTCGTGTCTTTCGTGGTTCCAAAAAACATAAACCAACGCGGCAGAAACCCCGCAAATCGCAACCGGCCGCTAACGCGTCGCCGCTCACAACATTGTGACAAGTCGTATCATCGGGAGGGCGCGGCTCCTGCCAAGCCGCAAACTGATTTGTCGGCTCAGATGGAACTTCGCCCGGCCCTCAACAAACCCGTTCCATCCGTGTTATTCCGTGTCCATCCGTGGTTCAAAACCCCCCAAGCTCGTGCTCGGAGTCGCAACCCCATTCGCAACACCGAACACCGAAAACCGCCCCCCAAAAAAACTGTCATGCCAATCCTGCAGCGACTTCAATGTCCTACGCCCTCCGAGCCTCGTCAGCGCCGTCCCCTTCAAACTATACTCCAACTGACCCACCATCGTCCGTGACCGCACACCAAACACCCGGAACTCATCATGCGATTCCCCCTCAGTACTGCCACCATCCTGTGCCTGACATTCGTCGCCACAAGCATCGCAGCGGCTCAATCGCCCCGGTACACCTCACGCGTTGTCGTCGGCTGGACACTGCTCGTCCACAACGAACTGCTGGACAAGGAATCTGAACGGACCGAACACGCTGTACAGCTCCTGCAGCAGCAACTTGAGGAAATCATCCGCGTCGTGCCCAAAACCGCCGTCACAGAACTGCAGAAAGTCCGCCTGTATTTCTGCCCGGAATATCCCGGCACAGGTCCCCGCGCCGAATATCACCCGTCCAGCGGCTGGCTGACCGCCAATGGACGCGATCCCGAAATGGCGAAGGCGGTCGAATTCACCAACATTCGCGTGTTCGAAGAAGAACTCAGTCGCATGCCGAATTTCGCCCTGCACGAACTGGCCCACGCCCTGCATGACCGAGTTCTGCGGCTGGGTTTTGAAAACCCGGACATTCAGGCAGCCTTCGATCGCGCGAAATCCAGCGGCCGTTACGACAACGTCGAACGCCGCCTGGGAAATGGTCGCAAGCCCACCAGAGAACGCGCCTACGCCATGACTACGCCGCAGGAATACTTCGCCGAATGCTCAGAAGCCTGCTTCTCCACCAACGACTTCTTCCCCTTCAACCGCGAACAACTGCAACAACATGACCCCGATATGCTGGCCCTCGTCCTCCAACTCTGGAATGTTCAACCGGAGGCAGAAAAAGGGGGCAGGACCCAATAGTGCGGAGCACCCTCCGGGCAGGGCAGAAAAAGGGGTCAGGAACCAATAGTGCGGAGCACCCTCCGGGCCATTTGGCTATTGGTTCCTGACCCCTTTTTCTGCCCCCCCCCTTTTTTCTGCCCCGCCTCCCAATTTAGTATTCACTTTGACTCATCCATACTGGCACGGTAGACTGGATCGCATCCCCGGGGAATTCCGTGCGAGGTCTTTATGCCCACACCACAAATCAACACACTGGCGCGCTTTCACCAGTTCATCGGCCAACAACTGGTTTCAGAAGATGCGGCTCAAATGTCCCCCGAACTAGCGGTGGCAATCTGGCGTGAGCGAGAAGAAACACTGGCTGCGATCCGTGAAGGCCTTGCCGATGTTCAGGCAGGCAGGACGTTTGCTGCAGATGAGATCATTCGTGAACTTCGCAGCGAACAGCACAACGCATAATGTTGCCGGTTCGGTTCTCACAGCGTGCAAAACGCGATGTCCGCGAAATTCAATCGTGGATCCGTGGTCGATCCTCGGAGGGAGCCACAAAGTGGCTCGCAGCGCTCGAGCAGGCAATCGGGCAACTCTCTGTCTCTGCTGCTTCCTGCCCTGCTGCCCCGGAGGCCGACGAGATCGGGGTGGATTTGAAACAGCGATTGTTCAAAACCCGACGAGGCAACTCTTACCGGCTGTTGTTTATCATAACGAGCGACACCGTGCAGATCCTCGCCGTACGAGGATCGGGGCAGGATCTCCTGAACGACAAGGATCTTGATTTGCCCGAGTAGTATCACGGGGCAGAAAAAGGGGTCAGGAACCAATAGTGCGGAGCACCCTCCGGGCCATTTGGCTATTGGTTCCTGACCCCTTTTTCTGCCCCCATTTTCTGCCGCTTCCTCAGTTACGCATCAGAAACTCGTCCGTGTTCCACAACGCCCGCGCTACGCTTGTCCATGCGGCCTGCACCTGAATGTCCACATCCGGCAATGGACTGCTCAGAAATTTTCCAGCCGCGTCAGGCTCCGAATGAAATCGTGATAGTTCGCGACTGAAAAAATCCAGCAGCACCGCCAACTCACGATCCACCGGATTTCGCGTCAGACACAATCGAAACATCGCCCGGCAACGCTGCTCGTCTGTGCTCAGTCCCCCGTCACTCAGTACCTGCCGCGCCAGTCCCTCTGCCAATTCCGTAAACACCTGATCATTGGCCACCGTCAGCGACTGCAGCGGGGTATTCGATCGCACACGCCGAGTACAAACCGTGCTGAAATCCGGTGCGTCAAAGGTCGTCAGCAGAGGATACGGTGCACTGCGATAAAACATCACATACATGGTGCGACGATAACGATCCGGTCCGGTCGCCGTGGGCCAGGATTTTTTGTTCTGAGTGAAATCGTAAATGCCCTCCGGCTGCGGCAGATGCACACCCGGACCACCAATCTCTTCCGAAAACAAACCACTCGCCACCAGGGCCATGTCACGCACAATCTCCGCTTCCACGCGAAACCGCGACTGGCGACTCAGCAACGCATTGCCCGGGTCCAGCTCAAGACCACGAACATTCACAAAACTGGAAGACTGACGGTACACCGCTGAGGTGACGATGGTGCGATGCAGTCGCTTCAGAGACCAGCCGGACTGCTGAAATTCCGCCGCCAGCCAGTCCAGCAACTCGGGATGATCCGGTGTGACCCCCTGGAGTCCGAAGTCATTTTCTGTTTCCACCAGAGCCCGCCCGAAATATCGACCCCAGATCCGATTCACCGTGACTCGCGCTGTCAGCGGATTCTCAGAAGCCACCAGCCAGCGTGCCAGATCCAGACGATTGCTGAACGTTCTGTCGGCCCCGTTCGGATCCAGTGCCGCCGGTACGCCGGGTTTCAAAATCCCACGCTGCCGATCCGGGGCCAGAAAATCACCACGCGTCAACAGATATGTCTCCTGAGGCTGTGCCAGATCCTTCATGATCATCTGACGGACCGGCTTACCCTGACCCGGCAAGCTCGCCTCCAGCTCCTGAATCCGACTGTTGACCTGCGCCAGTCGCAACGCTGAATCTGACGCAGGCATCCGGGCCTTGACATCCGCCGTAGACACCTCGATCGCAAAGTGTCCCAGCAGGTAATTGCGATTCACATCATGCTTCAGCAGAACCGTCAGCAGGCCCTCTTCAACAGGCACCGGTTTCGTGGCGACAAAAATCGCTTCGTGCGGCGCGTTCATCCGCTTGCCGGCCGCTGCCTGAGCCGCATTGACGTTGATCGCCCAACCCGTCCCGGCGTCTCCATCAATCGCGTTTTCAACAGCAAAGTCAGGCTGACTGTGATCAGCCCACGCCAGTCCGAACGGATAGTCCGTGGCACCGGATCGCAGCAGTATCTCCGTCAGTACAAAATTGCCATTCCCTGCCGTTCCGGGACCCTGATCAGGCAATGAGGGATCGAGCAACGCCCGCAGTCGAACGGCCGTCACTCTGACCGGCCCCTCCGCAGTGGCCGGAAGCTGCAACTTCACAGTAAAGGTGTCATTGGCCGCCGCATGCGTCTTTGCCAGCAGAGACCCATCCGCCTGTATCTTCAGAATGCTGCTGCCCGACGCGTTAATGGCCGAAATCGGCACCTGAGTCCAGTTCCAGGCCAGATCGGGCAACTGCGAAACATCGCGGCTGGTCTTCTCCAATTGCTGCTGCTCCTGCCGCAATTGCTGCAGTTCCGTCAGTTGCTGCTGCTGCTGTTCACTCCAGCCCAGCAGCTGCTGCTCACGCACCTCCACCATTTCGCTCTGATTGTTCGCATCAGCGGCCGCATTGAAGAACGCATACAGCCGATAGTACTCTTCATGACTGATCGGATCATACTTGTGAGTATGACACTGAGCACAACCAACCGTCAGTCCCAGCCACACTGCCCCCGTTGTGTTGACCCGATCAATCAATGCTTCATGACGAAACTGATCCGGCTTCACCCCGCCTTCCTCATTGATCATCGTGTTTCGATGAAACGCGCTGGCCACTTTCTGATCCAGAGTCGCATTGGGCAACAGATCACCCGCCAGTTGCTCAATCGTGAACTGATCAAACGGCAGGTCGCGATTGAGCGCCGCGATCACCCAGTCGCGATACGGCCACATCACCCGCGTTCCATCAATCGTGTATCCGTTTGAATCCGCATAACGCGCCTGATCCAGCCAGTGACGGCCCCAGCGTTCTCCATAGTGCGGATTCTGCAGCACTCGGTCCACCAGTGACTCCCAGGCCTGCGGATCAGAATCCTGCAGAAATCGCTCCACGTCACCCGGTGACGGCAGCAGCCCCAGCAGATCCAGATACAGCCGGCGAATCAGAGTCTCACGGTCCGCTTCAACCGATGGGGTCAGTCCGGCCTGCTGCAACCGCTGCAGAATAAATGCGTCAATGTCGTTGCGACACCACGGATCCGTCCGCGTAGCCGGAATTTCAGGTCGCTGCACTCGGCTGAAGGACCAGTGCTCCTGATATTCCGCCTGCTGCTCAATCCATCGCTGCAGCAGCGAGATCTGCTCAGTCGTCAATGGCTTGCCCGTTTCCGCAGGAGGCATCTGCTCTTCGGCATTTTCCGTCGTGATGCGATGCACCAGCAGACTCTCGGCCGGCTTGCCAGGCACGATGGCCTTCAGTCGCACAGCCTCAGACCGCAGGTCCAGCCGCAGGTCGGCAGCACGAGACCCCTCGTCGGCCCCATGACACGGAAAACAGTGATTGGACAGGATCGGCCGGATGTCCCGCTGAAAACTGATCGCAGCAGAATCACCAGCCCACGCACAACAGACCAGACTCAACCAGCAGAAAAGTCCCGGAATGACGGCCCGTGGTGATCGTGTCGGAGTCTGGACGTTCATCAGAGAGCCTCTTCATTCAAAGCTCGGCAGGGCACTGCAATCCGGAAGTGTCACAGACGTCCCGCGCCGCAGCGATCCACAGTATGCGATGCACAACCACGGCACAGAACCTGAATCCATTCCAGGAGATTTCACACGCGGGTCGCCAGTATACGTCGATCACTCCGAAAAATCCTGCAGAATTCCGGTCAGATCGCAGATCCCGCTGAGTTCACGCCGGGCGAGCTGCCACGAAATCCGAATTTTTCGACAGCCGTTCACCCGGAAACCCGCCCGCTCACCAGCGTCCGCAGATGCTCCTCCAGCAATTCACGATCGCTCGACCGGGGCAGGGCAGCGGAAATCTCCAGCGCCTGAAAGTCGCCTGCGTCGGCCGGAATCTTCACCAGATCCTTCAGAGTCACCACCACAGCGGCAGCACCCGCATCATGCGCCATCTGCCGAACCCGCTGCAATTCGTCCCCACTGAACTGGTGATGGTCCGCAAACCAGCACGAACCCACAATCTGCAGCCCCGCCAGTTCACACGTCCGCTGAAAGGCCGCCGGGTTTCCAATCCCACTCATCAGAAATACCCGCAGCCCCCGGATCGCTGGCAGCTCGGTACGCTGCCCGTTCTGCGCACGCAGCCCCCCGGGGGCAAACGAAACTCGCAGAATCCGGGACCGCAACAACGGTGCCACCAGCTCGATCTCGCACTCCAGCGCACACAAATCCGCTTCCGACACCAGCTCGCATCGCGTCAGCAGCACCAGATCCGCACGCCGCAGCCCCGAAACAGGCTCCCGCAACAATCCCCGCGGCAACACACGGCCATATCCAAATGGATTGGTGGCATCCACCAGAATCAGATTCAGATCCCGATGCAGCCGGCGATGCTGAAGCCCGTCATCCATCACAATCACATCCGGCCCCGGAACTGAGGACCCCTCCGAAAACAGCCGCCTGACGGCCACCAGTCGGTCCGCATGCTGTTCATGCGCGACGTCCGGGACCAGAATCCGCAGAACCTGCTTTTCATCGTTCCCCTCGGGACCGTGAGCCCGGTAGCCGCGACTGATAATCCCCGGATGACAACCCAACTGCAGCAGCCGCTGACAGAGGAATGCTGTCACAGGCGTCTTCCCGGTACCTCCGGTCGTCAGATTTCCCACACTGACCACCGGCACAGGCGCCCGATGGATCTGCAGATACCCGCCGGCATACAGATGGTTGCGAAGGCGCATGACAAGCCCCCACGGCCACGAGAGAACTCGCAGGATCCCTCGCAACACCAACGGTATCGCGCCCCGCGACCGGCCACTGATGATGGTCTCAAATCGGGACATGCAACCGCTCTGTCTGCCACCAACCTCGTCGCCCCGACATGCAAAGCCTCTCCGGTATCTCAGTTCTCGTCCACCAGCACTCCACACCCAGAACCACGACCACCGCCGCCACTGTAGAGCAGAACGTTCGCTTTTTGCAACATGGGGTACGCCTCGAAATTGCGGGTTTCTCCTTGCCCTCGATGGAAATCCAGCTATTTTGCGGGAGTCTCCTCCCGGATTGTAAGGACTTCTGCGACGCTGTTTCTGCGGAATATCATGAGGTTTCGCGTGTCTGGCTACCCTCCATTGCTCACATCACTCCCATCAGCAGCGTCCCCCGGCAGCGGTCACACCCGCGGCCCCCGATTTCTGCTGTGGCCTCTGCTGACCATCCTGCTGTTGCTGCATCACTCAGCGCCCGCACTGGCCCAGGCTGTCACCAACAGCAAGTACCGCCAGCCGGATCGGTTTCGGCAACTGGAGGAAATCCTGCCGACACCCAATGATTACCGCACCGCCTCCGGCGCGCCCGGACATCGCTACTGGCAACAGAAAGTCGATTACCACATCGATGTGGAACTGGATGATACCAAACAGAAAATCACCGGCCGCGAAACCATCACCTACCAGAATAATTCGCCGGACACACTGTCCTGGCTCTGGCTGCAGCTCGATGGCAACATCCGCCAGCCGAACTCCGGACGCACTCTGTCCGCTGAAGCCCCGTCACTCGATTCCGGCCTGTCCCTGAAAAGCCTCGATACCCTGCTGACCGGCGAAAAATTCAACGGCGAAATGCTCGTCTCCGAAGTCCTCGATGCCGAAACCAATGCGCCCCTGAAGTTCACCGTGGTACGCACCAGCATGCGAGTTGACCTGCCGAAGGAACTGAAGCCCGGACAGTCACAGCGGATTGTCGTTGCATGGTCGTGGAACATCAACAACGGTCGCGTACTTCCCGGACGAACCGGATTTGAATACTTCGATGAAGACGGGAATTTCCTGTACGAAATCGCTCAGTGGTTTCCCAGACTGTGCGCCTATTCCGACGTCACCGGCTGGCAGCATAAGGAGTATCTGGGTCAGGGCGAATTCGCTCTGGAGTTCGGAGATTACACCGTTCGCATCACCGTGCCGGATGACCACGTTGTCGCCGCCACCGGCGTCCTCCAGAATCCCGCCGAAGTGCTCACCGAAGTGCAGCGCCAGCGCCTGGAACAGGCGCGCACCGCAACGGAACCCGTCTTCATCGTCACCCCCGAAGAAGCCCGACAGAATCAGTCCGCCGGCACCGACGGACGGAAAACATGGATTTTCAAAGCCGACAATGTCCGGGACTTCGCGTTCGCTTCCTCACGCAAGTTCATCTGGGATGCGATCGGACATGATGTCGGCGGCAATCGCGTGATGGCCATGTCCTTCTATCCCAACGAAGCCGAACCACTCTGGAGCCTGTATTCCACCCGCGCCATCGTGCACACGCTCAACGTGTACTCAAAGTACACGTTCAATTATCCCTACCCCGTGGCCATTTCCGTCAACGGCCCGGTCGGAGGCATGGAGTATCCGATGATCTGCTTCAATGGCCCCCGCCCGGAAAAAGACGGCACCTATTCTGCACGCACCAAATACGGTCTGATCACCGTCATCATCCATGAAGTCGGCCACAACTACTTCCCCATGATCGTCAACAGCGACGAACGACAGTGGATGTGGATGGATGAAGGCCTGAATACCTTTCTGCAGTACCTCGCCGAAGTGGAATGGGAAGAGTCTTACCCGGCCATTCGCGGCGAACCAAAGGACATCACGGGGTACATGAAAAGTACCGAGCAGGTGCCGATCATGACCAACAGCGAATCCATCCTCCAGATGGGCAACAACGCTTACGCCAAACCCGCTACCGCGCTGAATGTGCTTCGTGAAACCGTACTGGGACGGGAGCTGTTTGACTTCGCCTTCCGGGAATACTCCCGACGCTGGAAGTTTCGACGCCCCTATCCGGCCGATTTCTTTCGCTCCATGGAAGATGCCAGCGGTGTCGACCTCGACTGGTTCTGGCATGGCTGGTTCTACACCACGGATCACGTGGACATCGCCCTGACCAACGTTCGTGAATACAGCGCCAACGACGGCGATCCGACACGCGACGCTCAGGCGAAGCGAAATGAACGCGAATCGCAGCCGGAAACTCTATCCGTGCAACGCAACAAGGCACTGCCCAAACTGGTGGAATCCATTCCCCGGCTGAAAGACTTCTACAACTCCTTCGACGACCTGCAGGTTTCCGAAGACGACAAAAAGAACTTCGAAAAACTGCTGTCCGAACTGTCCGCCACAGAACGAGAACTGCTGGGCGTCAAGTCTCACTTTTATCTGATCGACCTGAAAAATGTCGGCGGTCTGGTCATGCCCGTGATCCTGAAACTGACCCACGCAGATGGCACCACAGCCGAATTGCGACTGCCCGCAGAACTCTGGGTCCGGGACTCCCTCGCTGTCACCAAACTCGTGATCAGCAGCCAACCCATCGTCTCCGTGGAACTGGATCCGCACCTCGAAACCGCCGACGCCGATCGCTCCAACAATTATTTCCCGCCCCAAATCCAGAAAAGTCGCTTCCGCGTGTTCCGCGATCAGAAAGAACAGAACGCCATGCAGAAGGCCGGCCTCGGACGCAAGCCGGAATCCAGCCCACCCGCAGGAACACCCCAGCCATGATCACTCCATCCTCGGGCTCCACACCCATCTGGCGATGGCTGGTCTCTCATGTCGCCACGTGGTGCCTCGTCGCCTGTTTCGCCAACGTCACGCTGGCGGCACACCCGTTCCACGCCACCACGGCAGAACTGGAGTGGAACGGGGAGTCCGGGTGGTTTGAAGTCTCCCTGAAACTGCCGGGGCTGGTCATCGAAGACGAACTGTCCCGACTGCAGCAACGCCGCATCAATCTGGAGACCACTCCCGATGGCGAACAATTGCTGCAGGACTACGTGAGATCGCGGTTCCAGCTGACCGCGGGCAATCACGAGTCCTGTGAGTTTCAATGGATCGGCATGGAGGTGGAGGTGCGCCATGTCTGGGTGTACTTTGAAATCCGCCCCGGGCAGCCCGCTGTCGCCACGCCGGATCCGGCCTCAGATCCCGCGTCAAACGCCACGCAGCCGCCACCGATCTCTTCGATCCGCACCACCAACACAACCGCAGCGGACGTGAAATCGCTGCCTTTTCAGGACCTGAAAGTCACCTGCCGACTGCTGGAAACCCGAACCGATCAGGTCAACCTTGTCAACGCCCGCTGCAGCAATCACCGCGCAGCGCTGCACCTCACAGCAGAACAACCCGAAGGCGTCCTTGACTTTACAACAAATCCGGCTGCACTTCTGCCCCGCGGCTGGTCCATCGAACGAACCGAAAATCCCCCCAGCGTGCAACCCAATGAACTGCAACGTTGATGCAGTCGTCCCACCAGGTTCCCGCACAAGACGGCTCAGCACTCGCCGTCAGTCCCGCCCACCGTATCCGTCCCATCAGTCACATCATTCGCCATCAGCCCCATCAGTCCCATCGCCCTCCAGCCCACGACAATGGTCAGCCGCGCAGCAGGACGATATCATCCGAACTCAGTGCATGTCCGCCCCTGATTCCCCCCTGAGTGTCGTTTATGACGTCGTCTTTTGCCGCTTTTCCGGTCGTACAGTTGGAGGGTCTGGAAGCGCCGGCGATGCCAACCAGCATTCGCGAGACCGGCATTGCACGTGAAGTTCTGTTGTCGCTGCTGCTCAAACAGGCCTATGCCGCTTCACAGCTGACAACAGAACTGGCCGCCCAGAAAATGCTGCTGGCCGTGCAACTGGTGGCAGAATTGCTCGAAGAACTCCGTCGGGAAAGCTGCGTCGAAGTGCTGGGCAGCTCCGGACCACTGGGCTTCCGATTCACCCTCTCGCAAAAAGGTCGCGAACGGGCCGCGCGCGCGATGGAAATTTCGGGATACATCGGCCCGGCACCTGTTTCCCTCGAGGCTTATACGGACTCCGTCGAACGTCAGGCCAGACAACGCGCCCCGGTTTCCCCGGAAAAGGTGGCTGAGTCGTTGTCGGGACTGACGCTGACCGATGAATCACGCATGCTGGCCGGACTCGCCGTTAACGGTAATCGCAGCCTGTTCGTGCACGGGCCCGCAGGCAACGGCAAGACCGCGCTGTGTCTGAATCTGCGCAAAGCGCTCACCGATGGCATCTGGATTCCGCATTGCTTCGCTGTCGATAGCCAGGTCATCCGCGTCTTTGATTCCCAGGTTCACGAAGTCCTCGAATCAGACGGACCACAGGCACGCGGATTCGATCCCCGCTGGATCCGCATTCGCCCACCGCTCGTAGTCGCCGGGGGAGAACTGCGATTGCAGGATCTTGACCTGACGTGGAGCTCCTCGATGCGGTTCTACGAGGCGCCCATTCAGTTGAAGGCCAACGGCGGGCTGCTGCTGATCGACGACTTCGGCCGTCAGCAGGTCAACCCCGCGGAAATGCTGAATCGCTGGATCATTCCCATGGAATACCAGATCGACTACCTCACTCTCCAGACGGGGCAGAAAATCTGCGTCCCCGTTCGCAACCTGCTGCTGTTCGCCACCAACCTTGATCCACGCGACGTGACCGATCCGGCGTTTCTCCGACGCATGGGATACCGCCTGAATCTCACGTCACCAACCCCCGAACAGTACTCCACAATCTTTCGGAACTATGCCGCACGGGAAGGCATCACCGTTTCCAATGCCCTGATCTCCGAAATCCTCGAACGCTACCGACGGGAAAATCGTGAACTCCGCTGCAGCGAATCCCGAGACCTCATCGAACGCATGAAGGATCTCGCCCGCTACCACGGCCGACCACTCGAAATCAACTCCGCGTCACTGGATGTAGCCTGGCGTGGATTCTTCGGGGCCATCTGAGCTCTGAACTCGCCTGCACAATTCCTCGCCAGAAACCTCGGTTCTCATCAGTCCGCCGCTGCAACTCCGAAACAAGCAAACAGGGCGACTGCGCAATCTGAGCAAACCAAAGAACACGCGGGCTTTTCGCCAGAAAAAATCCGAAAAAAATATTTGGCGGTTGACACGGCAAAAAAAGCCTTAACTGCCTTAGTCGGACATTGAATCAAAGTTCGGATCCCGGAAGGCGTCAGACACTAAGGTTTCTGAAGTGCCCACCGATTCCGGAACTCTGCTCAACTGACTTCGATAAGACTTTGATCGCACTGTTCAGAGTCCACCATGATCCCGCCTCGCAGGCGGGGCTCCGCGTCGCTAATCATTCCGCGACGTCAATCTGGCTGTCCGTCTGGTTCGCAATCCGTCCCATCCGCACAGCACTTCTTCCGCGTTCATTCTGTGCGCTGATTCTCCGCGCACAGTTCAGTCTGGTCGTTCCAGGGCGTGAAAAGGGGGTCAGGAACCAATAGTGCGAAGCACCCTTCGGGCCATTTGGCTATTGGTTCCTGACCCCTTTTTACGCCCCCTTATTCGATTTCTTTTCTGAAAGGGTGTTGTCATGTCAAAGTTCATCGCTGTTCTGCGTAACGTCACTGTCCGTGAAGAAGGCGCTACCATGGTCGAATACGGACTGATGGTTGCACTCATCGCTGTCGTCGCTGTCGCTGCCGTTGGAACACTCGGCGGAAAAGTTGCTGACACCTTCAGTGGACTCACCTTCTGAGTCTGAGTTCCAAACTGTGCTGCCCGTTGTTGTTCTACTTCCCGAAGTCTGTTTGATTTTTTCCAGGAGTCCTCAGTCATGTCAAAGTTCATCGCTGCTCTGCGTAACGTCACTGTCCGTGAAGAAGGTGCCACCATGGTCGAATACGGACTGATGGTTGCACTCATCGCTGTCGTCGCTGTCG
>CAIYBH010000346.1 GCA_903924405.1 uncultured Planctomycetaceae bacterium | reverse complement strand
GGATCCAGCGGCGAACCCAGAGCAATCTGAGCACTCAACAGCACCAGACAGCAGGGCTCGATCATTCTTTTCCACATAATTCGCTTCATTTTCGTCAGCTTGTCCCGCCTGATTATCCCGTGGAATGTCCGCTCTACCCGGAATCCCTCAACAATGATTCCGCCCACCTCAAAAAACCGCCTCGTCCTCATCATCGGCTGCCGCGCCAGACTCTTCCGACTGCTCGTCCAGATCCACCGCCGTGATCAACCAATCAGGATTTTCCGGCATGGTGATACGATCTTCACCATCCCCTTCCCAGTCCGCGTCCCGCCCAATCTCAGGCTCCCACTGACCAAGAATATCCGACAACGCCACCGCATCCTGCAATACGTCCGCCGCAGGCTGCTGAAAACCTCCTGGTGTCGGCAGGGCGGCAAACAGCAAACCCAGAGCCGCGAGTGCACTGAACACCGCCACTTTCCGCGATATCGACGAAATCCCCGAAGCCGACGAACATGACGCCACCGGAGTACTTAACGCAACCGAAGTACAGCCCTGCCCCTGGACACTCACCGCCGGTACAGAAACATCCGGGAAGGCCCCACGCGTTGCCTGCAACAGACGCCCCCCCAGCACCAGCTCGTCACACAAGGCCTCGTCCAACTCCAACTGCTGCTCGTATCGCAGACATTCCTCCAGCGACAGCTCACCCAGCAAATACATACTGGTCTGCCACACTCGCTGCTCAGCATTTTGATCGGCCATCAACATCTTTCAGACCCGCCACTTCAAAAATACATCTGCTTCCCGGCATTAGTCCTGCAGCAGTTTCTGCAGAGCCCGATCTTCACGCAGCTTCACGACACCCCGACGCATCCACGTCAGGACAGTACCAAGCGGTACCTTCATGTCGGCCGCAATCTCCGCAAACGACATCTCCAGATACACCCGACGACGAATCACTTCCCGCTGGTCCACCGGCAACAACTCCAGAGACGCCCGAAGCGCCACCCGAAGTTCCTCTCGAATTAACTGCTGGTCCGTTGGCAGCTCGCGACAATCCATCCCGGATCGCTGCCCCCGGGCCACGCCTTCCGATAACTCAGTCGCACTCGGCAACCTGCTGCGTTCCCGAAGTATCAACCGAGCCTCATTCAATGCAATCCGAAACAACCAGCCACGAATCGTGCCCAGCCGCACAGACCCCGCCGATTCAATCGCTCGAACCACTGTCTTCTGCCATGCATCTTCAGCAAGGTGCCTGTCACGCAGCATTCCTCGCAGAAAATCCCCCACCTCCCCAGCCAGACTGACACAAGCCTGCTCTACAGTACTACGCTGAGTGCCAGGATCGGACGACGCCAGTGGGGTGCCGGGGGAAGGATTTTCCGCGTTCTGCTCCAACAAACACACTCCTCTGTTAACCCTGTTCCGATGCGGTTCAGGGCTGGATTATTTCAGAATTGTGATGGTGGATGGCAGATTTCCGGGGAAATCGTGGCATTCGCCTGCCTTTCCACCGAGTCCAACGAGACCCGCCCGGCCCAAAAGCAATCCTCACAACCCACACAACCAGCAGCACGCCCGAAATCGCCGCATTCGCCACATCCGAATTTTCGCCGTCATGATCGGAAAGATCGCAATAGTGGTGAATTTCAATCAAATTTCGATACCATCCGGGATGTTCTGTTGGTTTTCTGGTGGCATCCGCGTCCGATATCGAAAGTGCAGTGCGTCGGTTAGTGCGCGCACGGTACGGTTCGACTGTTGCTGAATCTCTTCTGGCTGCGTCTGTCGGGATCGAAAGATGGCATCTCATTCTGGTCTTCGCCAATTATTTCGAAGTGTACTTCTGGGCGCAGAACGCCGCCGCCGGGCCGCTGCTGCTCCCCGAATGGCGGTGGAATTGCTGGAGTTCCGTACGCTCCTGACAAATCCGCTGACAGCGATCCCCAGGCTGAATAGCCTGCCCGGGGCCCCCGTGACCATCTATCTGGATTTCGATGGCCACACGGAAACTCAGAACTGGCCGAATTCCCGTACTGACAATCAGTCGGGACCGGTCGTCACCCCGGTGTTCGATATCGACAACGATTTCACCACGTTCAGCGATACCGAACTCGAAATGATCGAAGAAACGTGGTACCGCGTCGCAGAAGACTTCATGCCGCTGCGCGTGAACGTCACCACTGTCGATCCGGGCTCCTACAATGACTTCGAAACCATGCTGGTGTCCATCGGCGGCAACGGCTCATGGATCGGCAGCCCAGGCGGGATCGCATATCTCGGTGCATTCAACAACGGCACGGTGAACACCTGCTACGTCTTTTCCGATAACGTCGGAAAAGGCGGTATCGACCACGTCAAAGGGATCGCCATGGCAGCGTCCCACGAAGTTGGTCACACCATGGACCTGCTGCACCACAGCGTCTACGACGCAGGTGGCAATAAAACGGCCGAATACGACAGCGGTCGCCCCGATGTTGGTCCGCTGATGGGTGCCCCTTATGGGTCCATGCGAGAAATCTGGGTCTCCGCACCGGATTCCAATGGCGTCAACAGTATTCAGGATGACTATCAGGTTCTGACCTCCACGCGCAATCGCACCGTGGCGTTCCGTGCTGACGACCACGGAAACACCATCGCCACCGCGACACCACTGCTGGTGTCCAGCCCCGATATCCTGCTCAACGGCGTGCTCGGACAGAACGACGACATCGATGTGTTCCGCGTCGAAACCGACTCCGGGGATATCTCCTTCTCCGTCACCGGCCTGAATCTGCGCGCCATCTATGGCAACAATGGTCTGACCTACGGCACAAACGCCGACCTCGTGCTGGAATTGCGGGACAGCAACGGAAACCTGATCGTTCGCGATGACCCCGCTACCAGCCTGTTCGCCTCGGTCTCGGCCAATGTGACCCAGGGCGTCTATTACGTTCTGGTGTCTTCCACCGGTCAGTATGGTGCCATCGGTCAGTACACTCTGACCGGGACCGTGATTCCGCTGCCTTCCGTTCCCGTGATGCTGTCCCCCACAGGTGTCCAGTCAGATCCTCTGCCCGTCTTCACGTGGTCCGCATCCGGCAACACATCCAGCTATACCCTGGAAGTCGATCGCTACAACACGTTGACAAAATCGTGGGTGAATTATCTCACGACGTCCGTGACGACCAATAGCTTCACAGCCGCAAAGCAGTTTGAGCAGCTGGATTACCGCGCCCGTGTTCGCTCAGTGGGCAATTTCAATGGCCAGCTGTCCGCATGGAGTAACTACGTCACGTTCACTGTCGATGTTCCCGCTCCCGGTACACCCACGCTGCTCAAGCCGCTGGGGGACATCGCCAATTCCTTCCCGGAATTCGAATGGACGACCTCACAAAACGCAGCCACCTACTGGCTGTGGGTGCAGAACAGCGCCACGGGCGAACGCGTGATCTATCGCACCAATTTCAACGGTACGAAATACACCCATTTCAATGCCCTGAAGGATGGTCTCTACACAGTCTGGGTACGAGCCGCCAATGCGGTGGGTGAATTAAGCCCCTGGAGCCGTCCTGTCCAGTTCAACCTGGTTGCCCCGTCGCCGACAGCTCCCACGCTGCTGTCGCCGTCCAGCCTCACGTCCAGTACCAACCCACGCTTCACGTGGACGGCCGTTGATGGCGCCGCGACCTATGATCTCTGGGTCAACAATCTGACAACCGGGCAGAATCAGTACCTCCGTAAGTCCGATCTCCCCGGAACCCAGACCTTTTTCGACCCTACGGTGTTCACACAGGGCATCTATGTGGCATGGCTTCGCGCCGCAAATGCCAATGGCAAGTACGGACCATGGAGCCCAGCCCTCCGCTTCACGGTCGATATCCTGCCTCCAGCCGCCCCGGTTGTCAAAGGCCCGGTCGGACTGAATGACAGCAAGGTGGTCGCCACCGTGTTCCCCACCTTCACATGGACTGCCGCGGATCGCGCTGTCCGTTACGAACTGTGGGTCAACAACATGACCACCGGTCAGTACCGCATCATTCACAAGACCGATCTGACGACCAACTCGTACACGGCCACGGAAAAACTGTCACAGGGCGAGTACCGTGTCTGGGCTCGCGCGTTCAACTCCGCCGGCGAGGCGGGCGAGTACAGCGCGATGTACACCTTCACCCTCGACGAACCAACACCGGTGATCCCGAAAATCATCGCTCCGGTCGCTAACCCGGCCGGTTCCGTTGATGACGCGAACCCGACGTTCGTCTGGACCTCAGTTCCCGACGCGCCGTTCTACCAGATTCAGATCAGCGAAGTGAATCCAACAACCGGTCGCCTGACTCAGGTCATCCTGCAGGATGGTCTGACCACCAAATCCTTCACGGTGCCCTTCGCACAGCGGCTGAAAGAGACCACCTATATCGCTCGCGTTCGCGGGTACAACAATTCCAATGAGTTCAGCAGCTGGAGCGATAACTACAATTTCCGAATTGACGTTCCGGATCCGCTGACACCCACGATCACTGGCCCTGGTGGCACGATCAATGACAGCACGCCGGTCTTCTCGTGGACACACGACAAAGCGTCCTTCCGTTATGAGATCCTGCTCCGTGACCTGGAACGCAATGAAACCATCGTGCTGCAGGTCAACAGCTTCCAGCTGAATCCGGCAGGCACCGAAGCCTATTACACGCTGCCGGATGATAAGTTCCTCAGAAACGGGACCTACCGCTTCTGGGTCCGCGGTTTCAATTCCATGGGCTCGGCTGGTGCCTGGAGTGATGCACGCGTCTTCGTCATCTCGGTGACACAGAACAGTCAGCCTCTGAAGGCAAAAACGCTGGACGCACTGACGGCTGATGCTCTGCTGTCAGCGTTGCTTCCCGGCACGTCACAGAAGCCGGCCCAGGCAACGGTTCGCTCACAACAGGATGCCCAGCCCGTTGATCTCCCAGCCAATGTAAACCAGCAGCCCGTGGCAGTCGTAGTTGCCGCATCGGCAACAGAAACAGCTGCAGCCACCGCTGCTGATCAGCTGCTGCTGGATGAGGCGATCTGGACGCTGATCAATCCACAGCAGCAGAGCTGATGTCTCCGCTGTAATCATGAGTCGAATGAAAACGGGCCGCTGCTCTCACGAACAGCGGCCCGTTGTCGTTTTTGAAACGCTCTCCACGGCTTGCAGTCAGCCGAGTGTCCTACCTGATGCCGTGGAACTGACCACAACGTGTATCGCCCGTAGAAGGCTCGGCCTGCCGTCGGTTCAGACGTCTTCATACCAGGCCATGCAGCGGGCCGCCGGGAGCCCCCAGCTGGTCCACTCGCCGCACAACCGCCGGATCAGACACCAGTGGCGGAGCCATATGCGGCTTGATCCGGGCGTCAATCACCAGCGAACCGTGACAGCCCCAGTGCTTCGAATCCACAAACGCTTCGATACCGTACACATCCGCTGCCGGATTGCTGCGAGTGAAGGTGACCCAGAGGAAATTGCGGAGACTTTCCGCACAGAATTCACTGTCTTCCGTCAGTACCACCAGCGGCCAGCCTGAAAGGCCTGACGCCCCAGCCTGCGACAACTCGCGACAAAATCGCTCCGATTCCCCATCGGACTGGTTGGCCTGCCCCGCATGCCGCGGTGCACGCACTGCCAGCACGCCGGGCATAACCATGCGCGGCTCACTGAATCGCTCCGGCAGGTGCAGATCCCCGGACAGCTCCGTCGCCAGAGTCCGTTTGGCTGGCCCACACGCCGCCACGACCAGTTTTGAACCCGAATTCAGGCCAGTTCCGGTGTAATCGAGCGTGTCGATGGTTGTGCGGGTCTGGAAGTGCAGATCCCGCGTCCAGTCCACACGTTCCAGAATATGACCAAAGAAACCAGCTATGTCGTGGATATCAAGATCCGGACGATCTTCCTTCGCGGTGATCCACAGATACTTCGCCAGCGACAATTGCCCTTGCCCCAGAATCGCGTTGGCGTTCGTGAGTAATTCCTGAGGACGTCTCTCTGACGCATAGGGCACATAACGCTCGCTGCCGATCGCCAGCAGCAGCGGATGCACCCCGGAGGCATCCACCGCGTGCACTGCGTGTACCCCGGGCAGCACAGCAGAAATTGCCGGCCCGGTCAGATCGTGAATCAACGCCCCGAAGATCGTGTCTTCCTGCGGTGGCCGTCCCACAACGGTGAACGGCCAGATCGCATCCCGACGATGATATACGGCATCCACGGTCATCACCGGGAAGCAATGCATCAGACTGTAATATCCAAGATGATCTCCGAACGGTCCCTCAGGCAACAGTCGATCCGGATCCACCGTCCCGGAGATGCAGAAATCGCACTCGGCACAAATCATCGGGCCGTCAGTGGGCTGCACCATGCGAATCGCGCGCTGTGACAATGCGCCGGCGAACGCCACTTCCGGAAACCCATCCGGCAACGGCATCACGGCAGCGACAGCCAGTGACGGGGGTCCACCGACCAGCACATTCACTCGAAAGGGAACCCCCTTCGCGATCGCCGCCGCATGGTGAAAACCAATCCCGCGGTGCAGTTGATAATGCAGTCCAATCTCCTGATTCATCCGGTACTGATTTCCGCTCAACTGCACGCGGTACATCCCTACGTTGGAATTGAGGTAGCCGGGTTTATCCGGATGCTCGGTGTATACCTGAGGCAGCGTGACAAACGCACCACCATCCATCGGCCAGCTTTTCAGCTGCGGCAGCTGATCGATCGTCGTCCGACAGTCCAGCACCGGACCGTTTCGGCGTTTGGCAAACCGCATGGACAGCAGCGTCTTCAGAGTCCCCGGGATCCGCAGAGGATGCTTGAGCAGATAGGCCGGGTCCTTCTTCAGGTGCACCAGGGTTTCCACGGACGTCAGAGCATCGCGGAACAGAAATCTCGCACGCTCCAGTGTCCCGAAGAGATTACTGACCATCGGAAAGCGGCAGTTGGTCACGTTTTCAAACAGAATCGCCGGACCACCGCGTTCACAGACGCGCCGATGAATCTCTGCCGCCTCCAGATCTGCACTGACCTCACACTTCAGTCTCACCAGACGACCGTGCTGCTCCAGATCCCTGACGCACTCCTGAAGATTTCGATATCCCATGGACCTGCCTGCACGCGCTGAAAAGAGAAAATCGGCCGAAATGCGGCCTGCGCCCACCAGTTGGCAGACTGCAGGAAACATAGGCAACTCCGGGTCCGGAGAAAGTCCGGAATTGCCGTCTTTCCCGCAAAATGACCGCAGACTTCACCGTTTTCCCGCAGGAAGTGGCGGGAAAGCACTGGTACCAGCACACCGTGGCCGCAAAAATAGCGGACTTTCCGAAAAACAGGTTTCCCCCGGACTGTCTCTGGTTTCACATCATCGAACCGCAACCAGCCCGCGCGGAAACGCTACAATCACGGGATAACGGTGACGGCCACGCGGCTGACCGGCCGCGCCTGTTTCCCACGCCGCACATGGCCGCAAGTGATCGGCCGACGGCACACTGAAGGTATCATGACGCAGATCGACTGGGACGAATTCTCCGACCGGACTCAGACCACCGCCGAGGTGCGTCTGCTGGGAACCGTCGACCTTGCCTCCGTGCTGGCCCTGCAGAAACTGCTGGTGCACGAAGTCGGACTGCAAAGCCGCACCAATGCTGCCATTCTGCTGTGCGAACATCCGCCCACCGTGACCGTGGGGCAGGGGGCCAGCCTGCTCGAACTTCCCCAGGACCCCCGGGAACTGCAATCGCGACTGATCAACGTGCATCGCGTACGCCGCGATGGTCACGCCATCCTGCATCAACCGGGCCAGCTGGCCGCCTACGTCGTGGTCTCCCTGCTGGAATGTCGCCTGGACGAAGTCGACTTCCGGCGCTGCCTGCAGCGGGCCGTCATTCTGGCCTGCCGTGACGTGCAGGTCATCGCCTCCGTCAAACCCGACGAACCCATGGCCGTCTACGGCCGACACGGTGTGATTGCCGAACTGGGTATTCATGTCGACAATGGGATCACCAGCTTCGGAGTATTCCTCAATGTCAGCCCGCGGCTGGACGAATCCCGGGAAATCGGCCGCGGACTGCTGGGGCAGCGGATTTCCTCACTGAATGCCGAACGAGTCCGGCCGACTCCCATGGCTCAGATTCGTTCCGCCCTTGCGATTCACCTGTGTGAACAACTGGGCTATCCTGACTATCATCTTCATACCAGTCATCCGTTTCTGAAACGAACCCGGACATTGATTCATGACAAGTTTACCGATCATCACTCTTCAGAACTCTGAGGAATTGCCAGTTCTGACACCGGACATTTCCGCACCAGTTCGGCGATTGCCTCGCTGGTTGAAACGCCCCCTGCCGCAACCCGGCATGGCCTTTACCAGCGACGTCATTGTCGATCTGAAGCTGGAAACTGTCTGCGAAAGCGCAAAGTGCCCCAATCGCACCGAATGCTGGTCCACCAAAACCGCCACGTTCATGATTGGCGGCAATGTCTGCACTCGGCCCTGCGGATTCTGCTCGGTCCCCAAAGGCAAGACCGAAGAACTGGAACTGGATGAACCCGAACGTGTCGCCGAAGCCGCCCTGCGACTGGGCCTGCGATACGTCGTCATCACATCGGTCACCAGAGACGATCTTCCCGACGGCGGCGCGGAACACTGGTACCGAACTGTGGTCGCGGTACGCGAAAAAACGGGTGCTCAGGTGGAAGTCCTGACACCGGACTTTCGTGGAAACCGTGCCGCGGTCACGCGTGTCATCGAATCTCGTCCCGACGTCTTCAATCACAATACAGAAACCGTTCCCAGACTGTACCACCGTGTTCGCCGCAACGCCGAATACCAGCGCACACTGGATCTGCTGAAGCAGGTCAAAGACGAAGCACCGGAAATACCCACCAAAAGCGGCCTGATGCTGGGACTGGGCGAAACCATGGACGAACTCTTTGACGTCCTCGCAGACCTGCGTACCGTGGGCTGCGATATGCTGACTCTCGGACAGTACCTGCAGCCCTCACCAGAACACCTGCCCGTTGAACGATTCCTGCCGCCGGAAGAATTCGACCATATCGGTACGATGGCACGCAGCATGGGCTTCAGCATGGTTGCCAGCGGCCCCTTCGTTCGCAGCAGCTACCATGCCGGCGAAATGGCCTCGCACCTGGTCGAAACCGGCCACTCGCCCCCGACGACGCTCTGATCACACATCCGTCTGCAATCCCGGCGTGCGAGGTCGGTCGCCTCGCACCCCGAATCTTCTGACAGTCCCGGAGCATCGACATGCCTTCCGCTGAAAATTATCTCAAGCCGGAAGTGATTCAGAGCATCGGGCGACTCGACCTGCGCGCCCGCTTCATCATCGAAGGCCTGCTGTCCGGGCTTCACGCCAGCCCGTTTCAGGGCTTCAGCGTGGAATTCAGCGAACATCGACGGTACGAACCCGGCGATGACCCCAAAGACATTGACTGGCAGGTCTTCGCCCGCACCGATCGACTGTACATCAAACGTTACCAGGCCGAAACAAATATCACCGGTTACCTGCTGATGGATCTGTCACGCAGCATGGGCTACACCTACCGCCAGAATCTGACCAAGTTTGATTACGCCATCTGCCTTGCCGCCGCGCTCAGCTATCTGATGATCCATCAGCAGGATCCCGTCGGGCTGATGACCTTCGATGATCAGCTGCGCGCCAGTCTGCCGGCCCGCAGTCGACGAACCCAGCTGGGCGACATTTTGTCCGTGCTGCAGCGCTGCCAGCCCACCGGCCTGACCAACATCGCCGAAAATCTGCGTCGCGCCGGATCGATGATTCGGCATCGCAGCCTGATGATGCTGATGTCCGATCTGCTGGCGGATCCCGACGAGATCCTTGAAGCCCTGCGCGCCTTGCGGTTTCGCGGCCACGATGTGATCCTGTTCCATATCCTCGACGAAGCCGAAGTCACATTCCCCTTTTCCGGCAGTGTCGACCTGCTGGAACCGGAATCCCAGGAACACCAGGTCCTCGATGCCAGCGGCATCCGCACCGAATATCTGCAGGCCCTGGAAGAACTTCGCGGCAAATATCGCACCGCCTGCATGGCCATGGGCGCCGACTACGTCCCGCTCGACACCAGCATGCCCTTTGACAAAGCCCTGATGGAATATCTCGCACAACGCCAGGCACGATTCTGAACCCTGTCACATCGGCCTGAGACCCGCTCCGTGTTTCGATTCGCTTCTCTCCAGCCCCCCACCACACACCATGATCAGCCTCAACACACTGCTTCTCTTCGTGCTTGCCCTCACGCTACCCGTGAATACTCACTCTGCCGACCGCCAGTTGCGCCCGTGTCGCAACGATCAGGAACTGCAGAGCTGGCTGCAGAACATGGCCTGGCATTGCTATAACCACGAGGAAATGGCGATAGTCACCGGACTTGATGAACGGCAGGTGGCACAGAAACTGAAGGAATTCCGTATCAGCGTCCCCACGACGGTCCCGAAACCCGCGGACCGCCTGCTGATGCTGCCCTATCCCGGTGGACGTCATCCCCGTATCGGGTTTCTTGACGGCGCTGTTGATCCGTGGCGGGAAACCAAGATCAGCGTCTTCTGCCCCTGGGACGATCACAGTTACGTTGTCGCGGACATTCCCGAAGCCATCTGGTCCAATCTCGGACTCACATGGCTGGCCCACACCCATGTGCCCACCATCTGGGACAAACAGGGACTCGTCCTTCCTGTCAGCGAGTGGTCGCGGACGAACGATCAAACCCTGCAGAATACCTGGCGACTTCCCAACGGCATTGAATTCGGCACGACAGCCAAAGCAGAACGAGATCATGTGCGGATGACCATGTGGCTGAAAAACGGCACCGACCAGCCGCTGAGCGACCTGCGAGTTCAGAACTGCGTGATGTTGAAAGGTGCCGCGGGCTTTGAGTCCCAGACCAACGAGAACAAACGTTTCGAAGGACGGTACTCAATCGCCGCCACCCCGGACAAAACGCGCTGGATTATCACGGGGTGGTCACCGATCGATCGAGCCTGGGGCAACGCTCCCTGCCCCTGCCTGCACGCCGACCCCAAGTTTCCCGACTGCGCTCCTGGAGAAACAAAAACCCTGCAAGGCTGGCTTTCGTTTTATGAAGGCACAGACATCGACAGCGAACTTCAGCGCATCAACGCCACCGAATGGTTTAGTCCCTGACAGCCTGTTTTTTATTCACTGACGTATTCAACCCTGATCCGAAAAAATGTGCCGGCCGACCGACGAATCGCAACCAATTCATCAGACCATTGCAGTGGACCTCACTCCTCAAGCAAAGTCGCTCTGAGTTCAAGTTGGTAGTCTGAATTCATGTTCAGGACGGCAATGGTAGCGCGACCCTTTGGTGTTCTGCCCACCAGAAATGCACCATCAAACTGAAAATGATCCACCCAAACGTCTCGGCGAGGGTCAAAGAGGGGGGTGATGCCTGCCGAGTGTGGATCTCGTCCCGCGATGTTGCTGGACTTCGAAAGATTGCAGTCAATGCAGGCAAGAGCAAGGTTCCCGATATCGTCAGTGCCACCGTGTTTTCGAGGATTGACGTGTTCGATTTGCAGCGTTGCCAGCGGAGAGTGGTCCTGATGCAGTTGGCAATACTCGCAGCGATTTCCGGCTCGTTCCCGGACCAGCCGTCTTGTCTCCGCGTCGATCATGACAAGGAGTTACTCAGGAGCTTGCGAGCTTTTGCCTGAAAAATCGCCACAAATTTGTTGGCGTGAACGTAACCTTCGTACTCGGCCCGCTCTTCTTCGGACAACTCGCCTTCATTTGCCAGTTCAGCAAGTTGGTCGATCCTCTTCCGCAATGCGGCATCTCCACGAAACTGGACAATCGCCCGAGCCTGATCCACGGTAATGAACTGCAGAATCGGATCAGTTCCGCGATTGAACGCTGTGATGTCGATAGTTGAAGTCATGGTTTAATAATACCGTGGTTTCTTTTGAAAGGAAGAGTTGTTTTGGGGCGATCTGCAGAATCAAAACCTTGCCACGAACGGGCGCCAGCCGCTGTCAATGGATTTTGTCAGGAAAAATATGGGGCCATCCAAATATGGGGCCATCCACCTGTTGTTTGACGGTCCAGGCGAGTTCCGGGACTCTTTTTCAAGAGTTTTGGAATTCCACAGAAAACACCGTGTTCGCGAGTGGCGATCGCTGTCGGATTCGGGGGATGTTCTGATGTTGTGTCCCACTCAAAGGGGCACGGCGCGAGTCGTCCGGTGCGGTCGTCCTCCCGGGTCATCTGGCCGACGGCTGTGTGCTCTGCTTCGATGGCGATGCCGGTAGACACGTGATTCGTGCTGTTCCGCGTTGCCAGCAACCTCGTCAGGATTGGTTCACGTTTTCGGACCAGCTTCAATAGCGGAGTGGTACTTGCCACCAGCTCTTTTCTGGCAGACCTGCAGCCTGAAGCGGCGAAATGCAAAGATGGGTGGCCCCCATGTTGCACTACGGAAGAACATGACCGCAAGCGTCTCGACCGGCATGAAAATACCACCAGTCCGCAATCGTGTTGCGAATGTCTGATGTGCTTTGGATTATGGGGTGCCACATCATGAACTTCCCGTCAAAACCACGCCAGGAAATTGCAAACAATCGCCGCCGTCTGCGAAAAGCTGGCAGGGTAAGTCACCACAAGTCTGAAAAAGAAATCCCGAATTATCAGCAATGGAAAATCATTGTTTTCAACAAAGCGGATCGAGTGAAAAAAGAATTACGCAACCATCGAATACAGATGGTTTTGTTGCTTGGTAACACCATCAGCCTTGTCGGACGCATCTCGACTAGTGATCATTACGAAGTGCTGCACAACAGCATGTGTTCAGGAATACCATGATCTCGAATGGGAGTCACAGAATGGTCACGGTTATAATCCCGGTGCTGAATGAGTCCAGCAGTGTACGGTACGTCGTGGAATTTGCACTGCAGAGTCCAGGCGTCTCGGAGGTAATTGTTGTTGATGATGGATCGATTGACGGGACTCCTGAATTGGCATTGAACGCCGGGGCTCGAGTCATAACCAGTACTCTGCTGGGCAAAGGAGCCTCGATGGCGGATGGTATCTGGGCCGCCACGAACGAGCAGGTTGTCTTTCTTGATGGGGATCTGTCGATGCTGACCCCCGACCTGATTGCTCGAATGGTGCAACCGCTGGAAAACAGAACTGCGGATTTCGTTAAAGCTCGGTTTACTCGTAGTTCCGGACGAGTGACGGTGCTGACGGCGAGGCCATTACTGCAGACGTTTTTTCCCGAGCTAAATCACATTGACCAGCCGCTGGGTGGCATTATCTCAGGAACTCGAAGTCTGTTTCGAAACCTGCGTCTGGAGACGGATTATGGCGTGGACGTTGGCCTGCTTATTGATGTCAATTTCTCCGGCGCCCGGATAGGTCAGGTTGATGTTGGCGAAGTGCAGCATGACAGTCAGAGGCTTGAGGCTCTTGGAGATATGGCTCGTCAGGTGTCACGTACAATCATCAATCGAGCGGCGAGGTATAATCGTCTGAGCCTGCAGCAAGTGCAGGAAGTAGAGGAGACGGAGCGTGCGTCGCAACTGGAACTGACGAACCTGAGCATTCAGATTGGCCAACCGGCTCGACTAGCCCTTTTCGACATGGATGGGACGCTTGTGGGTGGTCGGTTTGTCGAATCTCTTGCGCGACGCGTGAACCGTGCAACGGCTCTGAGTGAGTATCTCGATAATTCCGATATGTCCGCCAGCGAGCGAATGGAGAAAATCGCGTCACTGTTCGCGGGTGTTCCTCGACAGGTCTTTGAGGAAGTGGCTGCTCAACTGCCTCTGATGTCGGGGGCACGGGAGGCCATCACGTGGCTGCGTGCCCGTGGTTTCAGAGTGGGTATCATCAGTGACAGCTACTTCGTCGCGACAGAGATCGTCCGACGTCGGCTATTTGGGGATTTCAGCATAGCACACCTGATGAAGTTTCGTGACGGGGTTGCGACAGGTGCTGTGCTTCCCGGGCCTGCAATGTTGCATTCGAACGGGTGTCATGAACACAGCGTATGTAAGTTCAACGCGGTGATGCACCTGATAGACTCACTCGGAATCCCCGCTGAGCGGATTCTGAGTGTCGGTGATGGTACTCCTGACTGCTGTATGTTTCGAGGCTCCGGGATTTCCTTTG